>CP146203.1:320867-641734 GCA_039995105.1 Jonesiaceae bacterium BS-20
GAGCTGAGAAACGCTGGTTTGAGACTGAAGGATTGGCATATCTCTAATTTCTGAAGTTTTATGGCATGAGCAGGCAACCCTGCCAGAGCGTTGGGTAAAAGGTGAGCACCCGGCCACGGCGATTGATCGTGGAGTGCAGAGAATTGGGCATGAAAAAAGCGAGGCCCTAACGGGCGCCTCGCTCAGAAAAAGGTTGCTGTGAAGGTCAACAAGCAACGCCCAGGGACTGAACGGTGGCGGTGCTGTGACAACAAGTGCGCAACATGTTCGGTTCCTGTTCTATCCGTGGGACATACTCTAATAGTCATAAATCTAGCCGGTCTTTAAAGTTGAGACCAACGCGGTCCGCAGTTTGATGCTTTGTTACCCAAAGAAAACCACGGTAACCACGGGTAACGGCCCCGCGCTACGGAAGGCGCTGCTCCCCGGGAGGAATTGGCAGTAAGGAACTTAAGAGTTGCCTGACCTCGGCTGTTTCACTGTCATTGGCAAGAACTATTTGAAAACGCTGTGGCTTGGAAGTGTGGATTACCAATGAAGTTCCACCCTGATTTGCAAACCGGGTGCCCACGCGTGGCACATGCCGCAGTCCTCGCATGTTTAGGCCTAGGAGTTCGACGGGCTGGGACGGCGTAGACCAGTAGGTGATGTTGGCGGTCAAAATGGTTATGCGCAATAGGGGGATGAAACTTAGGCGAATACGGTCGCAATAGATCTGTACCCGGTGCGCTGCAAAAAAGAACGGGACAAACATGAGTGGGAAAACGTAGGCGAGCAACAGTTGGTAGGCCTTGGACCCCTCGGCCTCGATGACCAATAACGTCACCGCGTAGCACAGCCCAATGGCCAACACCAGAGCTGCAGCCCTGACTGACTTGGGTAGATACACCTTGTGGGTGGTCAAGATTGGTAGGGAAGTGGCACTCGAACCGGTCATAGTCATGAATTATCCCCTGAACCGAGTGATCAAACGATTCCTGCCCATGTTTCCTGACCGCGAGAACGTCAAATAGGGGGTAAAAGATACCCGATTCGACGGACTCGCGCGGCAGACTAGTCGCAACCGTAGTTTGGTGCGACCGCGGGCCACCGTTCGGTTGCCTCCGCGTCGACTACGAAGATTGCTGAGGCATCGGGTACCTGCCACAGCTCTTTGGTCCCGGATCTAAATCCTGAGTCCGTCGCAGCGGCGGGAAGCGTTGCATCCGATTCAAAGGTCCCGTCAATGGCATCCGTGGGCATCTGATGTTCTGGATCCATGGCAAATTGTGAACCGTCGAGGTTCAGGAACTGCACGTTTTGGGTTTCGCAGTGGCGGTCCCCGTAGACCCCGGTAATCACTTCCGTTCCGTTGGACCAGACCAAGGGCGACGTTGAACAAGCGGCAAGAAAGCTCACGGACGCAAGGAGTAAACCTGCGGGTACCAAACGACACATTGTTAGAGCACCTACCTGTCTAGAATCTGCTACTTGGGCATATTTTACCCGCGAGAACGTTAAATAGGGGGTAAAAGATACCCGAATCGACGGATTCGCGAGGGAATAGCGGTTGCGGATTGTCGCCAACAGGCACAGGCTAAAAGTATTGAGCACGCGCCCAATACGAGTTGTGAAAGTAGGTGGCACCGATGTCAGTAATTCAGGTGAAGAAAAACCGACCGCAAGCGTCCATGACCATTGTGGTTGCGCTGGATGCAACGGTTGAACAGGTGTGGGACATGTGGGCGGACCCGCGCAAACTAGAAAAATGGTGGGGACCACCCACCTGGCCAGCAACATTTGATGATTTCACCCTGGTAGCAGGTCAAGAAGCTAACTACTTCATGACCGGGCCAGATGATGAAAAGGCAGGTGGCTGGTGGAAGTTTACGGAAGTTCAGGCTCCAAACAAACTTGTGATCACCGACGGGTTTGCAAACGCAGACGGGAGCCCCAATGATGACACCCCGCCTCTGCGTATGACCGTGACACTGCTCAAGCACGGCGATGCAACGCACCTAGAACTTACGACCAAGTTCAAAGATGCGGCTCACTTTGATGAACTATTGGAAATGGGTATGGAAGAGGGGATGGCAGGTGCGCTCGGCCAGATGGATGCTCTTCTGAAGTAGCAACGTGAGGAATCGCTCCTGAACGAGCCGCTCCTCCCTCAACAGCGTGTGGAAACACGGTTGGATGAGCGAATGGGCAAACAAGAAGCCGCTGGGGCAGCCGGTGTGAACCGGCCGCCCCAGCGGTCTTATACCTGAACCAGTACTGCCGCAAACTTGAAGACTTGCGGCAGTGAGGCATCGGGAAATTACTTGGTCAGGGAGTCAATCCAGTCCTGGTTGTCCTTGATCCAATCGGTTACGATTGGGCCGTAATCGGTTCCGTCGTACTCGTTGAACATCTTGTTCTCAAGGTCAAAGAGCTTGTCAGAGTCCATACGGAAGTTAGAAATCCACTCGGCTACCTCAGGGTAGTCCTCCCCAAAACCAATACGGGACATCATGTGAATGGACTCGGCTTCACCGAGTGAACCCTTAGGGTCCTCAAGGTCGCGGATGTCGTAGGCACTGTAGGCCCAGTGCGGCTTCCACAGGGTTACAACAATGTTTTCCTCGGCGCGCATAGCTGCATCGAGCTCAGCAAGCATTGCTGGGGTCGAGGAAACCAAGAACTCCATGCCGTCCAAACCATAGTCTGGAATAACGCTGTCCTGGGTGATACCGGTCAGGCCGGCACCGGACTCAATACCCACAATGCGGTTGCCAAAGAGATCAGCGTTTGCGGCGAGCTCATCAATCGAGGTGATGGGAGCGTTGTTGTTCACGGCCAAGCCAAGGGTGGCTTCATCGTTCCAAGCTCCCAAGTCCTCCATGTCGTCGCCAAACTTCTTCATGTAGTCGGCGTGGGTAGTAGGCAACCAGGTGTCCAACGTGAGGTCGTAGTCACCGGCGGCAATACCGGCGTAAACCGGACCTGGGTCACCGTTGGTCATCTTGACGGTATAACCCTTGTCCTCAAGGATCTGCTGCCACAGGTGTGAAACAGCTACGGCCTCATCCCAACCGTTAAACACGGCAAGGTTGATGGGGTTTTCCTTAGGGTCAGTGTTCTTGCCACCATCCCCGCCGCCACAGGCAGCGAGAACGAGAGCGGAGGCAAGGCCTAGGGCCACAAGTGAAGACTTACGCTTAAACATAAAAACATTTCCTTATCTAGCCGCGCATTTAAGGGCGGCAGTTGGGGATTGGTGCAGCAAACGTGCGGGCTGCTGCGGTCGCAATTTCGATGGCAGTTGTGCCAGAAACTACGCTTGTGCAGGGGACCACGTGCAAGGGACAGTGTGAAATCACGAGAACAGCACACTCGGTGCCGCTGCGGATTACTGCTCTGCCGGTGCCTTGGTGGCAAATCCTGCGGAAAGACGATCAAGGTAGATCGCCAGAATGACAACGGACAAACCGGCTTCAACACCGAGTGCCACGTTAAGACTGGTTAGGGATTCAACAACGGGGCCACCTAGACCGCCAGCACCAACCATGGCGGCAATAACAACCATGGAAAGCGAAAGCATAATGACCTGGTTTACACCAGCCATAATGCTAGGCAGAGCCAGCGGCAACTGAATCTGACGCAGGATCCGACCCGGAGGGGCACCAAATGCTAATCCTGCTTCAACTACCTCGGAGTCAACGCTGCGAATACCTAGCTCCGTGAGGCGAACTCCAGGAGCCATAGCAAATACAATTGCAGCCACAATTCCCGGTACTACGCCAACTCGGAACAGCATGATCGCGGGGACCAAGTAAACAAAAGCTGGCATGGTCTGCATGAAGTCCAGCCCCGGGCGCAGAATTGCGGAGAACCTATCACTGCGGGCCGCCCAGATTCCCAACGGAATTGAAAGCAGCACTGCGATGAGACTTGAGACCACAACGAGCGAAAGAGTGTTCATGGCGTTGGTCCACTGATTCAGAAACTGAATCAGCAACATGCCAACGGCAGATCCAGCCGCTAACTTCCAACCGGAAGCAAAGAACGCCAAAATCGCAAAGGCAATGATCATGACCCAAAATGGGGGAGAGGCAAAGACCATGTCAAAGGCGTTGTAGAGCGACAGAATAATGGTGCGGATAAACTGAAAAACCGCCTCCATATTGTCAATTACCCAGTCAATGCCGGTCTCAACCCAGGAGCCAAGCGGAATACGAAACTCAGTCACTTGATTTCACCTTCTCCGTTGTAATCGGCTGTCAGACCAGCCTCGGTCAAAACCTCTTCAACCAGTTCCTCGGATACTGGTGTGGGGGCTGAGACGATCGGGATTTCACCGGTGTTGGTGTTCACGTGGGACAAGGCAGCAAGCAGGGTTACCCGCGGGATGGTGCCAAGGAGTCGGCCGCTCTCAGAAACCACAGCAAGTGGCAGACCGGAAGCTAGTGAGGGCTCAATGAGGTCTGCTAGCGGGGTGTCCTCAAGGACCGTGATGGTTTCCTTGATGATTGGGGTGAGGTCTCGCTTGTCTTCCTTAATCAGCGCGAGCACGTCCCTGTCCCGGGCTACGCCCAGGAACTGACGGCCACGGCCAACAACAAAGACGGACGATGCCTGTGCCTTACGCAGGCCCAGCAGGGCTGCGCGTGGTCCAGAAGTTACGGCCACCTCAAGGTGCGATTTTTCCATTACGCTGGCTGCCGTGAGCACCCGAGCGCGGTCAACGTCTTGGACGAACTGGGCTACGTAGTCATTGGCTGGGTCTGTCAGAATTTCTTCTGGGGTGCCAACCTGTACAATACGACCGTCGCGCATGACCGCAATGCGATCGCCGAGGAACATAGCCTCGTTGAGGTCGTGGGTAATGAAGATGATGGTCTTGTTGAGCGTTGCTTGCAGTTCAACGAGTTGTTCTTGCATTTCCCGGCGGATGAGCGGGTCAAGTGCTGAAAAGGCCTCATCCATGAGCAGGATATCGGTGTCTGCGGTCAGAGCGCGGGCGAGGCCAACGCGCTGTTGCATACCACCGGAAAGCTCACTTGGAAGGGAGTTCTCAAAGCCCCCCAGGCCCACCAGCTTAATGATCTTCATGGCAGTCTCATGACGAGCGGCCTTGTCGATCCCTTGAATCTCTAGACCGTAGGCCGCATTTTCAAGAACCGTCTTGTGAGGCAGGAGTGCAAAGTGTTGGAACACCATGGAGATGTTCTTTTGCCGGATGTCACGCAACTCAGAAGGGCTCACCTTGGTGATGTCCTTGCCATGGATTTCAACCGCACCCGCATTTGGGGTGAGTAATCCGTTGAGCATGCGGATCAGTGTTGATTTACCTGAGCCGGAAAGGCCCATGACAACAAAGATCTCACCCTCGGTCACCTCGAATGAGGCATCGATGACCGCGGCGGTTGCTTGCTTTGCAACGTCTGCCTTGGTGGCGCCTTGTTCTAGGCGGCGAAGGGCTTCCTTCGCTCTTCTGCCAAAAATCTTGTACGCGCCATTAACGCGTAGAACTGTATTAGTTTCCATTGTTCCCTGCGAGTCCCTGACCTTCATGACATGAAAAACGCGCAGATCCTTAAGAGATTGCGCTGTCCTGACAGGTACGTGCCCGAGTGCGGTTTGCCTTGTGGGCGAGCCGCAATCTGACACTGAACTGCTCAGATAACGAACGGGTTGTGGCGACGTGTAACCAAAGAGAGGTCTTTCACGTCTGGGTGACTGCGTGGATCACAGCCGGTCGCCAGACAACCGTACGGACTTACCGGACTAGACGTGTAGCGCCGGCAAGGTCGCGTTCTGGTTTGTGTAGTTACCAGGAAGTAACTAGTTTTTCCCCAGATCTACTTGGCGGGTAAGCCAAAGTCTGCAGATTTGGGCGGGCAAAAGACCCAGCCGGTGGCAAGGTCCTTAACGACCATAACAAGTCTGCAGCCCGGGCCGCCCCCAAAACGGGCAAATACTTGGCCATTCCTTGACCTGAGATCGGCGCTGGCGCCCGAGATCATGCGGCTGCTTGATTGTTATCAATTCGTTACACTTGGCTCTCTTGCCCTTTTCCGATAGTGGCTTTGCTCACGCTTTACCTTGGGGGGATTGTGGTCCAAGTCCTAGTAAAGAGATGTCCGATCTGGATGAGAGGAAATGAGGAGGGTTGAAGATTTGTTACAAAAAATTCACCCAATTTTGGAACGGAACGCCCGTGAGGTGCGTTGCACCAGTTAGTAACGCTTGGAAAACCCGTTAGGCTAAACCTTACGGACCGCCAATAGGAGGAACAGTTGTCCAACCCGATCTTCAGTAACAGTGCAGTATTCGGTGGCAAAGCCGACCGCTCTGTTCAAAAGACCAATGACCAGATGAATTTTCAAAACAACTCTGGCACTCAGGCGCAGTACGCGTCTGGCGCTGCCATGAGCGCGGCTTCACTGGAAAATATGTACCAGGCTCCAGCTGCCACCTCTGCTGATACTCGCCGGATGACCTACGACGATGTCATCTTGAAGACCGGTGGCCTGCTGGCCCTGCTTATTGCAGTCGGTGCAGCAACTTGGGTGCTGGCGCCACAGTTGTACTTTGTGGGTGCAATTGTTGGTCTTATCTTTGGTCTGATCAACGCATTCAAAAAGGAGCCTAGCCCGCTTCTCATTGTCATTTACACCGCCGCTCAGGGTGTGTTCCTCGGCGGTATTTCGAAGCACTTCGAAACCGCCTATGACGGAATCGTTCCGCAGGCTGTTCTTGCGACGGTCTCGGTATTCGTAGCGGCACTCTTCTTGTTTAAGTCCGGCAAGGTCCGCGTCACCCCTAAGTTCACCAAGATTCTTCTGGTGGGTATGGTCGGGTACCTGCTGTTCTCGATCACGAACATGATCCTGACCATGACCGGCGTCATGAGCGGTTGGGGCATGCGTGAGGGCGGCCTGGGGCTTATTATTGGTCTGGTTGCTGTAGCACTGGCCTCGATGTCCCTGATCATGGACTTTGACTCGATTGAAAAGGGTGTCCGCAACGGCATCCCGGCCAAGTATGCATGGTCGGCAGCCTTTGGCATCATGGTGACCCTGATCTGGCTCTACCTTGAGCTCTTGCGGTTGATCGCAATCTTCCGCGACTAAGTTTTCTAGATTGGCCCGTATGGGACTCGGAGAATCCGAGAGTCATACGGGCCATCTCTGTGTCTGCCGGTGCACCTAAGCCCCGGCGTAGTCCAAAACTTCAGGCAGAGTGCCTTGAAGTACCTAGAATTTGATTCGAAAGGCGAACGCATATGTCAGCAGCAATGCCAACTGCCACCGGCGGTTATGGTGAAAAGCCAGTCATTACTTTCCCCCAGGATGTTGCTCCCGAGGGGCTACAGATCGAGATTCTGGTTGCCGGTGACGGCCCAGAGGTAGCTCGCGGTGACAACATCGTTGTGCACTACTTAGGTCAGTCTTGGGGCGGTCAGATCTTTGACAACTCCTACGACCGCGGTGCACCTATCGACTTCCCAATTGGTGTAGGCGCCGTCATTGGCGGCTGGGACCAGGGGCTCGTTGGTCAGCCACTAGGAACCCGTCTCATCATGTCTGTTCCACCAGAGCTCGGCTACGGCCAGCGCGGTGTGCCACAGGCAGGTATTGCCGGCGGCGCCACCCTCGTATTCGTGGTTGACCTCGTAGACGTTGCGTAAAGCAACCGAACCGCAGCGGTAAAACCTAGCGGTAACAAGCCCAGTAGTAACAAAAACTCCCCGCCGGTTGGCGGGGAGTTTTTTGTTTGAATAAGCAAGGAGTTACTTCCGGCGGTCCTTACGGGCCTGGCGGGAAACCTTCTCGGCTGCGACCTTTTTGATGCGGGCTTCTTCAGCGAGCACCTCGGCAGCGATCTGGCGTTCAATGACCAGCCACTTAGGCTCGTCGTTGCGGATCTGATTGATCTCATCGGTCGTGAGGGGGTCGGCGTACCCGTTGCGGGTGAGACCTGCAATGGAAACGCCTAACCGGGCAGCCACGATTGAGCGCGGGTGAGGGCCATTGCGGCGAAGGTCGCTGAGCCACTGCGGCGGGTTAGCCTGCAGCTCATTAAACTCTTCGCGCGTGGTCATGCCCTCCTGGAATTCTTCCGGTGCGGCTGGCAAAAAGATGCCAAGCTTCTTAGCTACCGTGGCCGGTTTCATGGACTGGGAGGACTTACGTGATGTCATGTCTCATATGCTACCGAACAAAGGTAGCCTTGAACCGTGCATTCATCAGAAAATGGCGTGAAAACAGGCGAGATTCCTACCACTATCCGGCTGGGATTTGTTCCCGGCGTGATTCCGGCGAAGTGGGTACGTATTTGGCGCGAGCGTCACCCGGACTGGGAATTGGACTTGGTAGCGCTTCCGAGCCTCGACCGGGGCCTTGCCACGGACGCCCAAGAGGTCGACGCCGCACTCGTACGGCCGCCACTTGTGAGCCGGAACCTGCACGCGGTGGTCCTGTATGAAGAAGTTTCCGTTGTGGTCTTTCCAAAAGATCACCACTTCGCCGCGGCCGATGTCCTCACAGCCGAAGACCTCGTGCCTGAAATTCAGCTCCACCCCGTAGACTCCCCGTTCTTGTGGCGCGGGCCGGACGGCACCACCCAACTTATTGGGCAGGAAGCCAAAGAACGCCCCGAAGACACGGCCGCAGCCATTGCACTAGTCGCGGCAGGCATCGGCATCGTTGTAGTGCCCCAGTCGCTCGCGCGTCTGCACCACCGCAAGGACCTTACGTTCTTGCCGCTCAAGGATGGCCCCATCGCCCCGATCGCGCTTGTGTGGAGACAGGACGATGACCGCGAACTGATTGAAGAGTTCCACGGGATTGTCCGCGGCCGCACCCCTAACTCATCGCGTGGGGCCAATCACCAACCGCTCGAAGGTAAAGCGGCCAAGGCCCTCAAAGCCCAGCGCGTGGCCGAGCGTAATGCCCGTAAGGCGGCAGAGTTCACAGCCAAGCACGGCACAAAGTCTTCCAAACTAGGAAAACCTAACGCCTCAAAAAGTAAGACGAGGGCCGGGAAACCCACCAAGGGTAAACCTAAGGGCCCCAACCGCAAGAAGGGCTAGCCCTAGTAACTGTGGGCCGCACGCATCGAACGTTGTGTGCGGCCCACGGTACGTTCAAACTGGAAGCTGGCAGGCTACCCCGGTTGACGTAATGGGGCAGTAGCCGTTGGGGTTTTTGACCAGGTACTGCTGGTGGTAGTCCTCAGCGTAAAAGAACGGACCCGCGGCCCGGTCACCGTCGGTTCCCGCTGGGCGAATCTCGGTAGTGATCGCCCCGTAGCCGCGCGCGGCCAGGGATTCTTGAAACGAAGCGAGTGTGGCCTGGGCAAGTTCTTGTTGCTCGGGGGCAGTGAAGTAGACGGCCGAGCGATACTGCGTCCCGGCATCATTACCCTGCCGGAAACCCTGCGTGGGGTCATGCGACTCCCAGAACTTTTGCAGGATCTCGGCGTCACCAATGACCGCCGGGTCGTAAACGACCTTCACCACCTCGGTGTGGCCGGTTAGCCCCGAGCACACTTCCTCGTAGGTGGGATGCGGGGAGTACCCGCCCTGATACCCAACTGCTGTGCTGATAACCCCATCCATCTGCCAGAACTCTTTCTCGGCGCCCCAAAAACAGCCCAAACCAAAGTAAATGGTGCGGGCACCTTCCGGAAATGGGCCGGTGAGGCTCGACGGCAGGACTGCGTGCTGGGAAGGGATGACCATGGGGCTCTGCGCCCGCCCGGCCAATGCACGTTCCGGGGCAACCATGGTTGTTTTCAGGCTCGAACCAAATAGGGATTCAAACACCGTTCCTCCTCAGACAACGCGCACTACGGTAGGCGCAAAAGATGTGACAGTTCTTTACACTTAACACTATGCGGTAACCGGTTGTTCCCAAGCCACCAACATAAGTGGTCACAGGGTACCCGGGGATGAGCAAAGAACTTTGACACGGCGGCAACAACGTTGTGGGTTGACGAGGCTTTGGGACAAAGCGCTCTGGCTTACCAAATTTGTTGTTAGCGGAAGGAAACCATGGGCAACGACGCATCTCAGACTGAAACGCACAAGGGAGCATCAGGGGCTGGCGACGCTGGAAAAACTACTGTCGATACCGGGCAATCAGTACGAGTTACCAGCAGCGCCCTGAAGCAAGCGGTTGCCCCCAAGCAACGCGACTCGGGCCTATACGTGCCTCCCGCCCTCGCTGCCGGTGCTGGGATTGGCTGGCGTTTCCTTGTTGTGGTGGCGGTAGTTTTGGTGCTGGGCAAGGTCCTGGTGACATTCAAAACGATCGTGATTCCGGTGGCAATAGCGCTTCTGCTAACCGTGCTACTGCAGCCCATACACCGATTTTTTACCAAGACTTTGCGAGTGCCCAAGGTCTTCAGCGCGCTGGCCTCCTTGCTCGTGCTGTTGGGACTAGTTGCCGGGCTTGTGACTGTTGCCGGTAAGGAAGTGGTCTCCGGTATCTCCGAAGTCTCCGACAAGGCGGTAGCGGGCGTCATGGAGTTGACGCACTGGGCGCAGGGAGCTCCCTTGCATCTAGACCTGTCGTCCTGGGATGAATATTGGAACGGGATTCTTGACAACCTGCAAAGCTACTCGGGCACCCTCATCAGCGGTGCACTCTCGGTGACGTCGACGCTCGGTCACCTGGTGACCGGTCTGCTGATCATCATATTTTGCACCATCTTCTTCCTTGTGGACGGGCGCCGCATCTGGTCATGGATCATTGGGTTGCTGCCGCGTCATGTTCGAGAACGTACACACCAGGCGGGCCGCCGCGGCCTGGTGACTCTGTCTTCCTACGTGCGCACCCAAATCTTGGTGGCGTTCATTGATGCTCTGGGCATTGGCTTGGGTGCCTTTGCCATTGGTCTACCACTGGCAATTCCCATTGGTGTCTTGGTGTTCTTGGGATCGTTCATTCCATTCATCGGAGCGATCGTCACCGGGATTATTGCGATCTTGGTTGCCTTGGTGATCAAGGGCTGGGTCATGGCCTTGGTCATGATGGGAATTGTGCTCCTGGTCCAGCAGCTTGAAAGCCACGTTCTGCAGCCGTTCCTGATGGGACGTGCGGTCTCACTGCACCCGGTTGCGGTTCTGCTTGTGGTGCTGGCCGGTTCGCTCCTGGCCGGCATTGTTGGCGCCCTCTTTGCGGTGCCGCTCGTGGCCGTGATAAATACCGTGGTGCTGTACTTCCACGGTCATGACAAGTTCCCCCAATTGGGCTTTGAAGACCATATTGAGATGCGACCGGAGGGACGCCGCGCGGTCATGGTGACCTCAGCGGCACGTTACGTCGCTGGTGGTGCTTGGGATGACCGGCCAGAAGAGCCTGAGCCCGTTGCGATAGCCACACTAGATAGGTTGTGGTCCAAGCTGCCTCGCGTGGGCCGGGTCGATGGTGCCGACGAGTTTCGCTCTGACGGAACCGAAACCGGAACCGAGAGCGAAGAACCCACCGGTGACTTGGAAACAACCAAGAAGCCGGCCCCGTGGAAACTTTCCCCAAAGTGGCCGGGGTCAAGGATCTTGGGCTCCAAGAAATCGGACGGTAAGCAATCGGACGAGCAAACTCCCAAGGGAGATTGATCAGCCTGGGCCTTGCGCAGCCCACCGGGTTTGAGATGAAGCTAAGGAACGTGGACCGTTGCAGCCCAGCGGGCGGATACCCCGTATTGTTGATGAGAGATTTATTGAGGAAACCTAAGGACTAGTCATGCCGCGTATGGACCGTACCTCGTCAACATCGTCAGCCGCTGAACCGGCTGAGCAGCCGTGGCCTGTTTCGTTTGAGTCGATTCAAGCGGCCGCGGAACTCCTTGAGGGGGTCTCTCGGGTGACCCCTATGGAAAGTTCGAGGGCGCTTTCGCATTACACAGGATCCGACACGTTCTTAAAATGCGAGAACCTCCAGCGTTCCGGCTCGTTCAAGCTCCGTGGGGCGTACGTGCGGATGGCGCGGCTGAGTCAAGAGGAAAAGGACCGCGGCGTGGTCGCCGCTAGCGCCGGCAACCATGCCCAGGGTGTGGCCTTGGCGGCGCAGATGCTGGGTATTCGGTCTGTTGTTTACATGCCTTCCGATGCCGCACTTCCAAAGATCTCGGCCACGCGTGAGTATGGGGCTGAGGTCCGCTTGGTCGGTACCAGCGTGGACGATGCGTTGGCCGCAGCGGAGGAGGAAAGTAAGCGAACAGGTGCTGTCCTTATTCACCCGTTCGACAACAATGACATTATTTCTGGGCAGGCCACCGTGGCCCTTGAGATTTTGGCGCAGGTGCCCCAAGTCCGCACGGTCATTGCCCCCGTTGGTGGGGGAGGGCTGGTTGCAGGACTGGTGGCCGCGTTCGCGCAGGTAGCACCCCAGGTTAAGGTCATTGGGGTTGAGGCAGAACGGGCCAGCACATACATGGCTTCCCTCGCAGCGGGCCACCCGGTAACCACCGAAGTGAAATCGACCATGGCGGACGGTATTGCGGTCTCTACCGCGGGTGAGAAACCATTCGACATCATTGCGCGTGGCAACGCTGAGGTAGTGACCGTTTCCGAGGCGGATATTTCCAAGGCGTTGCTGTTCATTACCGAACGGGCCAAGCTCGTGGTTGAGCCCGCCGGAGTCGTAGGAGCCGCTGCGGTTATTGCCTACCCTGGCAGATTTACCGGACCGGTCGTGGTGCTGTTGTCCGGGGGAAACATTGACCCCAACATCATGCTGCGGGTAGTGCGCCACGGTTTGGTGGCGGCTGGTAGGTTCCTGGTCATGACGGTGTACTTGACCGACCGTGCCGGTGCTCTGGCCCACATGCTGTTGGACCTGGCCTCCCAGAACGCAAACATTATGCACGTTGATCACGTGCGCACGGGAGTGGACTTAGCAATTGATGAGGTCGAGGTGACCATGCAGATCGAAACTAAGGGACCCGAGCACTGTGCTTCGTTGATCAAGTACATGACCAAAAAGGGCTACAAACTGGCCAAGTAAGCTGCAAAACGACGAAGGGTCTGTTGCTCTGCACCAGTGGTGCAGAGCAACAGACCCTTTGTCTTACTACAGCTCCTAAAACCAGGCAGGGCTAGCCGGTGTAGGGCTTAGCATCCAATACCTTGACCTCGAACTCACGGCCGTTTGGCGCGGTGTACTTGGTGGTGTCGCCAACCTTCTTGCCATTGATGGCAGCACCCAAAGGTGACTGTTCGGAGTACACGTCAAGATCGGTGGTGTCACCGATCTCGCGGGAACCGAGCAAGAAGGTCATGGCGTCGCCGGCAAGTTCAACGGTGACGGTCATGCCGGCTTCGATGACACCGTCATCTGCCGGGGTTCCAATACGAACGGACCGGAGACGCTCGGTGAGCTCACGGATGCGGGCCTCATTCTTGCCCTGCTCTTCACGGGCGGCGTGGTAGCCACCGTTCTCCTTGAGGTCGCCTTCATCACGAGCAGCGGCAATGCGGTCCGTGATCTCTTGGCGAGCCGGCCCACTCAGTTGCTCGAGTTCGGCCTGAAGGCGATCGTACGCCTCTTGGGTTAGCCAAGTAACGTTTTGTGTCACAGGTCGTTCCTCTCTTGCAGGTGAGCATGTGTGCTCGGTGAATATAAATCAATGTGTCAGCTTTTGAGCACAAAAAATTAATCATGCAGCGCATGAGGTTTTCAATTGTAGCAACCGGTCCCAACAAATACAGGGGTTAAGGGCCTTGCGAGCAATCTAAAGATCTGCATTCGGCCGGTTTAATCGATTTGTACGCGCATAGCGCAACGCAGTAAAGCTAGTTTGCGAGCTTGCAGTCGATCACGGTCGCGGTTACTGCGGTCTCCGTGGTGTTGATGTCTACGGTGAAGCGTTGTTCAAACTTGTCCCCGGGGCCAATGATGACGTTGCGGGTGCCCACCTGGGCGTAACTGGAGTTCAACGCGTCTAGGCGGCACTCAACAGTCTTGTCCTTTGCTTTTGCCACATCGAACGTAATCGTGATGAGTTCGGGGCTAACAACGGTGTACCCAACGTCCTTGCCGCGAATATTTGGCTTTCCCCATGCAAACCATGCGGCAACCGCGACTGCCAGAATAATGGCCAAGGTGCCAAAGAACAGTGCGAGCTTGTTGCCTGTTGCGGTTATCTGTCCAAACGGTCCCGCGGGTGTTGAGGGGGCAATAACCACTTCTTTGTCGAGTTCGTACTCGTATTCGTCCTCGTAGTTCACGAAGGGCCCTTCTTGCAGTGACCAATCTGTAGCCACGCTTGTGGCCACAGTTGAAGCAAATCGATATATTGTCGGACAGTAGCAGTTACACACTACGCGTAATCCTTGGAGGAACCGTTGTCTACAGCGCCACTACGTCTTATGGCGGTCCATGCCCATCCCGATGATGAGTCGAGCAAGGGTGCTGCTACAACCGCATTGTATGCGGCTGCGGGCTATGAAGTTCTTGTTGTGAGCTGCACGGGTGGGGAACGCGGAAGTGTTCTTAACCCTCATTATGGTCAAGAAATCCCAGAACTTGAACCTATGCGTGCGGTTCGGGAAGTAGAGATGCGTCACGCTGCGCAGGCTTTGGGGGTGCAGCACCGCTGGTTAGGGTTTGTGGACTCTGGCTTACCAGAGGGGGATCCGTTGCCACCACTGCCGGAAGGTTGCTTTGCGCTCCAGTCCTTAGAAGTCGCTGCGCGCCCACTGGTTGAACTGATCCGCGAGTTCCGACCACACGTCATGACCACGTATGACCCGACTGGCGGGTACCCGCACCCAGACCACATCATGACCCACAAGATCTCGGTTGAAGCCTTTGAGGCTGCCGCTGACCCACAGAGCTATAAAGGCACGGGTGAGCCGTGGCAAGTGGCCAAGATGTACTACAACCATGACTTCTCAATGGCGCGCGTCAGCACATTGCACAAAGCGATGCTCGATGCCTCACTTGAGTCTCCTTATGGCTCCTGGGTGGAGTCCCGTGAGGCTCAGGAAATTCCAGAGCGCGAGGTAACCACTCGGGTTACCTGCAGTGAGTTCTTCCCGCAGCGTGACGCCGCGTTGCTGGCGCACGCAACCCAGATTGACCCTAATGGGTTTTTCTTTGCAATCCCACGTGACATTGAGGCCCAGGTTTGGCCCTTTGAAGAGTACGAGTTGGCGGTCTCGCACGTGCAAAGTACACTTCCAGAAACTGATCTATTTGCCGGCATTACCGGTTCTGAGGAGCAACAAGCGTGAGCATCCAAGCCGTACTTGTGGACGGAGTGCTGGTTTTTGCCAGTACCGAAAATACAGATAAGAACGAAACCACTACGATCACACCGGATGAACAACAGTTGCGTCCGGGGCTCGACGAGACAGATGTAACCCCGGGTTTGCCGGGCTTTCTAGCTACGTTTGCTATTGCCCTTGCGATTATTTTAATTCTGTTGAATATGACCAAGCGCATGCGCCGGATGGGGCACGCAACCGGTAATACACACCGCGTAACCGCCGAGTTCTCGGGTGCCCGCCCGACCCGTCCGGGTGCCGCGAGCACCGCCGCAGATGCAAGTGCTCCAAGCCAAACCGCAGACGCGGACAACTCCGGTCAGGGACCGGACGTGCAGGCGGACCAAAGCAAGTAGTCGGCCAATCTCAGGTGCTAAAAGTGCCTAGGCCAACAAAATGAGGGCGGACCCGGTTGGGTTCGCCCTCATTTTTATGCCGTTTGGGTAACTTACCTGACCAAGACCACCGCGATCATAACCGCGGTGAAGTGACAGGAAAACCCGAGCACGGTCATGATGTGGAAGATCTCATGGAATCCAAACCATTTGGGGCTGGGGTTGGGCCGTTTGAGTCCGTAGACCACGGCGCCCAGGGTATATGCAATGCCTCCGGCGATGACCAGCCACATGATAGCCAAACTGGTTTCACCAAAGGTCGGCAGGAACCATACGGCAACCCAGCCGAGCGCAATGTAGATGGGCACGTAGAGCCAGCGTGGGGCACCGAGCCACACAATCCGGGCGGTCAGGCCAAGTAGCGCCCCGGACCATACGATGATCAGCAGGGTGCGGGCGGTCGGCTTATCCAGCAGGAGTACCGCGAGTGGGGTGTAGGAGCCGGCAATGATCAAGAAGATGTTGGAGTGATCCCAGCGGCGCAGCATGGCAAGGACCTTGGGTGACCAGTTACCGCGGTGGTAAACCGCGCTGGTGCCAAACAGGAGCCATGAGGAGATCGCAAAGATGGTGCAAGCTACCTTGGGGGCGGTTGCTGGTGCCAACACGATCAGGACAATGCCCGCAGCTAGTGCCAACGGGAAGGTACCCGCGTGAATCCATCCTCGGAGCTTGGGCTTGACAGAGGCGAGTGCCGCAGAGACCTGTTTAGATGCTTGGTCGGCAAGAGCGGACGAGTGATCAGCAGCTTTGTTTAGGTGGCCTGAGGCGTTTGGGTGGTGTGCCTTTGGCATGTGTCCTCCATCTGGGGGTAACTGGAAATACCTAGAACCTACGGTACCGAAGGTTCTAGGTTCTGGTTACTCCGAAACGGTGTTAAGTGACCCTTGCCTGGAACGAATGGGGCCGGAACCCAGCCCTCGAATCCGCCTTCGGATTCGGGGGCTTTTTCATGCCATGTAGGCATTAGGTCAGAAATCTCAATCCCAAGCAGTTTCGCCGTAATTAAGAGCTCGGTGGGTGAGAAACTGACTAGTCCGTGCAGCTTTCGACTCACTGTTGAGCGCCCAATATTGAATGCTCGCGCCAAGTCAACTGCTGGCATCTTGAGCGCGAACAGATACTGATTCACCGTCAGGCCAATAGCTTGATCAACAGTCATCTCTGCTGTTCTTGGTTCAGCAATGGTTGTGGTCATGTTCTAACAATATCCCTATGGTGCAATATTTGCAACAAGTTGGCTTGACTGCACATGTGTTTGATGTCATCCTGACTGCATGAAGTTGCAAAATATCAAACATCGTTCAGTTACGGGGAGTGTGATGGCTGATTCCTGCGAGAAGCCTAGTGAAGCCCAGAAAGAAGACTTGCTTTCGTTGGCTGAGGCGTCTGAATTGTTGCCTGCCGTGTCTAGGCACACGTTAAGAAGGTGGGCCAAGGCGAACATGGTTACTCATATCGAGCTTCCTGGTGGCCGCTTATGGTTTCGACGTGAAGACATTCTTGCACTGATGAAACCGGTCATTGCAAATGGCGATGGCGTCAGCTGACGTGGCACTTTCAGAGTTTGTACCAGATCCCATTGATATCAATAAACGTGATGGTGCTGATCTTCCCCTGGTCGCGCAGGTGGAATTGATCGCTAATCCGTGCGAATTCTTCCAGGCTGACCGTGATTTCTTTGCCGTCGCCAACGGTAAACGTGAACATCAAAGTTTCCTAACTGTGTACCCGCATGGCCTTTCCGTGCTGGGTATACGGGAGCCGAATGGTCCTTTCGTTCTGGCTCCTGCGCGCCGGTTGATGTCGGATCAATCGCCGTGTCGGTGGCGGGATGCTTGCAGGCGTCCCGCCACTACCCCTTACGTGCCGTTGTGCACGCCCGTGAGGGCATTAAATGCCAGGTGGTGCACCAATGAATGATCGCTTGATGGAACTCGCGTGGCAGGCTCGCTGCCCCTCTATGGGCGAAAAGTTGGTGCTGCTTGCGTGCGCTTATCACGCCACGAACGGTGCCCAGGTGCGCATAGACCCACAGATTTGGGCCGGGCGCTTAGGTATGTCTATTGGCCGCGTTGAAGCGGCTATTTCAGCGTTACATCGTGCCGGGTTGCTTGATGCTCGGCGTTGGGAAGATTCCGGCTGCTGGTCAGCTCGCGTGCTACTTGGAGGCAAAAAATGAATGAACAAGCGTATGCGTGGGCTTGGAAACAAGCGGATCTTTCTATGGAGCAATCAATTGTTTTGTTGGCCCTTGCCCATTTTTTGGATGAAGGACGCATCGTAGGGCGGATGCCGATGACAGAGCTTGTGCGCAAGTCGCGGCAGACACAAGCAGAGGTGCTTGTGCGGTTACAAGAACTGAAAGCAAAGGCGCTGATTAGTTACGACCTGAACCTTATTCCAGACACTCTGGTGTACTCGTTGCCGGTTGAGTTCGATGAGGTGACCACAGGTGAGTAGTGGTTACTTTGTTGTTCGTTCGGGTGCTAAGGCGCTTCGTAATGATGTTATTTACTCCACGCTCTCCATGGGGGCGATTGGTCTGTTGATGCTTGCGCTGTCCAGGCCTCCGGGCGCAGATTTAGGTTACCGTGCCTTCTTGGGTCGTGGGTTTGGTGAAAAGGCCGTACGCACGCTCTTGCATGAGCTTGCAGATGCGGGGCATAGGTATCAATTCAAAGTCCGTAAGCAGGGTGGCAGAATACGGACAGTCACGGTGTTCTCCGATGTGCCCATCCGTGAAGATGAAGCCCAAGAAGCGGTCATTCTTGGCGCTGGTGAATTCATGCTCACGCCAGTCTCAGATGGAGAGCGTTTGCGCAGGTCAGACCGCGCGGCACCTGTTACCGCACGGTCTGACCTGCAAGAACATGATGGTGGTAACCAGGTGGAAAATGTGCCTGAAGCTGAGTTGCACCGTGCGGCAACAGGTGCCGCACGGTCCCATCAGGCAAAACAGGGTGTTTTCGCAGATGGCACCGTGCCGCACTCCACCACTGCACGGTCCAGCGCGGCGTCTTCCTGTAGGGAAGTCAAGTCTTTTTCACTACGTTCAAAAGACCTTCCAAACCAAACCTCGCAACTTTCGGACACACCGGGTGATCCGGTCCTGGTTCGGTCTGGTTCGGTTGGAACTTCGAATCTCAAAGACGCTGCGCTTTTGATCCGTAAGTGCTTGCCAGATCCGATGCACATCATTGATGCTCAGCTAGCGCCAAGTGTTGGCCAGATGCTCCAGGAACGCTTGGATGCGGGGTGGTCACCCGCGCAGATCCGGGCGGCGATGGATCAACCGTTGCCTGCCCAGGTCAGCCGGTTAGGGGCACTTGTGGCTAAGCGTTTGGCGACCAACGTCTTGCCAGAGTTGGCACCTGAGGCGCTTCGTAAGGAGGCTTTGGGCCGGGTTGCGGCTATCCAGCCGGTTGATGATGAGCCGGTTGTTGATCCGCGTTTTAGTGCGGCTTGTGAGCGTATTCGCGTTGAGAACCCTGGTCTTTCTCAGCGGCAAGTAGCGGAATTGGCTTACTCGCAGGTTCAGGAAAGTTCAGGTGCATTGCAATGAGTGCGTTGTGGGAATTGTGGACTAGGTCTTTGCGCGGGTTGACGCCTTCGGAGATGGTTTGTGTTCGTGAGGTTGCTCAGCTTGCGGATCTTCGCGGGGTTGCGATTGTGCCAGTGGATTACCTCGTTTAGGCGTCTGCTCTGACACGCCGCACAGTGCAATATGCCTTGTCTGGCTTGGAAATCAAGGGCTATTTGATTCGTGAACGGCGGCGCAGCGGTGGTCACCAGGCGGCATCTCGTTTGCAGCTCTTGAGGAATTCCGGAGCGCTTCATAAGCCCCATGGTTCAGCCACCAAACAGCCTAAGAACGTGTGGGCCGGGGCTGCTGAGGCTTTGGCGGGTGTTGACCCGGTTGAGACGAATGAGGGGCTGCGTGCGGCGCTGATTGGTGCGCGTGATCATGGTTGGGGGTCTGAGCATGGTCGGGTTGTTATTGCTTCACTGATCCACATGGCACCGCGCCAGTTTGCGGCTATCCATAAGCGCCGTATTGCCATTGAAGACTTCGAGGAACGCAAACTCGATACACTTTCGGCAGCTTGGGAAGTAGTAAATGCCCAGGCAGATACTCTGATTGCAGCGAGGAAACCGTGGGCAATGCTCACCACGATTGTTGCCAGGCAAACAGCCCAAACAGATGAAGAAAACTCGGTTCAGGAAACCGATAGCACTGACCCACACGTATTTCCAGAACAGGGTATTCGCCCAGGTGAAGGTATTGATGAGGAAGTTACTATCGGCATTGATGATTTTGACCAAAACCTTTCACGACTCGTGGAGGCACTGATTGCAGCTGGTATGAGTGAAACGCTTGCCTGGGCCGGAACAGGCCGGATTGCTAGCCTGGCAGTGGTGGAGAAGTCTCGCCGTCACACCGTTGCTGCACGGGATTACAAACTTGAGGCCCTGGGGGGCACGCCTGAGGCAGCCCGAATGTGGATGAATGTCCTAGCTGGTTCCCGACGCGGTGCCCAAAGCGGTATTATCACCACGACAGATGATGAACTAGCTCAGATCGCTCAAGAAATTGTGATCGAACTTTCCCAAGCTGCCTAGTGACCATGACGCGCATCATGCTGAACCCAAGAATGTGAGATGGGTCCGTCGCCGGGTGAAAAGTGCGGTAAGGCATGTATCAGTGCCCTACCGTACTGAATACTTGATAGTAGTTGTGCGCTGGTTGAGCCAGTGAGGAAATAAATAAAATCGACCGGGTGAAAAAATACCAGGGTGCAAATTTTGCACCCTGGTATTCTTGTTTCGTGTGGTCTTGAGTGAGGCACTCATCTATTCGTTCCAGGCCTTCTAGAAAGATTGAATACTTATTTTTGAGAACTAGTTCGTTCAGCGTGGAAATGAATCTGGTTTGAGTGGGTGAAATATTTATCAGGGCGCAAATTTTGCGCCCTGATATTTTTGGTGTGGGTGAAAAATGTTTTAGATCCCCATGATCTTGTTGATCGTTTCTCTGTAGTCCGTGTCTTGGCCTACTGTTGCCCAGTCTGAGTGAGCTATCGCTTGGACCCGGTAAAAGATTTTGAATTGTTCAATGGGGATCTCATTAATCTTTGCGAACCTTGCTGCCTCAAATTCAGCTTCTTCAAAGCTGCTTGCCCATAGTGGGTTCGCGTGACGTTATCGGGGTCGTTGCCATCAAATGTGATGCAGTATTGGTGGTCAATGTAGGGGCCTTTCATAGCCAGGCCTTTCAGTAAATTGTTAGGGAGCCGGAGTTCGTCATTCCAGCTACAGATGCGGACCAGGATTGTGAACCGGTTTTTAGGCCAGTCAATGTCGTTGAATACGTGCCAGGTGCGGTCACAGACAGGCTGGTGGACTTGCCTGCAACGGTGACGGATACTTTGCTACTACCAGATCCTTTTACCGTAACGCTGACCGTTGCCTTGCCGCCTCCTGAGGAAGACACAGATGATGACATGCCCGTGATCTTGGCCCGCTGAGCTGCAGGCTTCTTTGTGGTTTGAGGTTTGGGGGCTGGCTGCTTCGGTGCTGTAGGCGTACTGGTTGCTTTCGGTGTTGCGGGAGCCACTTGTTGGGCCGGGGCTTGTGTTGATGGTGTTGCTGATGTTTTTGTGGCTGCAGCGGCTTTTTGTTCGGCTGCTTTCTTGTCTGCTGAGGTGTGTCAAATTTCTTAGACACTCATCTTCTAGATTTGTTGTTTCTTATGCTGCTTGCTGGTCTTGAGTTTGGATCTTTTGGACCCAGGTTTGGAAGGGTGTTTGATATCCCAAGGAAGAGTGGATCCGTTTTCTGTTGTAGAAAATCTCGATGTAATCAGCGACTGCGAAGCGTGCTCTGGCCCGGGTAGGAAAGACCTGGTGGTGGTACATCTCGTTCTTCAATGACGAGAAGAAGCTCTCGGCGACGGAATTATCCCAGCACACACCCGTGCGCCCCATGGATTGAATGAACCCGTTCTCCTTGCAGTATTTATGAAAATCATCCGAGGTGTATTGGCTGCCTCGATCGCTATGGAATATTGCTTTTGGGGCGACTCTTCCGTGTGTTCTCGCCATTTTCAGGGCATCAATAATTAGCGGTGTACGCACTGGTACCAATACCAAAGTCGCAGCCGTATTGGATTGTCAGCGAGCTGCCAGCCCACAACCATCCGGGTGGCTAGGTCAATAACGGTGGCCAGGTAGAGCCATCCTTGCCCTGTTCGAAGGTAGGTAATGTCGCCAACGAGGCGCTCACCGGGTAAGCCCGTATCAGGGCTGAAATCACGGCCTATGAGGTCGGGAATGTCATGATCACAGTCCCCTTGAGTCGTAGTTCGTTTCCACGCCCGAGGTTGGATAGCCACGAGGTCCTTTTCTCGCATGATCGAGGCCACCAGGCCCACTGAACAGGCAATACCTGCACTGTTGAGCTCAGCTGTAATACGCCGGCACCCATAGACTTTAAGACGATCTATAAAGATCAGTTTGATCTGGTCACCTAGATCCTTGCGCCGTGCGGCACTGGCCGTAGTGACGTCAACACGTGCACGCCAGGCATAAAAAGAGGACCGTGGAATATCAAGTTTTTGGCACATCCAAGCAATCGGGAAGTTGTCCTTCTCCGCTTCAATCAGGGCTGATTTCTCATTCAGTCCTGCTGACGGGCGAAGAAGGCCGCTGCTTTTTTTAGGAAATCATTCTCCATCCGCAACCGACGCACTTCAACTTCCAATTCACTGAGTCGCACCCGGTCAGAAACCGATAACGGCTGATCTACTTCCTCAACAGCGTTTTCCCGCCGATATTTACCTACCCAGTTTCCCAAAGTCCCTGGCAAGATCCCCAACTCTTGGGCGACTTCTGTGATCATTCGATCACTCATCACCACGAGTTGTACTGCTTCTGCCTTGAACTGCGGACTAAACCGCTTCTTCGATCCTGCTGCCATGTTCTCTATCTTCTCTCATATGAAGACTGTCCAAGAACATTAGTACACCCCAGGCAAAGGCAACCGAAACGGTGACTGTTGCGTCAAAGACCGTTACTGAATCAAACGCGGCCTGGATCAAAACCGAGGCAGACAAGAAAGTGGCCGAACAAAAAGCCGCAGCAGCCACAAAAACACCAGCAACACAAGCCCCGGCCCAACAAGTGGCTCCTGCAACACCGAAAGCAACCAGTACGCCTACAGCACCGAAGCAGCCAGCCCCCAAACCTCAAACCACAAAGAAGCCTGCAACATTAGAGTGTCTCAAATCCTTGACGTGCACATAACGAGTTCGTCCATGCATTACTAGCAACGAGGAAAGCCCAAGATGCGGCCGCAGAAAAACTCGGCCGCACACGTACGAGTTTGGAAACAGAAATAGAAAAGTACCTGGTCATCTTTGACCAGGCACTCAAATCCGGGTGGACGAAAGCACAACTCACCGAGGCAGGATTCTACGATCCGGTTCGGCTCAGCCCTCCCAAGAGGGCACCACGTGCAAGAACGAAACCAACACCTCAACCCCCGCTCCAGGACCAACCAGGCGACGGTGTTTCAAGTGCAGCTGTCCACGACCCAACAGACCAACAAGAGGCCCACCACGAATCGTAACCAAGGCTGTGGGTCAGGTGCACTTGACAGCGATTTCCACATTGTGGGCGGGTGGACACCGAAGGCTTTATGTCGGGCCGTCCCCACTGTGGTAATCGCGCAGTAAAAGCAGTGCTGGTGGGTGCCCACGCTTTTCGGGCACCCACCAGGTCAGTTCATATCTACAGTTTCTTTCACTTCTGTGGCTCGCAAGGGTGCGAGCCACAGAAGACTTACCAACACCTAAGACCTTCGCAATGTGCGTCAGTGTCTGTCCACGGGAATACAGTGACTCCACATTGATGCCCTCTTGTAGTGAAGTTTCTTATGACATTCTAGAAATTTTATTTATACACGATTAACATATTGTGTTGGTATAGCAACGTATATGGAGGTCTAGAGGACTATGACTAAGATAGGTAGCATCCTGATTGAGATGAAAATTTCATCGGCTTGACTCAAAGGAGTGTTAAGTGAAAAAGAAACTCTCAATGATCGCTGCATCGTGTTTGGTGGCGGCGGGGATGATCGCAGTCCCAGTCTCTGCAGCCAACGCATCAACCGCGTGTGATGGTGTGACAATCAAGATCAATGGCACAGCAGGCGGTGAACCTGCTTCTTGGGCATATGGGCACTCACACCTAACAGGCAAGCACTACGTTGGGGCGACCACTTCGAATAAGTTGTGGTACTGGTACGCAGACAACGATAATGGGTCCACGGATAAGCCGGACACCTATTACGGAGTACGCCAGTGCTAGATTTGCCAAGTAAGGGCATGGCTGCGTGCATGATGTTTTTGTGCGCAGCCATGCTAACTGCATGTACACAAGGTCCATCCTTAGGTGATGGAGCAGACGAAGATATGATTCCAGCAGGCGTACCACCGATGATGGTGGACGCCAGTAAGACGGTATCGACTCCAATAGCAGACTTGACACTAGAACACTGCCTTGGCAACCCAGACGTGCAAAACGCTATGGCTCAAACTACGGACTGTTCAGAACCAGGAGCTTTTGAGATCTTGGGAATTGCAACACTTGGAGAGGGAGCACCGGCAGCAAAACCAGATGGTGCAACCCAAGATCAGTTAGCGTTCAAAGTTTGTGATGTGTTCTACGAAGACTGGGCAAAAGAACACGGGGCTTCTGCTGCGGCGCTATTCAAAACCATCGTGATCTCTGACGATTGGAATGGACCAAGTACAGCGTTAGTCTGCGGTGGTCGTTCACAGTCATGAACCCGGGGCCTATGGCATTAGATTTTGAGGATGTAACTATACGTCGTGGGCGCCGCGCTTTAGTGAGCTCCGTATCCTTCAGTGTTCTCCCGGGCACAGTACATGCCCTACTTGGCCACAATGGGGCAGGGAAAACTACGCTCATGCGGGCTCTTGCTGGGCTCATTGACTTACATTCTGGAGCCATACGGAGTTCACACCAGACTGAAGTACTTTTCGTTGGCGACAGGTACCCGGCAGACGTAAGTGTTGAGGAAATCATCGAATATAGGTCCCGGGTTTTGGGGAATGTAGATCCAACGACTGCGGTGCAAGCTACTGGGGTGAGTGATTTTCTGCGTTCAAAAGGTTCGACGCTATCCACAGGCATGGCACAACGACTTTCAATAACGTTGGCTTTAATGACTGGGACTCAGATACTGGTACTTGATGAGCCAACCGCAGGTCTTGACCCACAGGGCGTCCAGCAATTACGACAGATCATCACCGGCCTGCGCAATGAGGGCAGAACCATCTTGGTTTGTTCACATGACCTGGCCGAACTAGAAATTATCTGTGAAAGTGTTACCTGTTTACGTGGAGGTGAGCTTTCTGCGAGCGGGAAAGTTTCAGAAGTATCAGAGAATCTTCCCAAGGCAGGGCATATCTTGCGGACCCAAGATGATCAGCTGGCCTATCACCGGCTAATCGAAATGGGATTGAGCGCAGAGAAAGTTGCACGAGGGATCCGTATTGATATGGACATTCCCATCGCCCGAGCTATAGAAGTCTTATCGAGTGAGGTCGAAGTTTCCGAAGTTTCCGTCGACAGAGGACTGTTCTCCCGAATCTACGATAGATACGGTGCGGCGCCAGAACCGAACACCAGGAGGGCTCGTGCTAAGCACAACCGGCAGTTCCGTTAAGGACCGCTTTTCAAAGACTGCCACTGCAATCCGAGCCGAATGGTACTGGCTATTGAAACGTCGGGCGTTCAAAATCGGTAGCTTACTTTCAGTGCTGATCGGGCTCGCCGTTCCCCTAGCGCGGTGGGCATCCACCAGTTCAAACGTTGGCCTTGCAATTGAACAAGCCGAGAAGGATGCGGTCAAAGCAGCAGAGAGTGGCCTAGAAATTCCCTTGGAGGCCCTATACCAGGAACCGCGTTATCCACTCGCCGTGCAATTACCGATCGATGTCGGTGCGGTGACGCTCGCAATAGGAGTTGTGTTCCTCATAACTGCCGCTCTATCAGTGGGTGCAGAATGGAGAGTAGGCACTAATCGCCTGGCATTTGCCTCTCCGAAGCACCGAGGATCCGCCATGGGAACGAGAGTGCTTACATGGTGGCTGGGAACTACCGCAGTGGGTCTTGCATCCATTGCTCTTACAATTATCGGACTTGTGTTAGTTGGGTTCAACAGAGGCTTAGCCGAAGGTCTTACCAGCACGATGATCGTAGGTTTGTTAATAAGAGGTACCCTAGTCATCGGTGGATTAGTAACGCTGGGGGCTGGCCTGGCTACCGTCTTTAGATCAGACGTAGTAGTCGTATCCCTCGCACTGGTCTACGTCATCACTGCAGAAATCATTCTGGTTGGACTACTCGCTGTAAGTGGGTACAGAAGCCCGGGCAACCATGCATTACTCTTCGTCGGTGCCAATGATCCCCTGGTTACAATCGACCACTCTTGCGGTCCAGCTCCCCGCTGCGACCCGGCCTATCTCCCCGTTTGGGGTTCCCCAATAATCTACTTGGTGACCGTTTTTTCAATGATTGCTCTGGTAGTAGTCGCAGTTTGGGCGACTCGGAGGCCCATCTGGAAATAGGAGGGAGAGTAACACGGCGCTGACCCTGAGGATACAAGAGAGTCGGCTGGTAAACCCATGAGACCTGGCATCAAGCACCAAGAGGCTATCCAGAGCCAAGCCAAAGGCGCTATCAAGCGTAAGCCCAACACCCGCACCCGCTGAGGCCTGGGCCCCAACCACTACTTTTGCTCAAGTACGGTTCGCTGTTGTTCGATAGAACGAGAATATCTACAACAGAAAGCCCAAACATTCGTCCTTTGGGTATCTAACCTAACCCAACGTTTGGCCCAAATGGCCCAAATTTAAGTCCAGCAAGTAGCGCAAATAACAAAGAAATCCAGAAGCGAGTGTCGAAGCAACTTGGCAGACCCCACAGGTAGGTTTCGGTCCCGAAACCTAGGACCGAAACCTAGCTGTCCCAAAACACCATCCCAACCGTTTATGGGTAGCCACAATAGACTGGCAACCAGGTATCGGTTAGGAGAAACAAATTGAGCACCATCATTGGGTACGCACGCGTTTCTACACGCGAGCAGAATCCCGACGCGCAGGCGTCTGAGCTGCGTACTGCTGGGGCAATACGGGTCTTTGTTGATCACGGCGAATCAAGCCGTACTGGCGACCGCGCGCAGTGGCAAGCATGCCTGGACTACTTGCGCGAGGGTGACACCTTAGTCATCCGGGCGCTTGACCAAATAGCTGGCACTGAGCAGATGGCCATCGAGTTAATCCATGATCTAGGTAAGCGCGGTGTGCGGTTGAAGAGTTTAACTGAACCGTTCCTGGACGTTGATACCAGCTCACCGATGGGCGAAGCCGTCGTCGGCATCATGGCCGTACTCGCGCAGCTGCGCGTCGCCACAATTCGGGAGAGCACCCACCGTGGCCTTGCCCATGCCAGGGCCCAAGGCCGTGTTGGCGGCAGGCCATCTGTTATGACGCCAGAGCGCATCACAGCAGCAGTGCAGATGCGTACCCAGGGACAGACACTGGCGTACATTGCAAAGGTCCTAGGCGTTGGTAAATCTTCTGTAGCTCGCGCCCTTGCGAAGACAGAAGTGAAAAAACTGTAGACATGAACTGACCTTGACTGGGTCCCTGTTAGCAGTCCAGCGTCTATGCGGGTACTGGTTTAGGGTGGTTGACCTGGGTGTCCCAGGCTTCGTTCGGTGTGAGACCGCCGAGTGCTCCGTGTGGTCGTGTTTGATTGTAGATCTGCTTGTACTCATTTGCCAAATATTTAGCTTCGGCCATGGTTTCAATGATTTCTTGAGACAGTTGTTCCCTACGGAATTGGGCATTGAACGACTCGATGAATCCGTTTTGCCAAGGAGAACCAGGCTCGATAAACGCGGTCTTGACCCCGGCTTTCCCGCACCACTTGATCAAGGTTTGAGCTGTGAATTCTGGGCCGTTATCGCACCGAATAAACGTGGGGTGGATCCCAGTTTCAGCGATGATGTTCTCCAGGACCGCGACAACATCTGGGGCAGTAAAAGACCGGCGTGGGATGATCGCCAGGGACTTGCGGGTGGATTCATCGATGACGTTGAAGAACTTGATGTGACGGCCATCAGTGGTGACGTCGGATTGAAAGTCGAAGCTGATCACGTGCATGGGGTACTGGGCCACCAACCGGTCATGAGCGCCAGCGTTAGGGCCCGTGCGACGCTTCTTGCGGGCCTTTGGCTTACACACTAGCCCTTCCATGCACCAGCACCTGCGCACCCGCTTAGGGTTCAGGGCCTTGCCTGCCCACTGGGGTTGCTTGAGCAGGTGCCAGCGCGCTTTGCGCCACCCCCACGCCGGATGCTTGGTTGCAACCTTGATCAGATCTTGGCGTAGCTGCGCCTCATCAAAAGACATGTCCGGTTTCTTCTTCCGTAACGCAGACCGGTTTTGCCCCAACACCGCACACGCAAAACGCTGTGACGCCCCAAATTTCTCCATAGCCATCACAACAGCACGACGGCGAGGTTCAGGGCTCAGAATTTTCCCCGGGCCACCTCATTCAAGATGTCAATCGCCAACTCTTTTTCAGCCAGTAACCGCTTGAGCCGGGCGTTTTCCTTCTCAAGATCCTTCACCTGCCTAGTGGCTTGGGCTTTACCCTCGGACCCGTACTGATTCAGCCACCGATACCAGGTCGCTTCGGTGATTTCGAGTTCCTTGATAACCTCGATCATCGTTGATCCATTGTTCAACATTTTTTGGCCCAACCGGACCTTAGCAATGACCTGCTCGGGTGTGTGACGACGTGCCATGATTCTGTGATTCCTCCAACGACCATTATCGGTCATAAGACTCTCATACTCGCTGGACCTCTACACAGGGCCCCAACCAACCTGGTGGGCGCCCAAAAAGCGAGGGCACCCACCAGCACTATTTTTTACTGCGCGATTACCACAGTGGGGACGGCCCGAGATTTTGCCTACGGTCGCCACCCGCCCACATTGATGGATAAATCCCACCACATTCTGATGCACCAAAGGTACGATTATTTCGCGCGTACGACCACCTTGCGGTAGTGCTGCGCTACAACGAACTGCGTGGGAACGGAAGGCGTATGGGCTAACTCGAGGGTGCCCTGACTCGACCTGGGGTACATCGTATGATCCATCCCAGATTTGATAGTCCCTTATACCGCCTGCTGACAGAATGGACTTGGGAGATAAGAACCATGACTGTTAGCTGAGATTATCTACTTGTGGGTAAGCCTAGGGTGCAGGAGAAAGCCCGCAAGAGCAAAGAGAACCAGTGAAACAACTGGGATGAGGAATCGCCCTGTTGTTGTAACCGCAGAAAATACCACCACGCCCCCCGTGGCAAAAGCTGCTCCAAGACCAGCAGTAGCCGAGGTGATATTCCTGCTCATCCTTTCAGGTGAACGTCGAGATATGAGTTGCACAGCTCCTGTGAGCGCTATGGCCCCCAAAGCAGCAATGCATCCAGTGACAGCACCGAGAAATCCCAGCCATCCAGTCCACCCGCTTTGTAGACCCATCGCAATGCCAATGCTCCCGCCTACCCCCATAGCGCCGATTATTGAACCGACTATTAATAATGATTTTCTCATCCAAACCTGCCTGTCAATTGATTGGACAAACTAAACACATATTCGCTCTCAACCGTTCTTAATTTTGTTCGCGAATTCAGTCCACTTCTGGATTGCTCCTGATCGGTAAAAAGCGTTATTCACCACGAATGAAATGTTAACCACGTATGCGCTGATCAGGAGGTGGTTAGCACCCCCAACGGGCTGAAACGTAAAATTGACGTAAGAGCCTAATTGATCAATGTGGTTCTTCGTCGCTTTGAATTTGAATCCAATCCACATATGGAGTGAGTTATAGACCTCCTTGTCGAAAGTGCATTCGAAGTTCAGCACTCCGACCTTGAGCGGTAGTTTTTGTCCTGCTGTAGGAAATGCTTTTGGTGCCCCAGTTACAGGGAAGTAGCAATTGAAGCATTTCTTGAGCAAGGCGCGCGCCTGCTGAGAGTTCTTGCTTCCCGTCGGGAATTTGTACGAGTATGTCCAGGCGGGGTCCGCTACCACAGGGAAACTGATGTTCGGATTCGAAAGGTCAACATGTTGAGTGAGGGTATTTTCGTTCCATGTGAAGCTAGTTGGCACTTCCTTGCCCTCAGAATCGATAGCCCATGGTTCGAGTATTGATCCATAGAGTTAATCACCGATCAAGTAATAGATCCCATCGGCATCCAGAAACTCGGTTCCTACCGGAACATCGAAAGTGTAGTCATAACTTGTTGGAGAGTCAGGTCCTCCGATAATAGTAATTACTCGGGCACCAATGTTCGTCGGTTGCACAAGTGCTGATACGTCTGTTGCATTGGTCGCAAAGGAAGAAATGCCGTCCTGCTCACCGATCAGATCCGTTGCATAGTCTATCGTGAACTCTACTCCCTCTGCGGAAATCTCATCAGTATTAAGGTCATCGATAGCCACTTTTGGCCCAGTTATCGTGTCTGCACCTCCGGGATCAGAATTAGTTGTGGGTTCAACGATTAAATCAACTGGACTTGTATCACTTGCAGTTTCTGTCAGAACCTCTGGTACAAGATTTTCCAGTAGCGCATGGGCTTCCGCGACTTCTAAATCATTGGCACTTCGTACAGGACTAGACGCTGCAGAAATTGCCGCTCCTGAAAAAACTAACGAAACCGCTAATGCAACCGAAACGATGCGTGGATTTACAGAATGAAACACAAAACCCCCTCATTGGGACTATGAACACGAAACATGCGAGTACGTCCAGTACTCCAATAGGAGCGTAATACACATAGGTGCCGCTGACTATAGATCGACGTACCCTGAAGTGTTTATTTTCCTGAGGAGAATTAATGTAAAAGGAATTTCTATCTGCCTTGGTTGTTGGTAGACCTAAACTACAAGGTTCACCAACGACCAAGACTGATTACTGCGCGATTACCACAGTGGGGACAGCCCGACATAAAGCCTTCGGTGTCCACCCGCCCACAATGTGGAAATCGCGGTCAAGTGCACCTGACCCACAGCCTTGGTTACGACTCGTGGTGAGACTCTTGTTGATCTGTTGGGTTGTGGACAGCTGCACTTGAAACACCTTCGCTTGGTTGGTCCTGGAGCGGGGGTTGAGGTGTTGGTTTCGTTCTTGCACGTGGTGCCCTTTTAGGAGGGCTGAGACGCACGGGGTCGTAGAAGCCTGCTTCGGTGAGTTGGGTTTTCGTCCACCCGGATTTGAGTGCTTGGTCAAAGGTGACTAGGTATTTTTCTATTTCTGTTTCCAAGTTGGACCGTGTGCGGCCGAGTTTTTCTGCGGCTGAGTCCTGGGCTTTCCTGGTTGCAAATAGTGCGCTGATGAACTCTTTATTGTCTGACACTTTTTCTTACTCCTGGTTGTACTCGTGGTTCGCACCACTGGTCGTGGAGCTTGTATCTAGTACGTACTGTTGTGCGCGCACAATCTGTAGCTTGCTGGTTTTGATTACAGACCAGGACAAAGATTAGGCACCCGCTACGCGGGTGCTGTGTTTGTTTGTGGTGTTGGTTCTTGAGCTTCGATCATTGCCGGTTTGGTGCTTCGTGCAAGCCCCCGTTGGGGGCCAGCATTGCGTGAAAACTTTTTTGCGCAGTCACTGGCGTTCCATTATTTCGCTGCAAAACTTTTCCCTTAGCTGCCCTTACGGGTTGCCACTGCGCACCAGTTACCGGCATTGCTCCGCTTATCAAGAACGTCCCCACGGTTTAACCAAGAAGGAGATCCCAATGCTCACGATCACGACAGAATGCGGCGTCGTTTTGACTGGTTCAACGGATGTTGAACTTGCCGTGAAGTATCAGACCTTTGTGCTACCAGCCGACTGGAACGAGTCCGTTGGGCCATTTGATGAGCACATGATTTTTCAGGAAGTCATCGAGGAAGTGCACTACTTGCTCGACCTGCAAGCCGCTAACTAACCGCTGTACCCGAAAGGAAACCCATTATGAACGCTGTTGCAGAAACCCGTTACCTTGCGGCCCGTATGACTGAGGTCCAGTTGCTTGACGTGTTGACCAGTTTGGCTGAACAGGCAGAGACAGACGAGGGCGCACGCGCTATCTTCGCCATCTTGGATGCTGCCCTCAGTCGCCGTTTGGGTCTTGACGCAACCAAGGTTGCGGCCGCGCCGCTGGGCACCGTGGAGACATTGCAACTTGCGTTTGAAGCCCAGCGATTCTGGGTTCTTATTGACCGTCAACACAACCAGGATGTTGCTGTTGGTCCCTTTGCTACGAAGGAGTTGGCTGAACATGACCTGCAGTATGGAAAGGTAATTGATGATCTTTGTCATGAAGATTGCCTCGATGCGTACGTATTTGAGGGACTGCCACCGGTTGGTTTCGACCGTGTGAAGCCGCAGTACTTGGTCTTTGCAAATAGTTGGCTGGTGCGGCTGCAAGGTGTAGACGAGTAACCGCGTGTGGTGGCCGCGATCCTTAGGGAGCGTGGCCACCACTTTTTGCCCGTCACTAGGTGCCGGGACACTGCCGCAATTACGTGCGTTGAGTAAAGACCGTTCGCAGGCACTTAAATCGCGGACGAGTGCACCTGACACACAGCCCAGGCAACGACAAGCCCAAGGCTCAAGTGCCAGCACTGGGACTGTGGACAGCTGCACTCGAAACCGTAGGTTGCGGTTGCTCGAGCGTGATCTGTGTGAAGGTTCCGGCAATAATGTTTGGTGTCTTATGAGTGCGACCCATATTTTGGGCTTTGATCGGTTACCTTTGACTACATAAAGTTCTGCCGGAAGGGCACAAAGAGTTGAAGTATCCGAAATTTTTGTATGAGCTGTATGAAAAACGTACCGCTCGCCACCTGCCTAAGGGATCCGTGCCCCGGCACGTGGGCGTTATTTTGGACGGCAACCGCAGGTGGGCCAAGTCCTTTGGCGAGCCCGCAGCACACGGCCACCGCCGCGGTGCGGACAAGATTACGGACTTCCTTGGTTGGAGTGAGGAACTCGGGGTTGAGGTAGTGACCCTGTGGATGCTCTCAACTGACAACCTGCGCCGGGAACCTGAAGAGTTAGAAGCCCTGTTCGACATTATCGAAGAAGCCGTCCGGCACTTGGCTGAGGCTCGGCGTTGGCGGTTGCGCGTGGTGGGTAACCTGGACTTGCTACCAAACAAGCTGTCGTTGTCGCTGCGTGAATTGCAGGCTCAAACGTCTGATGTTCAGGGCATTGAGGTCAACGTGGCGATTGGGTACGGAGGACGCAACGAGATTGCGGATGCCGTCAAGAACCTTTTGACGGAATGCGAACTTTCCGGCATGACCCTGCACCAGGCGATCGACAAACTCTCAGTTGAGGCGATCGGTCAGCACCTGTACACCAAGGGGCAACCGGACCCGGAACTACTCATTAGGACCTCAGGGGAGCAGCGCCTAGGTGGCTTCTTGCTGTGGCAGAGTGCGCATTCCGAGTTCTACTTCTGTGAGGCCTTTTGGCCAGATTTTCGGCGGGTGGATTACCTGCGAGCGATCCGTGCCTACGCGGTGCGTGAACGGCGGCTGGGGCGCTAGGTGCGTGTCTGATTGCGGAGACTACATCCGGGCTGACCGCCGGGCAGCGTCGTGTGCGGTTCCTTGGCGAGTACCCAAACAGTGGTGTTGAACAGTACCATCGCGGTATTTTCCCATGGCCATTGGGCCAAGTACAGTTAAAGCATCCGCGCCGCGCTCACCTTAGCGCGCAAAAGAAAGAAGCCATAATGTCCCAAACCGTGCAGCAGTTCTCCATGTGGTCAGCATTTCAACTGACTTCAACACTGCCACTTGATAAGGACGAGCGCTCAGAGATGATCCGTGCGGCCCTACGGGAAGTGTCCGGGGGAGACAACGCTACGAGCGAGGACCTCGAAATTGTGGTGCACGGTTGGTATGACCTCTCTGGTCTACGCTCGGACGCCGACCTCCTAGTGTGGTGGCACGGCCCAACCCTTGCCTGCGTGCAGCGCGCCTTCGAGCGACTGCGGGCCAGCGATTTTGGGCGTTGCATTGACCCGGTGTGGTCGAACGTGGGGCTGTCAGGAACAACGCACGTGGGCTCGGCTCACGTCCCGGCATTCTTGGCCCAGGCCAGCGACGCCCCCTACATCACCGTGTATCCGGTGGTGCGTACAAGCGGTTGGTACCAGCAGCCGGACTCCCACCAAATCGAGGCGCTTTCGGAGTGGGCCAGCCGCGTCAACACGGACGATGCTACGCGGACCTCGATTGTTTCCGGCCTGGGGCTGGGAGACTACGACTGGATCGTGGCCATTGAAGCCCAAGAGGTTACCGCGATTATGGATCAGATCCACACGATTCGTGCGGGGCGGTCAAGTGCTCACCTCAAGGCGGAAACTCCGGCGTTTACGGGCCGCCGCATTGACCTAGCCGATTGGGCAGACCGTCAGCCTCAATCGGACTTTGACTTGGAATAAACCTTTACAGGGTCCGTTGATCGACACCATCGTGTGGTGTCGATCAACGGACCCTGAGACCAACTTGGTTCTTAGTCTGCGTTGCGCAGTTCCATTTCAATGGCAACCTGTGTGCCGCCGCCTTCGCGTGCGCCCCAATCAATGGTTCCCTGGAGTTCATTAGCGACCAATGTGCGCACAATCGTGGTGCCCAACCCTGATGAAGGTGCGCCACCGGCACCAAGTCCTACACCGTTATCGCTGACCAACACCTTGAGGTGGTCACCGGTGCGGTCTACCCGAATCTCGACTGTGCCACCATCGGTGTTGCTGAGGCCGTGCTCAACCGCGTTGGTAACCAGCTCGGTCAGGACCAGCGCAAGCGGAGTGGCGTCACCGGCGGGGATGAGCCCAAATGAGCCACGCTGGATCGTGCGCACTGAAATTCCCGCGGCTGCGACATCGGCCGCTAAGCGCAGCGCGCGCCCCACCATGTCATCAAACTCGACCTCTTCATCCAACGTCTGGGACAGGGAATCGTGGACGAGCGCAATGGTGGACACCCGGCGCATGGCCTCGTTGAGGGCCTCTTTAGCCTCGGGAACCGTCATGCGCCGTGATTGCATCCGCAGCAGGGCAGCTACGGTCTGGAGGTTGTTCTTCACCCGGTGGTGAATCTCGCGGATCGTGGCATCCTTGGTGATGAGCTCGCGTTCGCGGCGCCGCACCTCAGAAACGTCCCGGCACAGCAGGACCGCGCCGATCCGCTCGCCGTCATCGACTAGTGGAACCGCGCGCACCGACAGGCACACGCCCTTGGATTCAACCTCGGTGCGCCACGGTGCCCGCCCCATGAGGACCACGGGCATGGATTCATCCACGGGTACCTTGTGCTCGACGAGGTCGGCGGTAATCTCAACCAGTGATTGTCCGACCAGCGGCCCAATGACACCGATCCGGTGGAAGCAGCTGAGCGCGTTGGGGCTCGCGTACAGGACGTCACCATCAGCGCTTAGACGAATCAAACCGTCGCCTACACGCGGCGCGCCGCGGCGCGATCCAGCGGAGGAATGCTGGGACGGGAATTCGCCGTTGGCAACCATTGAGACGAGGTCGTCGGCGGCTTCCACGTAGTTCAGCTCGAGCCGCGTTGGGGTGCGGCCAGAGCCAAGGTTGGTCTGGCGGGCTAGCACCGCAATAACTTGCTCGTTGTGCATGACCGGAACGGCCTCTTCACGCACGGCATACGTTCCAAACCAGCGCGGCTCACGGGAGCGTTGCGGCCCCTCAATGAGGGCTAGTTCAAGCTGTGGGCGCACGGTCTCTTGGGCGAAGGTGCCCACAATATCGTCGTAGTGCACGGTGGCCCCCGTTGAGGGCCGGCACTGGGCCAGGGCAACAAAGTTGCCGTCCTCCGTGGGCAGCCATAACACTAGGTCCGCAAACGCAAGGTCGGATATCAATTGCCAGTCACCTACTAGCAGGTGGAGCCATTCCACCTGGGCAGGATCGAGGTAACCGTACCGTTCTACAAGATCACTCAAAGTCGACACTGACTAAGCCTAGTTTACTCACGCAATTTAGTTGGGATCGTCTAGGCTTTGATCAGACCCATTTAACAGGAGTGGTTATGCAACTGAACGTTTCCATGAATTTTGACCTCGGCGTTGATGAGGTCGTTGAACTGCTCGCGGATGAGGAATTCCTCCAGTTCAAGGCAGACAAGTCGCAAACCACGTTGTTGGCCGCGGACATAATGCGCCACGATGACGGTGCACTGACATCCGCCGTTCGCCGTACGATGTCTTCGGATTTGATTCCCCAGAACCTGCGTTCCTTTGTTGGTAACCAACTTGAGGTGCGCCAGACCGAGGCGTGGGCGGAGCCGGACCTGAGCCCCGGCCAGCGGCACGGCACGTTTGCGCTCGAAATTACCGGCGCTCCGGTCCGGATCTCGGGCAACATGGTTGTTCGCCCAACCGAGAGTGGGGCGGTCCTTGAATACACCGGTGACGTGGTTGCCGCGGTCCCGCTGTTTGCTTCTATGGTTGAGTCTGCCGTTGGGCAGGCTATTACCCAGGTGCTCGAAAGCGAGCAGGACTTTGCGTTGGAGTGGCTAGCAAACAAGGGCTAGGCCCCTTTGGTGGCGAGCTGCGGCTTTGAACCCTGCCCAAGAACTAGTTCTGTCGGGTGCGCCCGGCTAGCAGGAATACTCCTAGGGCTGCCTCGGCCAAGATGATTGCGCCGGTGAGGCCGGCTGCGGCAAATCCCTCGGTTACCGCGATCCCGGCGGCTTGTGGGTTTGGGGCGCCTGAGCTGACCGCGCTCGCAGTCGTGGCGGCAGCGACGCTGCCCAGCAGCGCCATTCCCAGCGAAGAACCAACTTGTTGCGCAGTGCTGGCTACCGCGCCAGCAGCTCCCGATGCCGGACCGGTTTGGTAAGTTGCCGCACTGTTTGAGGCCGGCTCAACCGAGGCGGTGCCCATCCCCAGCAATAGCAAAATTGGCAGAACCTGGGTCCAATATGCGGCATCGTGCGTGAGGCGGGACAGGACAAATAGCCCGGACGCGATGATGAGAAGACCGGTGAGTTGGAAGCGGACGGATGGATAACCCGAACCGAGAATCCGGGGGACCGGCGCCAAAAGATCGTGGCCATTACGGCATCGGGAAAAGGCGCCACGAGGTCATCGCTCAGGCCCTGTACGGGGCCCAAGATGAACTCCTTGCAGGCATAGCGCCAGCCGACCGGAGCAAGCTAGCGGCGCTTCTTGTGGGTATTCTTGATCACCGATCACCGTAGTGCTCGAGTAATCCCCAATATCTTGAGGAGGAGCTGCGACCGCAAAGCAACCCGCAATGTCTCCGTCTGACCTGCCCAGTACGTATCCCACCTGCTGTGACCTGTAACGAAAGTATCTACCTGCTGGTCAGTTCGGTGCGCTGTGCAAAAGGTGAGTAAATTAGAGGTATATCTTTTGACTTTTCTATACAGGAGGACTCGTGGGTAATCCCTCTAGTGCTGCGCAGCCTGAAAACAGTGTGTGGGCCAATGCGCTGAACCAGCTCGATTCTGCGGTACAGATCCTAGAATTGGATGCTGGACTGCACAAGATGCTAGCCACCCCTCGCCGGGAAATGAATGTGTCGGTGCCGCTGCGCACTGACGAGGGTGAGATTGAGGTGTTCCACGGATTCCGGGTCCAGCACAACATCTCCCGCGGCCCCGGCAAGGGCGGCCTGCGGTTCCACCCGGCCGTTGACATTGATGAGGTCCGCGCGCTGTCCATGTTGATGACGTGGAAGTGTGCCGTCGTTGACCTGCCATACGGTGGCGCAAAGGGTGGCGTCTCGATTGACCCCACCAAGTACTCACAGAACGAACTTGAGCGGGTAACCCGCCGGTACACGTCTGAGATCATGCCAATCATTGGCCCTGAGATCGACATCATGGCGCCGGACATGGGCACCAACGCGCAGACGATGGCGTGGATTACAGACACGTACTCGGTTGCTAAGGGCTACACGGTTCCTGGCATTGTCACCGGTAAACCGCTTGCAGTTGGTGGTTCACTTGGCCGTGCAACGGCAACGTCCCGCGGTATTGTGCACGTCACCCAGTCCGCATTGCGCGCCCAGGGTGACTCGCTTAAGGGCAAGCGCGTTGCCATTCAGGGCTTTGGAAACGTTGGTGGCAACGCCGCGCTGATCTTCGCCCACGAGGGTGCCAAGGTTGTTGCCGTGAGCGATCAGTACGGTGCGCTCGCAAATGACCAGGGCATTGACGTTGACGCGCTCAACGAGTTTGTCATTGCAACTGGCAAGGTCGTTGGGTTCCCGGGCGCCGAGGCGATCGATCCTGCCCACGTGCTGAGCTACGACGTTGACGTGCTGGTTCCCGCAGCCGTTGAGGGTGTCCTGAACGAGGAAACCGCTCCAACGGTCCAGGCTCGCATGGTTGTTGAGGGCGCTAACGGCCCGACCACCGCGCACGGCGACCAGATCCTGAATGCCAAGGGCATCACCGTAGTTCCAGACATTTTGGCTAACGCCGGCGGTGTTGTTGTTTCCTACTTCGAGTGGGTTCAGGCTAACCAGGCGTACTGGTGGACCGCCCAGGAGATTGCGGACCGGTTGTCGCTGCGTATGGAGGCTGCCTTCCAAGCGGTCGACCGCATGGCCAAGGAACGCAACCTGACGCTTCGCGATGCCGCACTTGCTATCGGCGTACAGCGCGTTGCGGAGGCACACCAGATCCGCGGGCTATACCCGTAAGGTCTGTTCCTTAACCAAGGCTTGAATACATGAGGCTGGCACTACCGGAGAACGTCGCGGTGGTGCCAGCCTTATATCTTGTGTTGCCGGTCCAATTGGTTTTAGTCATCAGAGAGCATCTTTGGCAGGAAACCGAGGAAGTCGAGTTGCTGAATAAGTTTTCTAGCGATTGGTCCACGGGCCAAAGACAGAGTATAAAATCGAGCACCTTCATGAATGGGACGAATCAAGAAGCGATCTCGTAACTGGGTGATTTTTCGGGATCGCTTTGAGCTTGAGTCCGCTGAGTCAAAAGTTAGATCGCTAGCTTTGACAACGCCCTTCTCGAGGATCACCGTCAGAATCCTGGCTGTATCGGAATTGATAATGCCGTCGGTCACCAGACCGTTGATCGCGGGTGCAACCAAGTGTGAAATGACGTATTCATGGTCCTGGAGGTTTAGAACTCGGTCCAAGTCATTGCGGATTCCACGCACAAAAAATGTTGCCCATGCGGCGTCTCCCTCGGGAGTCAACGAGTCGGCTAGTTCCAAAGCTGAAATGTATTTATGGCGATCATTGCCGAACACGGACGTTGGATTAAGAGCGCTATAGCCACGTTTTGCGAAAATTGCTTTGCGAAGCATTGCGTAGGTAAAGAGTCTAGACACTCGACCATTACCGTTTCCGAATGGGTGAATCCAAACAAACCTGTGATGGGCTATCGCGATCTGTAGCATTTGCTCGTTTAATGGGACCTCTGAGTTAGCGAAGTCCAATAGACCGGTCATTTCAGCGTGGACAGTGACCCAGCTAGGTGGTGTGTGGGCAGATCCGCTTATGGCTACGTCCTGGTTACGGTAGTTGCCAGGGTTAGGGTCACCTTCTCGCTCGAGATCTGCCACTGTTCGGGCATGTAACTCTCGGATGAATGAATGTGTCAAAGGCGTATCGAGATCTATCGAGTCAACAAAATGGGCGGTTCCAGCAATATTGAGAATTTCCCGAAGTGGATCGCTAGGTGGCTGCGTATTGGTAGCAGACGAGTTCTCTATCGCCTCGTAGACGGTAGTGTGGTTACCTTCAATGCGTGCGGAGACTACGCTCATGACCGTGTCAAACAGTTGATGGAGTTCAATGTAGATATCAGTGGGTGTGGTTCCGGTGCCAATATTGGCTCGAAGGCGTTCGATCTCAAAAAGTAGCGATACTAACTCAGACTTGAATCCAGGTTCGGGTAATGCATACTTGCTGTTCATCGTGCCCTCCGCGTCCGGCGTCTCACTTGAATTCCGCTTGGAATTTGCTTCAGTATACGCATTACTTGCGGAACTGGGCTGAACTATTTGCAGGTAACTGCTCTGAATGTTAATAAATTCAACGATTTTTACTGGTATCAGAACGCGATTACTTGCAGTGCTGCGGACGGACTACTTGCAAGTCCAGCACACCAAAGTGGCTTACAAGAAATATTAGAGAGCAAAGACTTTGCCGGTGCCTATTCGAAACTAGTGCACGGTACAGACAGATAAGGCCCCCGGTTCACCTTGGAACCGGGGGCCTTGTCTAACACTATATCCCTGTGGGACTATGCGGCAGGCTTACTTAGCTTGCGCGGCGAGCACGAGCGGTGCGGCGCTTAAGCGCGCGGCGCTCATCCTCTGATAGTCCACCCCAAACACCAGCGTCCTGTCCAGACTCGATTGCCCACTTGAGGCAGGTGTCTGTGACTGGGCAACGCCGGCAAACGGCTTTAGCCTCTTCTATTTGAAGGAGTGCCGGACCAGTATTCCCAATTGGGAAGAATAGTTCTGGGTCCTCTTCGAGGCACGAGGCGCGGTGACGCCAATCCATTGCAACTCCTAGGCAGGTAAAAATCACACAACTCTAAAGCAAGAGGGGATGTGAATAATTGGGGAACGAGAAACACGTAATCACTAGGTTCACATTTTGGGCGCTGTGAAACAAGAGATAGGCGTAACTTTGTGGCTCTAACCCTGTGAGGTTTTGGTCACAACGGCAAAAGATGGTATAGATTTTCAAACGTTCGTGCTGATCAGCGATTATGTTCTGGAAACCCTTGACTTTTGGCGGTTGTCTATGGCAGGAGCAGCATTGTTTCTCACTGTGAGACGGTAGATAGGAGGTTTCGCTCAGGGCAGGTCCAACTTTATGGGGAGTTCTGGCAGACTTGGCAAGTAACTTTTAGTGATTGGCAGTCAAGTGACGCAAACCCCCGAGTCCACAAATAATCCGACACCGTCAACCCTGTTGCAGTGGCTGAGTGTGCCACGCCCCGGGTTGGTAAAGGCAACCATGTTCTTGGTCGCTCTCCAGGCCGTTGGGTTTGCCGGATATACCGTGTTCGGACTGCTCCAACTGGTGCGTGGTGACTTTGAGTACCTCACGATTGTGCTGTCGGTCTTGGTCTTCACCGCATTGATGGTTGTTATCTTGCTGGCCGCGGTCAAAGGGTTGGGTAACGGCCGGCCCTGGGTGCGCGGATTGATCATCACGTTCCAGCTGCTTGGCTTACTCGTAGGAGTCTCCCTCATCCAGGGTGGGATCTACGGGCTCGCCATTCCGTTGCTGGTCTGGGTGGTAGCGGTCCTAATCCTGATGTTCTCACGGGAAGTCAACGGATTTGTTGGGCCACGTGAGTTCCCATTTGCAGACCAAGACTAACCGGTAGCGCCGGCAACTTGGATGGGTACTACCCGCCCGTTGTGCACCATGACCCCGCGTCCCGGAGGTATCCCAGTCGGTACCAGATGCCCCGGATCGGTGAACTCTTCGATTGGTTGGCCCAAAAACACTAGGTGCTGACGTTGGTTTGGTGCGAGCGTAATACCATTGCTGACTCCCAACAGTTGCGCAGGCAGCGCTCTGGCCGTAGCTAAGTTTGCTGTTCGCAGGGTTGCCACAACGTAGTGGCCGGCCCCGGTGATGATATCCACAGCCCGCTGGACCAGTTGTGGATCGCGTTGCATCATTTCATCCACGTCATCAAGAATGACGGTGCTTGGCTGGTGTGGGGTTCCGAGTCGGGCCCTGCGCTCACCCCCGCTCACTGCCACGAGCGCAGGCTCAAGGCTTGTGGGCGTTTCAATCCGGGCGAGCTCGCTTACAAGCTCGGGGAGGAGTTCCATCGGGTGGTTCCAGACTGCTTCTGCGGGTTGGTGCAATGGTGTCCGTGGTGGGGATGCAGAAAATAGACCGAGCAGACTCCCGCGGCAGTGATGTGCCTTGGCAAACCGGGTTGCGGTCCAGGTGCGACCGGAGCGTGGGGTGCCGGCAATGATCCAATTACCGATAAGGGGAACTTCAACCGGCGTAAGTGCCGCCGCGCTGGGCACCGCCACATTTGGTGCAAAGGCAATGCCAAGTTCCGCTGCGGGCTGCCGGCTGAGCGTTGGCAGTGCCGGGATACGCGGTGCTGGGTCACGGATTTGAGGCATACCCGTTTCCGGATCTTGCCGTTCTGCTATGGGGGCGAGTACGCTAGCGGCCACCTGCACTAGGGTTGGGTGCTCACCACCGAGCAGGACTGCCCGGCCGGGGATCCGTCCGGACCCGGCCCAGGGCGTTGGCACACCCAGGAAATGGTCATCGTGGGCGGAAGCGGTGAGAAATACCAGTCGCTGGCCAATAAACGGTGCGAGCACGCTTGGCAGGCCCGAGGTTGAGGAAACCACAACGGTCAGGTTGAGGTGGGCGGCGGACCGTAAGACGTCAACCAACAGATCCCAAGTGCGTCCTTGTAGGTATCCCTCGAGGGCTGCCCGCAGTTGGGACAGACCATCAATGAACAGCACCGCTGCCCGCCTACTCGGACTTGCCAGCAATGTCTGGAGCAGCGCGGTAATCCGTTGGAACTCATGGTGTCCGGCAAATGTGCCGAGTCCCGGGAATCGGTCGTAGCCGCTGGGTGTGGGAAGACCAATGCCGTGGACGTGGAGTCCGGCCGCCACTGCGCCTTGCAGGAGCGTGCCAATTGCGGTTGAATGCCCAGCCCGGGAGGGGCCCAAGATGGCGAGGTTCCCGTGCGGGTGAGTACGCTCGGTTGTGGGGTTTGGAGCAAGGTAAAGGCCAACGGTTGAGCTGGTCTGTCTGCCGATTACTTCTCCTTGCCCAATGGCGATGAGACCTGGAGCCAACGGAGCAGCCAGATCCGCGGTAACCTCGGTGGGCAGGGTTGGGGCCCAGAGGGGGACCGGTCCGGGCAGGTGTGCCCAATGGGAGGTGATCGCTGCGACGCGGTCAAGGAGTGCGGAAGACGTTTGCACCGGTTGTTGGGGACGGGATAGTGCGCCCGTTTGGGGGTCGCGGGTCGCCTTGATGGGGCGAGCGGTCGCGGCGGCTACGGCGGCGTAATAGCTTTGCAAAGCGATGGGGGAGTTGCCTCCAACCTTGAGGTAGACCCTCCCGGCCAGATCCACCGGGATTTGGGCCGCCTGCGTTGAATCCAAGACTTCAAGAGCGTCCTGCTCGGTAGCAACCCGCAGACACAACCGGGCATTGAGGTTTGCGCGCATCTCCGCGGTGATCGCACCGTTTGGGCGTTGGGTAGCCAAGACCAGGTGGACACCTAGGGAACGCCCTTGGGCGGCGATCCGTACCAGGTTTGGCACAAACTCGGGCTCGTCATCAACCAGTGCACGCAGTTCATCGACGATGATGATAATCCGAGGCAGGGTTACCAAACCGCCAGTTGCCGCATGGAACTGAGTGAAGCTAGTGACCGCGTGCTGGGCGAAGAGCCGCTCACGCTCCTTGAGTTGGATGGATAAACCGGCGATGGCCCGCCGGGCACTTCCCGGATCAAGGTCCGTCACCATGCCTACAACGTGGGGGAGATCTTTGCAGTGGGAGAACCCGGAACCACCCTTGAAATCGACTAATGCAACAGCTACCTGTGCGGGACTATAGTTAGCGGCCAGGCCCAGCACCAGAGTCTGGAGAAGTTCCGACTTTCCAGCACCCGTGGTCCCGGCAACGAGAGCGTGTGGGCCGTCGGATACCAGATCAAAAATGATCGGGGTATGACCGGCCCCAACGCCCAGGGGCACCGGCAACCCGCTATGGACCGCAGCGGGGCCCAGCTCAGGCAACTGCGGTTTGGCGGCTATCGACTGGGAATCTAGGACCAGGTCCATATCTGAGGTGGGTGCATCGGAAACCAGAGGATCGGGCAGCGCGACCCGTCGGGGGAGGGAGTCACTCGCGACAGGCGGACTACCTGTTCCAGGAGAACCTTCTACCCCGGACCCCGCCGCCCTCGCAACGAGAGCCAAGGCGGTACGTGCTGAGGCATCGTGAAGCCTGTGCGCCCGGGCCAACCGCTCGGCGTCACCGGGGGTAAGCCCGTAGTAGCAGGTGGTCCCGAGCGCTGCGTTGCCCGCGTGCCAAGTCACCGCCGTCCGGGTGACCGTCGCGGTGGTTTGACACCACGATGGCACCTGCTGGTGGCCATCCAACAGCAAGATCTGCTCCGTGCCCAGGGCGCCCGACGGAAGCCACCGCATCCAATCCTCGGGACCAAGGGTTCCAAGGTGCGGTGCTGGGACCGGGGAGGCGGTGAGTGCAAAGCGGCTGCGCCCCAGGAGCAGGGCCCGCGCAAGCGGTTCCGACAAAGTCCGTGGGCCCACCAGAGCGATGGGACCGGCCTCCCCGAACGCGGGTGCATTTAGCAGATCCAAAGGGTGTGGCCCCGCCACCCGGGCAATCTGGGGAGGAAGGATGTCAGGCAGCGCCCGCGGCTGCAGGTCGCTTCCAGCCTGTGTGGCTGGAAGGTCCTGGCTAAAGAAGGCCGAGCTGAGCACAATCAGCGGCATGGACAATCCGAGCAGGAGAAACATGGGCTTGTTGAGCAAGAGCGCAAACGAGCCAACGATGACCAAACTGATAGCCGCCGGTATCCATCTGCTAGCCGGGATATTACGCAGTCGCGCGCCCACGGAGCCACGCTCGTGGCGGGGACCGCGAAGCTGATAGGTGCGAGTTAACCCGTGGAGCCTGTGGGAAACCGTGACCAACGAGCCCGCCGTACCGCGCTGTGCCTGTGCAACACCCGGTGCCTGCGTAACACCCGGTGCCTGCGTAACACCCGGTGCCTTACTAGGGGGCCGCCCCAATCCCAAGCGGGCAGTCCTACGGTGAGCAAAGTGCCAACCAGGGGCGCTACCCACCCGAATCCGGCCCGAGCGCATCTGAACCCTGACCCCCGGTGCTTCTACCGGCCGGGTCCACCGCGAAAACCCTAGGAACGGAAGGGAAACAATCGAACCATCCTGCAGGCAGGCCAACTGCCACGGAGCATCGGGCGCGCTCGCAGGGGCCTGCGCCGGCGCAGCGGTCAACGACAGATGACAACCTGCAACAAGCGGAGCCAAACCCACCACATGATGATCGTCTAGCCGCTGGGCGCCCACAAACAACTCGGCAATCTTGGTGAGCTGGCTCTCGTGAGCAAGTACGACCTTGAGGTCTGCCACACGCAGCGCCGTGGGCAACCAGAACTCACCAAAACAATCAAAGGACACGGCAATCTCAGACATGACCTCAGCATTGCCAACAAGGTCCAACGTCTTAACTCATGCGCGCTCGCAGCAGGGAACATGTGGGCCGCGCGGTCGCGCGACCGATTGTGGGTAACCAAGTTTGCCCGTGGGGTAAACAGAAGTGGGGTTGGCCCGGATGTCCGGACCAACCCCACGTTCATGCACTGATTTGGTGCTTAGTCGACCGCGAGCGCCTCAACCGGTGAGGTGTTGGCAGCGCCGCGTGCCGGTAGCACGGAGGCTAGGAATCCGGCGAGCACGGCAATGACCATGATCGCTACGAGGTCTACCCAGCGGATAGACACCTGGACATCGGTGAAGCCGCCCAGCAAGAGTGTTGAGCCAATGACGGCGTACACAATTCCCAAGACGATTCCAAGGAGTGCCCCGATTCCCGCAATGAGCATGCCTTCAATACCCAAGGAGCGTTTGAGTTGCTTCTTGGACATGCCGATCGCACGTAGCGTTGCTGATTCGCGGCGGCGTTCAATGACCGACAGTGACAGCGTATTAGCCACACCGATCAGGGCAATGACCACGGCAACGGCGAGCAGTCCAACAAGGACCAGCAGGACAATGTCGATCGTCTGTTGGAACATGATGCGTTCCATGACAGCGCCGCTGAAGGTCATGGCGTCTTCCCCAAACACGTCGCGCAAGCTGTCAACCGTGTCGCCCGCGTTGGTGATGTCCTTGACCTTGATGAGCAGAAGCTGGTTTACCTTGTAGCTTGGGTCATCGATCAGTTCAACCAAGCGGTCAAGTGCCGCCGGGGTTGTGATCCAATCGTAGGTGCCGGTGGATCCCTGGACCGCGGTCAGGTCAACACCCTGGTCATAGCCGGGGCGCTTGGTGGGATCCTCAATCCATTCGCCATCTTCGCTGCCCTGTTCAACGAAGAACCGTGCGGACTTGCCGTCCAGTTCCGCACCGGCCCAGGTAGGCATGATGGCGCTGTTGTCATCGTATTGGTCAGCCAAGTCGGGTGACCGCAAGACCTTGCGGGCATCTTCTTTGGACAGGCCCATGATCATGGTGCTCATCTCGCCACCGCTCAGGTTGCCATAGGCATCCTTAACCGGGTCAATGTAGGAGCTAACCATGTAGGTGGTGTTGACGATTGTGGCGGCCTCGACCCCGTCAATCGCGTTCACCCGGTCGAGCATCTCCGGGGTAATTTCTGCGGGGTTCACACCGCTCCACCCCGGGTTACCCATGATGTCGATTGGGAATTGGTCGTCAAGGGCCGAGTTCATGGTGACGCGAGCGGTTGCGGCTCCAACGGACATCATGGCCACGAGGGTGACACCGATAAATAGTGCGGTTGCGGTTGCAGCGGTACGGCGGGGGTTACGGATGGTGTTGGCTTGCGCCAACTTTGACGATGCCCCAACGGCGATGAGTTTTCCTATCGCCCCAACGACCTTGGGTACCCACACAACCGAGCTCATGATCAGGCCAATGAAGGTGAGCATGCCACCGAAGATGCCGGAGAGGAGCGCGAGTTCGAGCGTGGATTCGTTGCCGCTGCCCAGGGAAAGACCCAGACCAATGAGTGCGGCTCCACCCCCGATGAGGATAAAGGCAAAGATGAGACGGATGCGGCTGGCCTTCTTCGTTGCCTCGCCCGAGCCTTCCTGCGGACGCAGCGCCGCAAGTGGTGGGACCTTGGTGGCAATGCGCGCCGGAACCAGCGAAGCAAGGACGGTAACGGCGGTTCCCGCAAGCAGTGGCACCCAGATCGAGGTTGCCGGGATGGTGATCCATTCTTGGAGCCCCCGGGCAAACTCGAACTGTTTCAAGATGCTCAAGGTGACCTGCATGAGGCCGAGCCCAATGATGATTCCAGTAACCGAGGACACAAAGCCAAGGATTGCGGCCTCAACCAGCACGGAGTTTCTGATCTGTTTCTTGTTCGCACCGACGCAGCGCAGCAGCGCCAGCGTCTTGGCACGCTGAGCAACGAGCACCTGGAAGGTGTTTGTGATGACCAAGCCGGCCACAAACAGCGCCAGGGCCGCAAACACGAGAACAAACGTCATCATGATGTTTGCCTCGCCGGTCAGGCTTTGGAACTGGTTCTGAGCAACTTCTTGCTTGGTATACGTAACGCGCTCGCCGGTGATCTCATTCATGTCGGCTTGCAGAGCTGTGAGGTCAGCGCCATCCTCGGCAGCCACCAAGACCCGGTAGGCAACAAAATCGGTGCGTTCCTCAACTACTTTTTGGATCTGTTCCCAACTGGATTGGGTCAGCAGCGCCCCACCCGAGGTGTACGTAAAAGCACCGCGGAAATCATTGGTTACACCTGTGATGGTGAAGTCAAAGGTGGAGGTGGCTTCCGCGAGCGCCTCGTCCTGGGTCAGGCCTTGCTCAATGCCGGCATCGACCTGTTCGTAATCAACCAGTTCAGCGGTAACTTGGCCGCCTACTTTGAGGCCCAAACGCTCGAGAACCTTGGCGGGCAGCGCTATCTCAGAGTCAGTTGTGGGGGCCGTGCCCTCGGTGAGCTCAAGAAGCTGCAGTTTAGGGTTGGTCGCGGTCAGCGCGACAGCCGTCATTTCGTTCTTCTCGCCGGCCACGAGGGTCAGGGTGTCAAACTCGGGGCTGACACTGACCTCGTTGATACCGTCGAGGGCGGCAATTTTTGCCAGCTCGTCGGCGGTGAACGGGATTGTTTGCCAGTCCGTTCCTTCGCTGGTCTCGACCATGACCGAGGAGTTGGAACTGAGGTCGGAGTCGCCAAGACTTGCGGTCATGGCGTTCTCAGAGGTCTTGATGAGGATTTGTCCACCAACAAAGGTGGCCGCCACAAAGGCCGTGCCAATAGCGATCGCTATACCGGCCGCAATGAGGCGCCCAATATTGCGCCTCATTTGATAGAGGGTAATTTTTAGCATTAGTTGTTGCCCTGCCCGGTTCCGTCAAGGTTGGTGCCGAGCACAGAGGTGCGCGTTACCGGGGCTGCGGGCATGGCGGTGCCGTGCACGCCGGAATCAACGGTGCCAAAGTCACCGGGTGCGTGCGAAGGGTGATCCCCACGGCGGCCGGCGTTAGGGTCAACGGTGCGTAGGGCATCGAGACCCGCAAGAACCGACTCCGGGGTGGGGTTTTGGATGTCGCCGGCAATCTTGCCGTCGGCAATCAGGATGACGCGGTCCGCGTAGGCGGCTGCGGCTGGGTCGTGGGTGACCATGATGATGGTGCGGTCCAGCTCGCGCACACTTTGGCGCAAGAAGTTCAAGACCTCGGCGCCCGAGCGGGAGTCCAAGTTACCGGTGGGTTCATCGGCAAAAACAACCTCGGGACGGGCAATAAGCGCGCGTGCAATAGCTACGCGCTGCTGCTGGCCACCGGAGAGCTCCGAGGGACGGTGGGTGAGACGGTCGGACAGGCCCAACGTGGAGCTCAGCATGTCCAGCCATTGGCGGTCATCGGCCGTGATCTTCTTGTTTGCCAGCGTCAGCGGCAGCAAGATGTTCTGCTCGGCCGTGAACATCGGAAGCAGGTTAAAGGACTGGAACACAAAGCCCACCCGGTCGCGGCGCAGGTTGGTCAGCTGCTCGTCGTTCAGGGAAGTAACCTCGGTGTTGCCCAGGTATGCGTGCCCGGTTGAGGCAGAGTCCAAGCCTGCAAGCAGGTGCATGAGGGTGGACTTACCGGACCCCGAAGGACCCATGATCGCGGTGAAGCGGCCCTTAGCAAAGTCAATATTGACACCGTCGAGCGCCTTGACCGTGCTGAGACCGGTCCCGTAGTGCTTGGTCAAAGACCGCGCGGAAACCGCAATGCTGTCTTGAGCGGTTGGTGAGGGCGTTGCATACCCGGTGGATGACATGTTCTTGCTCCTAGTTGGCACGTGGTTTTGTGGTTGACACTGAACCAGTGAAAATCGTGGTGCGCCTTGACCGTGAGTCACGGTTAAGGCGCACTACTAACGTTAGGAGGAATGCGATCGCAGCGCGTCGGGCGCAGGGCGGGTGTTTGTCAGGCAATTATCAGACCGTAGTAGCACTACGGGAGCGACCTAGGTACCAAAACCCCTAGTGGTCGGCTCAGGGTAGGGGGCGTTGCCCCTAACTTGCGGGATTCAGAGCGTTGAAACAAAACTTTGGTGGTTTTGCTCTGAAACCTGGACTCCACTTACTCGCCGGGGCGAACCAGCCCGTTCTCGTATGCGGTCACCACAATCTGGACCCGGTCCCGGGCACCAATCTTGTGCAAGATGCGCCCCACGTGGGTTTTGACGGTGGCCTCGGCAACGAAGAGTTCGGTGGCGATCTCGGTATTACTCATGCCCTTGGCAATGAGCATGAGCACTTCGTTTTCCCGGTCGGTCAGGGTCGCTAGGGCAGCGGACTTGGGCGAATCCTCGAGCTGTTCTGCGGGCAGCGGGGAGATCAACCGGCCCAGCAATCGCTTGGTTGTTGAGGGTGCTATGACCGCATCACCGCTATGAACGGTACGAATTGCGGACAGCATTTCCTCGGGCGGCGCATCCTTGAGGAGGAATCCGGACGCCCCGGCACGAATAGCCTCAAGCGCGTATTCATCGAGGTCAAAGGTCGTCAAGATGATGATTTTGGGGGATTCCTGGGGGCGGGTCTGCTCCCAGTGGGAGGTGAGCTGATTGGTTGCGGCCAGGCCATCGAGCTCCGGCATGCGGATATCCATCAGGACTACGTCCACGTCCGCCGAGCACAATAGCTCAACCGCCTGCTTGCCGTTTCCGGCCTCACACACCACGGTCAGGTCCGGTTGGGAGTCAATGACCATTTTGAAGCCGGCCCGTAAGAGTTGCTGATCATCGACAATACCGACCCGGATAGGTGCGTTAGTCATTACTTCTCCCTCAAATATCTTGCGTGGTTCACTCACGTTACCGCACGGGTACGTTGCGTCAGAATTGGCGGTAACGGGCGATGGCGGGTTTTTAGCTTCTCGATGCCGGTGGTAGCGGAAGGTCCAGTTTCACCCGGAATCCGCCGCCTTCAGCAGGGCCGGCACTGACCGTGCCGCCAAACAGCGCGGCCCGTTCCTTCATGCCTAGTAGTCCCATGCCTGCGCCGTCCGAGCTCGCAAGGGAAGCGGACCCGCGACCATTGTCTTCAACAATCAGCTGGACCCTGTCCGGAGCCCAGTTGACCATGACCGCAACGGTAGGGTCCGCGCCAGCATGTTTGAGCACGTTGGTCAACGACTCTTGGCACACCCGGTACAGGGTCAGGCCAGCCCCGGGAGGTAGCAGGCGTTCGGTTCCGGTCCGCACCAGGGAAGCCTTAATGCCCGAGTCACGCAGCGACTCAACGAGCGTTTCAATGCTGTCTTGAGCTGGTTGTGGTGAGTGCTGGGCCGAGTTCTCGCCGTTGTCTTGGTCCCTGAGCACGCCCAAGAGTCTGCGCATGTCGGCGAGGGCAGCGCGGCCGGTATCAGCGATCGTGGTCAGTGATTTTGCAGCCATCTCGGGGTTTGAGGTCGCAGCGTAACGGCCACCGTCCGCTTGCGCGATGATGACGGAAAGTGAGTGGGCAACAATGTCATGCATTTCCCGGGCAATCCGGGAGCGTTCGTTGGCGGCACCGAGCTTTAACTGTTGGTCGCGTTCTACTTCTAGGCTCGTATTTTTTAACGTGAGGGCTTGGAATGTCTCGAGTCGGGACCGTCGCAGGAGCCCAAATGCCCAAGCAGTGAGAAAGAGTAAACCAATAGTAAAGATTGATAAAAGAATTGGCTGGGCTCTGAAGAGCTCAAATCCGGTTGCCGCATGGCCAAAGAGCCCGGCCCCAATGATCGAAAATGTCAGGGCCGTGTGGTGCGCCCACCGAGGTGAGAGAAGCGCCACAGAATACAGGGCTACGAGTGTTGAAAGGTCGGCCGGAAATATGAGTGGGGGCCCGTAGAGCATGTGAAATAGGGCGGCAGAATAGATGATTATGAGGCACAAAAGCGGGCGTGTACGCCGGATGGCAAGCGGTGCGACCAGTAGAAACGCAAAAGTCGCGGCCCATAGGCCGGTAATGTCAAACCCAAAGAACCAGGTGTAGTTGCTGGTGAATGCAACCGCTAGGGGCATGCAGATGGCGCATAGGACCCCGGCAAGAAATAGGTCGACTTTGAAGGCATTGTCTTCTAGCCATTGCCCGATCCTCTGATACCAACTCATAGGACTACAGTAGAGTCCTCGGCTGCAAAGGTCATCAACCTCACGGGCTACCTTTTGCGTTTTGAGGGACTCTAAAGGTTGAATCATGACCTAACATAGATGCATGACCCACGTACTGTTGGCTGAAGACGACCCAGCGATCTCAGAACCCTTAGCTCGCGCGTTGACGCGCGAAGGCTATAACGTCGTTGTTCAAGCTACCGGACAGGGCGCCATAGATAACGCTGCAATAGCCGACCTGGTCGTTCTTGACCTCGGCTTGCCAGACATGGACGGCCTTGAGGTGGCCCGCGCCATCCGCCAAAAGGGCTTGACCACGCCCGTGTTGGTGTTGACGGCTCGCGCGGACGAGGTTGACCTCGTTGTTGGACTCGACGCAGGCGCCGACGACTATGTGACTAAGCCTTTTAGGCTTGCCGAACTTTTGGCGCGGGTACGCGCCCTGTTGCGACGCACCCATGGTGACCCAACCGAGTCTGAGGAAATTAATGCTCAGGACGTCAAGGTTGATGTTGCCGCACACCGCGCATTCCAGGACGGCCGGGAACTACACCTGACCACCAAGGAATTTGAACTGCTGCGCGTTCTGGTCTCATCCGCCGGATCCGTAGTAAACCGCGAGTCACTCATGCGTGAGGTTTGGGGATCGGAGCCAATCGGTTCCACCAAGACGCTAGATATGCACGTGTCATGGTTGCGCCGCAAACTAAACGATGATGCAAACAGCCCCCGGTACATTACGACCGTGCGCGGTCTGGGTTTCCGGTTCGAAGTTGGCACCGAGTAACTCTTTCCTGACCTAAGGAATTCTTTATGAGGCGCCGGTTAATTCTGGCAACTGTTTCTGCAGTTGCCGCCGCCGTAATCCTGCTTGGCTTTCCGCTGGCCTTCTTTGGCGGCTACTACGTCTTTGAAAACGAGAGCCAGTCGGTTGCCTCACGGGCAAAGGCGCTGGCCCAACAGGTCGAGAGCCGCGTTGCTGGCGGAGATGAGTTAACCCAAGGGCTCATGGACCGGTACGTGGGCGGTGACGACGGCAGAATCCCCGCCTTCATCAAGGTCGTGATGCCCGACGGCGCCGTTGGTACCGCGGGGGACCCCATTGAGGGACGCAAACTTGAGTCCGTGATCATGACCGGGTCGACCGCCATGATTACCGTCGGCGTGGATTATTGGACCGTGGTTGCCCGTTCTGCCCAGGTGGTCTTACTGGTCATAACGGCCGCGGTTGTTGCGTTTGGTGCGGGAATTGTCATGGCCGTCTGGCAGGCAAATAGGTTGTCGCGCCCGTTGGTGTACCTTGCGGCTTCCGCGGAACAGTTGGGTTCCGGGCAGGTGCGCCCCCACTTGGAAGAGTCCGGGGTTGAAGAAATTGACCTTGTAGCCGCCGAGCTCGCTCGGTCTGCGGACCGGCTTGCGGGGCGCATTGCCGCCGAGCGGCAGTTCTCTTCCGATGCCTCACACCAGTTGCGTACTCCGCTTACGGCCTTGTCCATGCGGCTGGAAGAAATCGCGATGCTTTCCCCGGATAGTCCCGAGGTCCAAGAGGAAGCCCGGATTAGCTTAGAACAGGTCGAACGCCTGGTCCTGACCGTTGATGATTTGCTGTCACGGTCCCGGACCTCATCCGGTGGCACAACCGAGGCCGTCCACCTCCTCGATGTCTTGCAACAGCAGGAAGAGGAGTGGGAAGCAGTCTTTGCTAAGGCTGGACGCAAACTCACCGTTACCCAAGAGGGCGAACTTTGGGTCTTTGCCACTCCCGGTGCGCTCGCCCAAGTAATTGCAACCCTGTTGGAGAACTCCCTCAAGCACGGCGGCGGACACACCCAAGTCGTAGCTAAGCAGCAAGGTCCCCGCAACGCCGTGGTCATCCAAGTAGGGGACGAGGGCGACGGGATCCCGGAGGAACTGGCATCGATTATCTTTGAACGCGGCGTAACCTCGGGCGAAGGCACCGGGCTGGGCCTACCGTTGGCCCGTGACCTCGCAGCGGCGGACGGCGGACGGCTCGAGCTGACCAGGCACGTGCCCGCGCTGTTTACGATGTATCTGACCGGGGTGCCAAAGACCATGGACCCGGCTGTGGTGTTGCCGCAGGGTAAGCCCGTGTACGTTCGTAGGCGTGACCGCCGTAAGCAGTAGCGGGCCCGCTACTTTGTGGGATCGAGTGTGGGCTGCGAACCCGTGAACACCAGGTACTTGTAGGCAAAGTATCGAAACGCTGTCCCCAACACGAGGCCAACGCCGTTGGCGGAAATGTTGTCAGCCAACGTGGATTTGAAACCGAGCACGTAGTTTGAGATCCACAGGCACAACACAGCGATGGCCATGCCACCAACGTTAACCACCACGAACCCAATGAATTCCTTGACCCGCGTGCTCGTACGCTGTTTTGCAAAGGTCCACAGGCGGTTTCCTAGCCACGTGACGAGCATCGCAATTGCAACGGAAAATATCTTTGCGGTGATGGGCTTACCGGCGAGAACCGCGCCGGGGCCGTGCTGCAAAAGGTTGAAGAGTCCAAGGTCAACAACGAATCCGAGCCCGCCCACGGTCCCGAACTTCAACAGCTCAACAATGCGCTGGGTCTTGGTAACCGTGGTGGTTTGCTTGGTCGTAGGCACAACCTCACTCTACCGTGAACCGCAATATTGGGGTCTGGGGCGCGGGTGCACTAGGCTTAGTGCCCGTGGGAACTCCTAAGATTGCAGTTATTGGCGGCGGGCAACTGGCCCGAATGATGGCACCTGTTGCAGGCGAACTCGGCGTGCATTTACGGGCTCTGGTAGAAAGCGAAACCGGCTCAGCAGCTCAGGTATTAGTTGATGCTCCCGTGGGCGCGGCAAGCGACCCGGAAGCGATCCGTAGTCTCATTGCGGGCATGGATGTGCTGACGTTTGAACACGAGCACGTGCCACATGACCTTTTGCACCAGCTGGTGGCGGAGGGCGTTGCCGTGCACCCCGGTCCGCACGCGCTGGCTAGCGCCCAAGACAAGATTGTGATGCGTCAGCGTCTGACCGAGTTGGGCGTACCGTGCCCAAACTGGCGGGCCCTATCCCGGGATACCGAGCAGGCAAGCGCCGAGCTCGATTCCTTTATTGCCGAGTTTGGTCCCGAGGTCGTTGTTAAGACCTCCCGCGGCGGCTACGACGGCAAGGGAGTACGCATTGTCTCCCTGGCAGCGGACGTGACCGACTGGTTTGCCGGGGTCGCTCAGGGCGGCCCAACCTTGCTGGTTGAGGAGAAGGTCCCGTTTGCGCGCGAGCTAGCCGTGTTGGTGGCACGCCGACCATCTGGACAGGTTGTTACTTGGCCCGTGGTCGAGTCAATCCAGCGTGATGGCGTGTGCTCCGAGGTCATTGCTCCGGCACCAAACCTTGACGACGAGACCGCAGCACATGCGCGTTCGATTGCCACCAAGATTGCGGTAGGCCTAGACGTAACCGGTGTGCTGGCCGTGGAAATGTTTGAGGTAGTAACCCCGGACGGCCCACAGATCCTGATTAATGAACTTGCCATGCGCCCGCATAACTCCGGGCACTGGACCATTACCGGCTCGGTCACCAGCCAGTTTGAGCAGCACCTGCGCGCGGTCCTCGACCTGCCACTTGGCAGCACCGCGACGACCGCGCCGTGGACCGTGATGGCTAACGTGTTGGGCTCGAGCCTAGAAACCGTTACCGACGCGTTGCCCGAGGTCCTCAAGCAGTTCCCGCACGCCAAGGTCAACCTGTACGGCAAGGACGTGCGCCCGGGACGCAAACTTGGGCACGTCAACGTCAGTGGCTCCGACCTGGACCAGACTCTTGCCCAGGCAACTGCCGCCGCAGCAATTGTGCGCGGCGAATCTGCCAACTAAATTCTTCGTTCGTTCCAACAACCACCGAGGTGCATGAAAATGACCAAGCCAAATGAGACGTTGCCGCAGGTAGGCATTGTGATGGGGTCTGACTCCGACTGGCCGGTAATGCAGGAAGCCGCCAAGGCTCTCCAAGAATTTGGGATCGAGATTGAGGTTGGTGTGGTTTCCGCACACCGTATGCCCGATGAAATGATCGCCTACGGCCAGCAGGCTCACGCCCGCGGCATCAAGGTGATTATTGCCGGCGCCGGGGGAGCAGCGCACCTGCCTGGCATGCTCGCATCCGTAACCCCACTGCCCGTCATTGGGGTGCCGGTTCCGCTCAAGTACCTCGACGGCATGGATTCGCTGCTTTCAATCGTGCAGATGCCAGCGGGCGTCCCGGTTGCAACCGTGTCGATCGGTGGTGCGCGCAACGCTGGTCTGCTGGCGGCCCGCATTCTCGGTGCCGGTTCAGGTGACCAAGCAGCTGCGCTTCAGGACAAGATGGTGGCGTTCCAAGAGGATCTGGCCAACCAGGCGCGTGCCAAGGGCGAGCGTCTGCTGGCTAAGTTTCAGGCCGCAACCGACACCAGCGTTTGAGTTTGGCGGATCGTCCCCGAGATTAGTGGAATGAACCACCTATCTCGGGGGCGATCCACCAAACTCGGCTCAAAATGACGTCGGCTTGGAGCGACGTCGGATTAGATGAGAGCTAGCTGTGAAGAGAACTAGTCGTGCAGCGGTCTAGCCTAGGCCGTTGTACTCCCCGGGCTTGAGCGTTCCTGCGGCAATGTCTTTGAAGAACTGCGCGGTTGCGGCATCATCCAACTGGACAGCGGAGCCCACGCCACCTGGACGGTAGTCCAACGAGGTGATCGGTGGGGTTCCGGTCACGCCAGACTTAGAGTTAGCGCTGCGGAATGCGAGGGCCATTTTGCCTAGGTCGAAGAACCCGGTTCCCTCGCTCACCACGAGCGCCCCGGTTCCGGCCTTGACCATGGATGTCTGGGTGACGGGATTTAATAACTTAGCCGGGCTCTTGAGCGAGGAGCTAATGGCGCCAATGACTTGGCGCTGGCGCTGGGCCCGGCCAATGTCACCGAGCGGGTCGGCTTTGCGCATGCGAGCGAATGCAAGGGTGGTGGCGCCGTCAGCTGGGTGGCACCCGGCCTCCCACTTCAATTCGCTTTGTGGGTCGTTGACGTCGTAGTCGAGGCACAGTTCCACCCCGCCGATCGCATCGACAATGCCGGTCACGCCGCTAAACCCAACCTCGACGTAGTGGTCGACGGTCAGCCCGGTGAGATCTTCAACGGTCTCGACTAGGAGAGCGGGCCCACCAAAGGAGAATGAGGCGTTGATCTTATTGCTGTTATGGCCGGGGATGGGTACGTAAATGTCGCGCGGCAAACTGATGAGTGCGCTCGGCCCGGACTTTGGTACGTGCAACAGCATGATGGTGTCGGCGCGAGCGCCCTTGACGTTGCCGCCGACCGTGCCGTCCTCGCGAGAGTCTGAACCCGCAATGAGGTAGGTGGTCCCGGGGGTATTTGCGGCCCCTGACAGCGCATCAACGTGGTTGAGTTTGGAGTTGGCCCACATCATGAGCCCAAACGGCCAAGCAAATAATGCCAGCACAATGACTAGCGCGATGATCCGTCCGGTCTTTTTCTTGCGTCGGCGCGGTGGGCGGGCAACGGGCGCGGGACCGTGTGGGCCTGTCGGGGGACGAGGTGGTTGCTGACCGTGGGAGTTAGCACCGCGGGGCCCAGGAGCGCCTTGTGGTGGCATCTGGGTGGGCCGGTTCTGGCGTTGCGGGGCGTGCGTACGAGCGGGGGCCGGCTGGGCAGCGGCTTGGCGCTGGACAGCCTCATTGCGCTGCATAGCTTCTTGACGTTGTGCCGCTGCCGCTTGGCTGTTGCGGGGAGGTATCGATGCCGGTTGCTGAGCTGAGGCGTATTGTTTCGCCGGTGGCATGACAGCCGTCCGCGGGTGGCCAGAGCTTGGGCGAGGGGCTTGGCGTTTTACTGCGGGCGGTAAACTTGCCGGCGGCTGGGCACCGGTGTACTGGGCAGCCGGGCGTTGGGGAACCTCTCCGGTCCCTACCTCAATTGCCGGGGTGCGGGTAGGCCTGCTGGGCCGTCCGGAAGACGGGGTGAAGCTCGGAGGTGGTAGCTTCTTGTTTTTTCTCGTTGCGTCGCTGTTTGGTGACATTGCGGTGCCAATCAGTTAGCGTTACCGGCGCCGGTTTCAGGCGCCGTACTGTCGGGGTCCACCTCAGTCACCGGCGGATTATCTAGGAGTAGTCGCTCCCATAACTCGTCAGCGGCTGACGTCCACACCACGCGGTTCTTGTCATACGGGTCGGTGGCTACCGGGGTAGATATGAACTCAACGTCACCCGTTGAAATACCGGTCAAAGATGTTGCCAGCCCGACCAAGTTGTTGGATAGCTCCGGGTTCATGGTCAGCGACGATATTGCGGCGGTGACAAAACCGGTCAACTTAGGTAGGTCAGTTAGGAAGTTCTTTGACAGTGCGGTCTCGATCGTCGCGTTCACAACTGCCTGTTGGCGATCAATGCGGGAGAGGTCTGAGCCCATCTCTAGGCCCCAGCCGGTGCCCTTGCGCCCGCGCACGAGTTTGAGCGCGTCGGTCCCGTTGAGGGTGTGCCAGCCGGCCTCAAGCTTGAATCCGCCGACCTTAGCGACGCTGATGTCTTCTGGAATTTCAATGTCAATCCCGCCCAGGGCATCGACAATGTCCTTGTATCCGGCAAAGTCGATCACAACAAAGTGGTCGATTGTCAGGCCGGTGTTGTGCTGGATGGTGTTGATGGTGCATGCCGCCGCGGATGCAATGTCTCCTCCGTAGTCCCAGCCGCGGGCAAACGCGGAGTTAAACATCGCCCTACGCTGGGCCTGCAGGACCTGACCGTCGGTCGTCAGACACTCGGGGATTTCGACCATGGAGTCACGCGGAATTGAGACCACCTCTGCACGGGTGCGGTCAGAAGATAGGTGGATGACCATCGTGGTGTCGGAGCGCATGCCGCCGGTCGCGCTGTCGGAGAGTTCCGCGTTGTCGCCACCACGGTAGTCGGTGCCGAGCACGAGAATATTGAGCGACTGTCCCTTTTCATTGTCTGCGGGTGGCAGGTCAGGGCGCGGGGCAGGAGCGGAGACCAGATCGGAAACGTCAACCTTGGTGGCCATGTTCTGGATCCGGTAGATTCCGGCGAACGCAGCGGAGCTGCCAAAGGCCAACAACCCCACTACCACCAAGGCAATTGCCTTCAGAACGCCTCGCGAGGGACCACTGCGTGCGTGTCCCGGCTTGGTGCGCCGGTAGGAGCCAGCACTTTCTGGCATTCTGGGGGCAGGGCTAGTCTGAGTCACAATACAAAATCCTAGAATGCTTTGATGGGTATTGCTCGTAGGCCAAGAGTCGATGGGGTGTAGGAGTTGTGGAGGTTGGCTTTAATACGTGTTTGGAAGGAAGAACGGTGAAATTGTGCGGCTATTGATCACTGGTGGCGCTGGTTTTATTGGCACTAACTTTGTTCGCTATGTGTTGAGTACGGATCCGCAGGTGCGGGTGACCGTGCTGGACGCCTTCACCTATGCCGCACGGGGCGACAATTTGGCCTATTTACGGGAGCGCGGTGAGGTTGCGTGGGGCCCAAACGCTGCCGATGCCGGTGCCCGGCTTGAGGTGGTCCGCGGCAGTATCACGGACCAGGGTTTGGTTGATCAATTGGTGGCTGAGCACGACGTTGTGGTGCACCTTGCGGCGGAGTCACACAACGATAATTCCTTGGCGAACCCCAAGACATTTGTGGATACCAACCTTGTGGGAACTTTTCATATTCTGCAGGCAGTATTGAAGCATAATCGCAGGTTGCACCATGTTTCAACGGATGAGGTTTACGGGGATCTACCGCTTGGCGGCAAGGAGAAATTCACCGAGGAATCGGCCTACAAACCCTCGAGCCCGTACTCGGCTACCAAAGCCGGGTCGGATCTTTTGGTGCAGGCTTGGATCCGGTCGTTTGGGCTACGGGCCACGATCTCGAGTTGCTCAAACAATTACGGTCCGTTTCAGCACGTGGAGAAGTTTATTCCGCGCCAAATCACCAACCTGATCGACGGTGTGCGCCCTAGGCTGTACGGCACGGGCGCCAATGTGCGTGATTGGATTCACGTGCTTGACCACTGCAGTGCCCTGTGGCTGATTCTGCAGCGGGGAGTCATTGGGCGTACCTATCTGGTGGGGGCGGACGCGGAGCGTTCGAATCTGCAAATGGTTGGGCGGATTCTGTCCGAGTTTGGCCGCGGCCCCGACGACTATGACCTCGTGGCCGACCGCGCGGGGCATGATCTGCGGTACGCAATCGATGCCTCACGGATCACGGCGGAGTTGGGCTGGCGCCCCGAATTTACCGACCTGGGAGCTGGGGTGGCTCAAACCGTTGCCTGGTACCGGACCAATGAGCAGTGGTGGCGGCCAGCGAAAAATGAGACCGAGCAAGCGTACCTGCGTGCGGGGCACTGAAACCAGGCCGGTCAACCGGCTTCCAAACCGCTGATTCCCATATCCCCGCGCAGGCGAGATCGCTTCTGCACGGGGATAAGGGAGCCGCTAATTACCGCTGGTCACCTGTTCACTTGCAATGAGGCGTTCGAGCCGCTGCGGGTCCTCGGCTAGCTCGGCAACCATCTGGGCACCCAGAAGCACTACCGAGCCGCCAGCAGCCCAAATGCTGATGCATTGCTGGACAACAGATAGCAGGGCGTGGGCGTTAGCCTCGTCGGCTTGGGGTGCAGAAAGGTCTGGTGCAACTTGCGGGCACCGAATGAGTACCCGCTTTGCAATGGATGGAGCTGCCCATGTAGACAGGTCCGCGAATGTCATTTGGGTGTCCCCGTGGGCAATTGCCAGCTCGCTCGGGTCGGTTGGCAGGGTCTGCCAAATGGCGTCCCCGTAAGTCATGACGGCTGAGGCTGCATCGATAGCACCGGCGGGTAATTCACCGTCGTACTTACGAGCCAAGGCCGCGAGCGTCACGGCAACCAAATCGGTGCGCTTGCTGCGCCCCGCTGCGGAGTCGGACGCGGGGTCCGTAGTGACTAGAACCGTTGCGGTTGCTGATGGTTCGCCAAGTGTCAGTGTGCTGCCGGTGCGTAGCGTGGCTAGGGCCCAAATGATCGAGCGCCAGTGGGCTGGCAGGGCCAAACAGACCTCTACGCCGGGCTCACAATCAAACTCCTCAACCAACAGGTTGGTAGTCTTGTTGACCCAGTTATTGAGAACCGCCCCGGAGAGTTCGATCCGTTCAAAATCTGCTCCGTACCAGGTCAATCGGGGCTGCCCCGGGTCGAGTGTGATCTTGGACAAAGAATCTGCAATATAGGTCTGTGGTGAACTCATGGTGACCAGTTTAGTCTGTCAAAATAGTTCACGTTTCCCGCCTAACTGAAGAATTTGAGATGATTTCAAAAATAAGCGGACAGCGATATTTAGCGCACTTTCGCGTTTCATTGGGTCAATTTCTGTCCGTTAAGGGTGGTATCGACTGATAAGTGCCAGCCAATTTGAATTGCTACCACAGTTGCTCTTGACTTGCGAAGATGACACGCGTGTAATTTTGCGTAAGGTTATCTACAGCAAGGTACGGCAAACTACGGTGCGGAGGTTATTAAATATGTGGAACCTGCTCAAAGAGGACGGCCCGTTACCAACAGATGTAAATCGCCCGGCAGAACCAGCACGCGTGGGATCTCCGGTCCTTTCACTGCTAGGTAACATGGGCGATGACTCAGCAATGAGCTGGCAAGAGCGGGCGCTTTGCGCCCAGACCGACCCGGAAGCGTTCTTTCCTGAAAAAGGAGGCTCGACCCGGGAGGCAAAGAAGGTGTGCGTGGCCTGCGAGGTCCGCACGCAGTGCCTGGAATATGCGCTTGCCAAAGATGAGCGGTTTGGTATTTGGGGTGGGCTTTCAGAACGTGAGCGCCGCAAACTGAAGAAGCGTGCGCTGTAAATTTCTAATGTCTTGAATCATGCTAGGTGGGCCGGATGAGAATTCCGGCCCACCTAGTTCTGGTTTGGCCGGCGGGCAATATTGGCACGTTCTACGCCACGCCCGTTAAGAACGGCTCATCATGGCTTCCAATGCGGCACTATGGATCCGGTATGACTACTTCTAAATTGCCCCAAGGCCCAAGCGAAAACACCCCTGTGCGGGGCATTCCGGTGGTGAGTGCCGGGGCCGCGCCCATGCAAAAGGAACACTTGCTCGAAATGGACGCCATTGTGCCGCAGACTCCGGCTCAGCAGACCGTTGATCGTGATGTCACCGCAATTGTGGTCACAAACGGGTTTACCCCGTATCTGCAGAACCTTCTAGATTCGGTTTTGTGTCAGACGGTCGTGCCGGCGGAGATTATCATCGTCGATGTCGCACACAAGGGCCCTTTGACTCTCCCCGCCGAGACCGTGGCGGCTGCGCTATGCCCTATTAACGTCTTGTGGGCCCCTAGAGCGAAGACATTTGGTCAAGGTGTAGGAGTTGCGCTGAAGCAAGCCCCGGACGCCTTAAAGGCCCCTTGGCTGTGGCTCCTGCATGACGACACGGTCGTACGCCCGGACGTTTTAGAACAACTCATTCAAGAGACCCGCAACAACACCTCAGTTTCGATTGCCGGGCCAAAGCAAATTCGATTGGGGTCAACCAAAGACCTCGTTCACGTGGGTTACTCCGTGGCGACCGGGGGGCAGCGCCTGTCCGGTGTTGAGCAGACCGAGTTTGACCAGGGGCAGCATGACGCCCGCGAAGACGTATTTGCGGTCAGCCTGAACGCCGCCCTTGTCCGGACCTCGCTGTGGCTCGATCTCAAGAGCACCGACCCAACGTACGGGCGCTACGGTGACTCCCTCGACTTTTGCCGCCGGGCCCGGCTAGCCGGACACCGCGTGGTAGTGGTTCCACACGCGGTTGTTGAGCACGCCCAAGCAAGCCTGATGGGCTTGCGCGGACACGGCGAACTTGTGATCCCGCAAAAGCCCACGGTTCTGGATGAGGACCAAGACAACCGCACCTATTTTGCGCGGCTGCGGTCCTCGTTGTATTACTCGGCTACCTCTTACCCGGCAATCATGGTGCCGGTCATCTGGTTGGCATCGGTTTTGGCTGCGCCCCTGCGATCCCTCGCCCGGGTCGCGGTCAAGCAACCGCGGCAGGCCGTTGCTGAGCTGCTGGCGCCGTTTTGGTTGTTCACCAAGTTGGGTAACGCACTTGGTGCATCCCTACGCATGAGCGCTATCAAACAGGTGCCGCGATCGGCTCTGCGGGAACTGATGATTAGCCACCGCGAGGTCTTGTCGCACCGCCGTGACGTAAGGCTCTCGAGGGCGACGCTGCGCAAACAGCTGTACGGTCCGAGCGAGCTCGATGCTCGCGAGTTCAAACTCGTTCGCAACCGCAGGCGCACCACGTTCACGTTTGTTCTCTTGGGATTGAGCGCGGTGACGCTCGTTGCGTTTTGGGACATGCTGGCGGCGTTCACGGGCGCCAAGCGGATCATTGGTGGCGCGTTGCTACCGCTCCAGGCAACGTTGAGCGACCTGTGGCAGTCCTGGACCGGGGGATGGGTACGTGATGGCCTTGGGGCCTCCGCACCCGCGGACCCGATTGTCTTTACGCTCATGCCGTTTGTTGGGTTGACCGGTGGTGACGCGCAATTAGCCGTGAACCTGTTGGTGCTGCTGGCACTGGTTCTGAGCGGGATTGGCGCGTGGTTTGCTGCCGGGAGCATCACGCGTGCGCTCACGGTGCGCGCTTGGGTAACGATTCTGTGGGTCGCCGCGCCATCATTGCTCATAGGCCTGAGCCAGGGGCGGTTGGGCGGCATCATCACCCACGCGGCCCTGCCGTGGCTGGTACTTGCCTTGGTGCGCACGTTTGACCTGCAACAGGTTGACCAACGCAGCAAGTTGCGGTTCCGCCAGCAACAGCAGGCTGAGGCACTCCTGGAATCTAAACTGACCCAGACCTCGCTGGTTTCTCAGGTGGAGCAACTGACCCATCCGGTGAGCGACACAGAAGACCCAGAGCTGAACCAAGCGGAGGGGGACGGTACAGAAGAACTTCCCGATGCCTCCCAACAGGTCGCACGTGCGGCCAGATCGACCCGGTCACTGGCCGCGTTGGGTGGGGCTTCACTCCTGTTTGCAATTGTGGTTACCGGTTCCCCGGTTCTGCTGTTGCCCGGACTGCTGATCCTTGCGCTTCTCATGTTGTTTGTGCCGCGCGCACGCCTGCTCGTTGCCGTACCAATTCCAGCGCTCGCCTTGATGGGACCGCTTCTGGTCCGGGCGTTTGTCAACCGCGAACATGACGGCTGGCGGATCTTGTTTGCGGACCCGGGAGTTCCGTTCGGATACCAAAGCGCAGCGCCGTGGCAAAACCTTTTGGGACTGCCGGTCAGCCAAGCTCTGCCCGATTTCTCAGCGGGCTGGGGCGCGTTCCTCAGCGCACTACTGCCATATGCTATCGGGGCGATAGTGCTGGTGGGTGCGTTGCTTGCGCTGCTACGTTCCGGACGCCGGGGCACAATCGTGCGGTTGCTTTGGGTCACCGCGCTCATTGGTTTTGCTACCGCAGTCATTAGCTCCAAGGTCATCGTTGCTAGCGGTGCCACCGCAGGGGTTACCGGGTGGGCCGGAGCGGGTATCTCGTTGGGGTACCTAGCCCTTCTTGGTGCGTGTGCGATCGGTGTGACGGATCTGAGCCTCAAGGCGAGCTCAACCAACTTTGGTTGGCGCCAGATCAGCCTTGGACTTGCCACAATATTGGTCTTTGCCGTTCCCATAGGTGCGCTGGTGACCTGGTCCACTGACCGCTCATTTGCCGAGCACGCCACCGCGTTGGAGCAGCTGGACCGTAATATTGTGCCGGCAGTTGCGCAACAGATGCAGACCTCTGGACGCCAGGCCCGCGTCCTTGCGATTAGCCCGGACAGCGCCGAAAGCGTGGATTACCAACTCTTTCACCGCGACGGCTCACAAATGCTTGAGGCCTCAACCGTGGTCAACATTTCACACATGTCTGGCCGCCCGGATGACATTGCCCAACTTGTTGCCCACCTGAGCCGGGGACTTGAACCGGAAGATCAGCAGCCCGCCGCCCTTCGCCTTGGCGCCATGGGGGTAGGTGCGGTTCTGGTTCCAGCCGGAACCAACCCGGAGATCGCCAACCTCGTTGGCCGCCTCGACACGATCGTGGGACTGCAGCGGGTCACGGAAAATGAAACCGGGACCGTGTGGCGAGTTGAACCACAAGAGGTCAGGGTCGATCTTGAAAGCCTGCAATCGACCTTGGGTGACAAGGAAGATCACCAAAATAATGCCATCATCTTGCCTGCTGAACCGGCATGGGCAGTCCTGTACGATCGCACCGGTGGCATCATCTTTGACAATGCCCGGCCACTTGCGGCAACTCGGTTGGCCGTCAGCGCAGAACTTGAACCCGCCACAACGGATCAGGTGATCGTAATCGCCGAGAACGCCGCGCCGGGTTGGACCGCCACGATTAATGGATCCGTGGTGCCACGAGTAACGGTCAATGGCAAGCAAGGTTTTGAACTGACAGAGTTCGCCGCAACGGGCGGAACCCTTGAAATCTCTTATGAACGAGCATCGCAAATCCCATGGCTGGTCCTGCAAGGAACCGTCCTGGTGGTATTTGGTTTGCTAGCTATCCCAATGCGTAGAAAGGGCGTGTGATGAGCGATCAAGATCTAACGCCTGAAGGCACCAACAACGAGGCCACCTCAGAGCCAGCCGTGCCGGACGTGTCCCAAGACCAGCCGGACGCGCCGGAAATTTCCGAGCCTGCCCAGGCATCGGCCACAACAAACGTGCCAGCGGCCGAGCCGCAAACTGAAGCCGCAGCCAAGACCGCGCCCGAGCCAAAACCAACGCCTCCGGCCGCCAAGAAGAGCGCGGCCAAGATGGCCAAAAAGAACGCCACCAAGAATGCCAAGCAACAGCGCACGCGCAAAGTCACCGTGGGGCAGGTCCTGACCGGACTGCTCGTGGTGGCGCTGGCCGTTGGTTTGGGACTGTTTGGGCAGCGCGTCACGGTGCCTATTCCTGAGGTGCTGGCAATGGGCACGGATGTGTCGGTTGATGCGGCATCGGCAGCGTTGATCTGTCCCACCCCGGTCGCTGAGGCTAAGCAGCCAAAGGGCCAGGACAACCAAGAACTTTCGAACGCCGGCAATAACAAGACCGAAGACGGGTCAATCTCCCAAGACGCTGCCGAGGCAACCGATCAGGGCGCCGGCGACGCAGGGGAAGAAGCAGAGGAAGACGCTAAGCCAGCCGATGATTTTGATGCCGACCAAGGCACCACCAAAAATACGGTGCAAACCGCGTTGCTTGGCCGTGGCGGTGAGGTTAGCTACCTTGACCTTGGTGTCCCCACTGACATCCAAAGCACGGAAGAGTCGGACCAACCCTTTGAACCACAGGTAATCGATCCGGTTTCCGCGCTTGAGCCAAGTGCGCAGAGCACCATGACCGGTTTTAACTCTGGTCTGGCAATTTCAACCGTGGCCAGGGCCCTCACTGACCCTGCGAAGGGGCAGTTCACGGCCGCCACGCAGAGCTCGGTGACCAGCGAAGGCGACGCACTTGGGATCGCTGCGGCCACCTGTGGCACGGCTGCAACCGAGCACTGGTTGGTAGGCGGCGGCACGAGCCTAGGTACCAGTTCCAAGCTTGTTGTCCAGAACCCAGGGCTGACGGCCGCAACGGTTACGCTGACGGTTTGGGGGCCGGGCGGACGGGTGCCGCTTTCCGGACTGGAAACGCTGTTAGTTCCCGCAGGCAAGCAAGTCTCGGTGTTCCTTGAGGGAATTGCCGCCGAGCAGCGCAGAACCGCGGTCCACGTTTCTTCAACCGGGTCCCTCGTTTCTGCTTACCTCCAGGTCAACACCCTTGATGGCATTACCGCTAAGGGAATCGACTATGTGACTCCCGGCAGCGCACCCGCACGGGTCCAGGTCATGACGGGGGTGACACTGACAGGCAGTGAGGGAACCACGGGGGAGCCATCGGTCGTGCGTATTGTGTCCCCGGACTTCACCGAGATTGTGAACCTAGGCGATGAGACGGCTGAAGAAGCCGCCGACGTGGGCACCCAAGTGATCGGGACCGCAGCTATTTCGCTCCTGGGCCCTGAGGGCAGATTTGCGCTGTTTGGTGCGGACCAGATCGACCTGACCGCGGGGGCGGTCACGGATGTGGAATTAACCGGTGTGCCGGCCGGGAACTATACGGTGGTCATTGATTCCGAGGTTCCGATTATCGCCGCCACCCGGGTGTCTATCGAGGGCACCCAGGACCCGGAACGCCCGCTGTTTGGGATCCCACAGGACTTTGCGTGGATTCACTCCTCTGATGTCCTGAGCGGGCCCGAGCAGGGCACCGAGGGCGGCCCAGCGGACGGCCAAGTTGCCGCCATGGATGAGTTGCTTGATCAGACCGCTCTGCAACCACGCTCGGTATCAAGCGTTGTTGCCACGATTGCGGACCTCGAGTCCAAGGTGGTTCTTGCGGCGCTACCAAACGTCACGGATACGGCGGACCTTCCGGCAGCATTGGCGAAGATTCCGCACGTCTATGCGACCGATGCCCAGGCTGAATCCGAGCAAGAAACCGCCGAGGAGCAGGCCCTGCGGGAAGCGTGGGTGGCCGATCAACGGGTGGCGATCACAACGTATTCTGAGGCCGGGGCAGTGCTTGAACAGCGCGAGATCAAACTTGCCGTTGGCCAAACACTTGAGCTTGAAATGACCGACCTCGGTGGGGACCAAGTGCATGCGGTTCTAGTTGAACCACAGCAGGACGCGATCATTGACTGGGCGGTTGTGACCACCTCGAGTGATCTCAACGCGGCAATCGGTGTTCTGCGACCGGTCGTGGCCGAGGATGAGCCAATGGAAGTACGGGTCACCCGCTCACTATCTGTTGGTATCAAATAGCCCGTTGGTATCAAATAGCGCGACTCAGCGATTGTCCTTCTTAGGGGTTGTCCTTCTCAGGCCCAGTGGGCCCGGGACCAGGGTGGCGCCTAGCCGCCCTGGTACTCGGAGTCGATCTCTTGGGGCGACCTACTGAGCACAAAAGCCACCTGTTCTACAATTACATCGCGCACGAGGCTCTCAAGGCCCCAGTGCTCGGTTACCCGGCCTTCAACCGGGCGGCGGTAGATCGCAATGCGGTTTGGGGCCCCACCGACGGACGGAAAGTACCGGCCCATGGGGACCCCACCCGTTTCCCACGGAGCCGGGTCTGATGGGGGAACATCCTCAACTGCGAACTCGGTTCCGGCAAGCTCTTGGCCCCATGTTTGCTCGAGCCGCCGCACGTAGTTTTGGACGGTCTCATCAAAGTGTTCCCTGCGGGTTCTAAACGCCGGGTGAATGGGCGCGATCATGATGCCGCGCATGCCGCGCCCGCGCCGGTCTCTGCGGGTGCGAATGAGCGGTGCCGGGGTTGCCATACTCAACACGGTGATGTGGGCGGAGCGCGCGCTTGAATCTAAAGCGGATGACGGTTTCTTGTTATCTCCGGAAAGTGAACGCATGGTTGTGCTCCTGTAAGTGAAGACAAAGCTATGTAAATATCTGGGATTGGCTGTGACACATAGCGCCCAAAAAGTTTCGCCTTCAGTGTGCGACCGCATACTATAGGTAAGGATCTCGTGGTGGCTTATTTTCGCCCAGTCCCATCACGCGTGAAGGAATGAGGCAGTCAAGGTGCGTGTCCCTGCATCAAGAGTAGTATCCATTGGCATTGTTGACGACAGCGACCGCGATCGTGACGTCATTTCGTCACTATTGCGCCAGTATCAGCAGGAGAATCACTTTCTGTACAAGGCGCGCGAGTTCGACGATGGCGCCGCCCTGCTGGAGAACTACCAACCCGACTTTGACATTATCTTCCTTGACATCCAAATGGGCGGAATGGACGGGATGCGGGCGGCAACCGCGATTCGCCGCGTGGACACCTCGGTCATCATCATTTTTGTAACCAAGACGGCCCAGTATGCAACCAGCGGGTACTCGGTTCAGGCCCAAAGTTACCTGCTCAAGCCGGTTTCCTACTTCGCGTTTGCAACGGAACTTTCCCGCAGTCTGACCCAGCTGCAAAGCCAAGAGCGCGAATCCGTGCTGGTGGGCTCGAGCACGTCACCGCGCCGGGTGGATCTGGCCAACATTATTTACTTGGAAAGTAAGCGGCACAAGCTGACCGTGCACACAATCGAAGAAGAGATCACCTTCAACGCGACCTTAAAGGCCTACGAGGACCTCTTGCTGCCGCGGAACTTCTACCGCTCGAACAGCGGGTTCTTGATCAACCTGCAGCACCTGGTGGCCATTCACGGTGAAGACGCCGAGATGTCCAACGGCGACGTGCTCAAGATTTCCCGCTCCCGCAAGAAGGGGTTGCTTGAGGCGCTGAGCAACTACATCGGTGGGAAGATCGAATGATTTTTGAGGCCCTGCCAGATATTCCACGCTGGTACACAGGGCTTGCCGAGTGGGCCGGTGCTGTAGTCTACATTTTCCTCATGCGGCACCGCTTTGGTGGTTGGAAGAGGGTGGCCCTGATAGCGGGCGCGCTTCCGGTGTTCATTGGCGTTCAGGTGCTCGCCGGCACCCTTGACATTACGTTCTGGGTCTTTGGTATGGCCGGGGCGATTTTCTCAATCTTTGCGTTCCTGTACTTCATGACCGACAGCACGCTCAAGGACGCGGGGTATTTGACCGCGCGGGCGTTTGTCCTGGCGGAACTCGTTGCCTCCCTGCAATGGCAGATCTGGGTCAGTTGGATGCCCCATAAGCCAACGCTTGAGCTGGGTAGCTCCGCGTTCTTTGGCAGCATTGGACTTCTGATTGGCTGCTATGGGCTGGGCTTTGGGCTGGCCTATTTGGCCGAGCGTAAGAATTTCCCGCAGACCTCTTGGCTTGGGGTGGATAGGTCCTCGCTCGTGATGGCCGCTGCAATTGGTGTGGGCACATTCTTGGTCAGTAACCTGAGCTTTGTCACCCAAAGTTCCCCGTTCACCGGGAGCAATGACACGGACATCTTCTACATCCGTACCTTGGTGGACCTGGCCGGATTTGTTGCCCTGTACACCCAACAAACCCACCGCTCACAGATGCGTAACGCGATGGAACTGGCTGAGACCCGCGTGATTATGAAGTCGCAGCACGACCAGTTCTTACAGTCCAAACGCAATATTGAAGAGCTTAATCGGATGCACCATGACCTGAAGTATTACATTGACGCGATCCGTGAAGAAGAATCGGCGGACCGCAGAGCAGACTATCTGCACCAGCTTGAGGACAGTCTGAGCGGCTACGAGTCAGAGATCCGCACGGGCAATCAGATGCTTGATGTGATCCTGAGTTCCAAGATGGAACGGTGCCTACAAGAGGGCATCACCATGACTAACGTGGTCGATGGCAAGGCCCTTGAATTCATGGATCTGATGGGCCTGAGCGCCCTGTTTGGCAACGCGATTGATAACGCTATTGAGGCGTGCCTGAAGATCTCTGACAAGGATAAGCGGCACATCAAAGTCTCGGTTTTTACCAAGCAAGAATTTGTCATGATCCGGTTTGAGAACTACTGGCCGCGCCCGGTTGATTTTGTTGAAGGTTTGCCGCAAACTACCAAGACTAATCGGAACCGGCACGGGTACGGAACCCAGAATATGCGTTCGATAGTCCACTCCTACAAGGGTTCAATCACCATTGGGGTGGAGCAAGACTGGTTCACCGTGCGGATCTTGATTCCGCGCGGCAACCAGACCATCAGTTTTTAGAACTCGCACAAGGAACTTGTGCAAACAACTAAGGCTCTGAGTTTGGTCAAACAAACTCAGAGCCTTAACTGCTTTTCGATGCCTTACAACAGTTTTAGTTGAAGCCAACCAGGATCTTCGAGGCGTGGTAACCCACCCGCATAGCGAAGCGCGTGAGTTTGGTGTCCCGGGAGACCACCCAGCCAACCAAAGGCTTGCGTAGCTCCTTGGAGAGGTCCGGATCAATGGCCTCAATGTCGCGCCAGATCTGGTTCTTCTTTTCCAACGAGTTTGGGCTGCCGTCGCGCAGCAACAGCACGGAGGACACCGCGGTTACCAAGGTCGCGTAGCGGGTCATGTAGCGCTCGAGTGAGGCCGGCAGGGTCATGTCCTTGCGGGCCTGGCTGAGGTGCTTGACCATGAGCATGTTGACGTTGATCTGCTGGTCAATGCGGCCAATCATGACCTTCTCATTGACTGACTGGTCGTCGCGGCCAATGAAGTACCGGTAGAGGTCTACGTCAAGGTAGCCAATACGGTGCACCTGGGGTAGCGGCACAAACGCAAAGTAGTTGTCCACGTAGAAACTGTGCTCGGGAACCTCTAAGTTGACCTCGCGCAGCAGCTCGGTGCGGTAGATCATGGAGTGCATGAGCATGTACTGCCAGGTCCAAAATGAGCGGGCCTGCTTCCAACCAAAGATCTGGTTGCGCGGCAATGCGTGCCGGTAGTGCACGGAGCGCTTATTGCGTTTGCCCTGCTTCTCGTACACAAAGTTGGTAACCAACAGGTCAAGCTCGCGGTCTTCCGAACCCAACTTGCGCAGGAGCGTCATGACCTCTTGGTATGCGTCTGGGTCTAGCCAGTCATCTGAATCCAAGACCTTGAAATAGGTTCCGGTCGCAGCGGCAAGACCCGCATTGATTGCTGAACCGTGGCCGCCGTTGACCTTGTGCACGACCTTGACGCGGTCCGGGTGGGCCGCCTGGATCTCATCGGCAATCCGGGCGGTGTCATCTTTGGACCCATCGTTGACAATGATTACCTCAATGTCTGGGTAACCGGGCTTCAGTAACGAATCAATGCTTACTTGCATGTATTCCTGCGAGTTATAGCAGGGAACTACCAACGTCAGAGTGGGAGACATACCGTGTCCACACGGACCCTTTCAAAATAAGCGCCTTGTCCGCCCTGGAAGAATTCCAGGACGGACAAGGGCAAACAGGTTAATTTAGCTGACACGCATACAACGAAGAAGTGCTTACTTCCCAGAAGTTTCGGAAGCTACTGCGCCATCAATCTCTGGTACCCGCTTGAAGATAACCTTGAAGATTGGGAAGAAGATCCAGAAGGACAGGGCACTGTTAATGATCATAGTGATCACATCAGCGATAGTTCCTCCGGTTGCGCCCCAGCCCCAAGTGTTCATGAGCAGGTCATAAATTGGTGCCTTGTAGAAGCCCTGAAGTGCGGCCGCCGCAAACGTAATCAAGATGTACGCAATGATGTACCAGAACGCTGCCCGGCCCATCGAAGTATTGGATTTGAACGTAACATTGCGCTGCGCAAAGAAGTTAATAATCTGCGCAATTGCCAGTGTGATTTGCACTGCAAGGAAGTATGCGAGCCCGCCACCACCGTCAGGCAGCGCGCCGGCCGCGTAGTCAAAGATGTAAAACGGTGAGACACCGTCGGCGCCGGTTCCAATTGGGAAGACTTGGAAGTCGGTTGCCACCAGTGAGGTGCCGTTGAAGATGGACCTAAAGAGCGGCATCAGGATCAGCTGAAGAGCGGTTATACCGTTGCTCAGCAGGAAGAACATAATGAACTGGGCGCGGCCCTGGTGCTTCTCTTCGAAGTTGTTCCACGCGGTACGAATTTTAGTTAGCACGAGTCTTAGTTGCCTTTTACTGAGGAGTCGGACCCGGTGGAAAGCGCAGTGAACTCGCTTTGCAGGGCTTTTTGACGTTTACGGTTACCAAAGAAGTGCTTGATGATTTGCCCAAGTCCGCGGAAGAAGTTTCCGTTGACCAGGGTCAAGATGCCATCAACCATCTTCATGTCAGCCATGCCACCGCTCATCTTTGCGATCGCACGGAATGGCATGCCGTATTGGAAGAGGATATTGAGGTTTGGCACGCCCTTGGCCTCGGCCTTGTTCAGACCGCGCAGCAGGTAGTGCTTGTAGATTGCGCGGGCCAACGGGCTGCGCGCGTACTTCATGTCAGACAGCGGGGAGTTGTGTCCCAGCGGGGCTGAGGTGGACGTGGTGGCCGGAATTGGGTGGCCCAGGAGAGCCGCAAATTCCTGATCGGTGACGTCCTTGACGCGTCCAGCGGTGTAGTTAGCAATCTGTGCTGCGGCGGTTGCCTGCGGGGCAGCCTGACCGTCTACCTGGATGCTTGCGGTCAACGGGCGTTCGTTGGCGTTGTGGCCAACCGCAACCTGGTAGCTACCGGCGACGGTAATCCACTGGTCGTGTGCCGCGTCGAAGCTGCGGAAGGTGTACTCATCAAACGCGATGCTAACGGTTGTTGACTCTCCAGCTTCAAGGCTCACCTTGGTGAAGCCCTTGAGTGCGAACGCCGGGGTTGGTCCAAGGTTGCGAGCCTCGGCGGCAGGAGTGACGTACAACTGTGGAACGTCGGCCCCGGCAACGGAACCGGTGTTGGTCACCGTGACGGTGATGCCGTCCGCGGTGACCGTGAGGTCGCTGTAAGCAAAGCTGGTGTAGCTCAGACCAAAGCCAAAGGGGAATAGTACTGGGACATCGGCCGTGGTGTAGTAGCGGTAACCAACAAACTGGCCCTCGCGGTACAGCGCGTGCTGAACGGTCGATGGGAAGTTACCGGCGGTTGGGGTGTCGCTCAGCGCGAGCGGGTAGGTCTCGGACAGACGCCCGGATGGATTGACCGCGCCGGTCAGGGCACGCACCATCGCTGGGGCACCAGCCTGACCGCCAAGGTAACCGTGCAGGAGACCCTTGCAGTGTTCAATCCACGGCATCTCAACCGCGGAACCGGCAGCAAATACGACAACCACGTTAGGGTTGACGGCGGCCACAGCGGCCAGCAACTCAACCTGGTTCGCGGGAAGGTCCATGTGCTCACGGTCCTTGCCCTCGGACTCCGCAATCTCGTCAAGACCCAGGTACAGCAGTGCCACGTCAGCGGACTGGGCTGCGAGCTTCGCCTGAGCTAGCAGGTCAGCGTTGGATGGGGCACCGAACTCAAAGCCGGGTTCGGTGGCAATAACGTCAAGCCCACAGTCGGCTAGTGCCTCAATTGGGGTCACAATCTGGGTTGGGTTGACCAGTGAAGAACCGGCACCCTGGTAGCGCGGGGTGAACGCGAACTGACCAATAACAGCAACCTTGGTGTTGGCCTCAAGCGGCAGGATTGCGTTGTCATTTTTGAGCAGCACAATGCTTTGCTCGGCGGCCTCTTGGGCAAGCTTGTGGTTGGTCTCGTAAATGTCGTCCGGGGTGGCAACCGGCTTGATGCGGTTACCCAGCTCAATGAGCTCGGCGGCTCGGGCATCAAGCTTGGCCTTGTCCACGTTGGTGGCGTTCATGATCTGGCCCACGGAGTCAAAGCCGGGTGATGGCATCTCGATGGTGCCACCGGCCGCGATTGCGGCGACCGGGTCGTTACCGCCGCCCCAGTCGGTGACGACGGTTCCGTCAAAGCCCCACTCGTCGCGCAGGATGTTCTGCAACAGCTGTGGGTGTTCGTTTGCGTAAACACCATTGATCAGGTTGTAGCTGGACATGATGGTCAGCGGGCTAGCTTCCTTGACCACAATTTCAAACGCGGTCAGGTAGATCTCACGCAGCGTGCCCTGGTCCAGTACGGAGTCAGAGGTCATACGGCGGGTCTCTTGAGAGTTCACCGCGAAGTGCTTAGGGGTTGCTGCCACACCACCGGTCTGGATTCCGCGCACGTAGGCGGCTCCCATTTTTCCGGTCAGGTATGGGTCCTCGGAGAAGTATTCAAAGTTGCGGCCACACAGGGGGCTGCGCTTGATGTTGATTCCGGGGCCAAGCAGAACGTCTACGCCAATGTGGGCGGCTTCCTGCCCAAGGGCGGTTCCAATGCGCTCACCAAGCTGGGGGTTCCAGCTATTGGCGATGGTCGCCGCGGTGGGGAAGCAGGTCGAAGGCTGGGATGCGTTGATGCCCAGGTGGTCTGCGGAGCCCATTTGCTTACGGATCCCGTGCGGGCCGTCGGCCATAAACAGGGACCGAACACCGAGTCGCTCAATGGGGCGGGAGTGCCAGATGTTCTGGCCGCTCAGTAGTGCAACCTTTTCAAGTTCTGACAGGTTAGCTACTACGGATGAGGTCTTGCTGGAATCGCCCACGGAGTCTCCTTCGCAGAGAAATAGATAACGGCGTTGATATCGCTGAAAGCTGCGGATTAATTCAAGTTGCTAACACCATATCCATGACTAAAGAGGCAGGTTCGTTGTTCATGCACAACCGGTCAATTAACCAGCATGGCCTGTAATTCGTGGTTTCAAACCCGGTGCGTAATTACCGTACGCGCAGGATGGGGACTTAGGCTGGGACCTGTGCCAGACAGTGAAGGACCGGTTGAATTGAAGCTTGTATCAAGGTTGTTGGGGGCCGCTTGTGCGGCCACATTGGTCCTTGCGGTTGGTGCCTGCTCGAGTGATGCCGAGCCCCCGCAGGTGCGGGCGGTCACCACGCTTGCCCAGGTGTTGCCGCAGGGACTTACCGTGACGGCCCTAGCAATCGAGTATGACCGGGAGCTGCCCAAGGGGCAGGTTCCGGCGGATGCTTTTGAGGTGGCAACCACGCTGTGCCTTGAGGGCCAGTCCCGGCACGGCACCGGTGATGGGGGAGCGAAGTGCACATTTGACGATGCCCCACGGACCGTCGTTTCCGGCCACACTTCCAGCACCAAGACTTTGAGCGGGCAAGCCAGTGCGGGCGCATTTGTCATCCTCGAGCTTTCCCCTCAGGACCAGGCCGCAGCGGCAGCGCTGTATGACGGCACCTACAGCGATTACTTTGCCTTGGATGAAGCCCTGACCGTGACCCAGGTGAACGATTGGAACCTGGGGAAGACTAAATTTCCCAAGACCCCGGCCACCTCCGTGACCAGCAGCGCTTCTTACCGCCACGTTGTTGACGAGTATGCCTCTCACGAGTTTGCATCCCAAAGCGGGGTGGTCATGCCGTATCGGCTGCGCACCCCTGATAACCCCCAGGACCAACGTGCCCCGCTCGTGGTGACCCTGCACGGACACGGCGAGAGCGGGTCCGACAACCTGAGCCAGATTGCCGGGACGCAAATCTCGGTGGCCTTTGCAGACCTAGACCGGCAAGCATCGAACCCGGCTTTCATCTTGTCGCCCCAGACTGCCCAAGGCGTGCCCGGCGGGGCCGAGGGCACCGGGTGGTGGGACCCAAACTGGCGGGCCGCAGTGCTCGAGCTTGTTCAGCAAACCATTGCCGACAACCCGCAGATCGATCCGGACCGGGTATACCTGACCGGTCTGTCCATGGGCGCCTACGGATCGTGGCAGCTATTGGCCGAGCACTCGGACCTGTTTGCGGGCGCGGTGCTGGTGTGCGGGGAGGGCGAGGTAACGGAAGCACTTGCCGAGTTGACGGATTTCCCAATCTGGGTGACCCATTCCGAGGACGACTTTGTGGTTCCCTATGACGCCCCGGGCGCCGGGCAGCAGATTTTTGAGGCCTTTGAAGCCGCCGGTGTCCCGGTTACCTGGAGCCAGTGGGCGGGGGACCTGCCACTCCAAGAACAACGGGCGCTAGCGCAGGCCACCTGGGATGAGGCCAAACAGACCGGCAGCAACCATATTCTGACCAAGTTCCCGGCCAATACCACCCCGGTGTTGCCGCACTTCTCCTGGATTCCTACCTTTGAAAATGACATGATCCTGGATTGGTTGTTCAGTCAGCGGCGTTAGTCCGTAGCGGGGCCGGAATGTAGCGGTTGCTCATGAATGAACAGGGTGAAGACAAACCCGATTAGTATGATCGGAACCGCGTACAGGAACAGGGGCGGCAGCGCATGGGAGAAGGCCACCCCAATCTGGGCTTGGGCGGCCGGCGGCAAGGACGCCAAGACCTGGGGTGAAAGCGAGCCGATGCTCTTGGCGGGGACGCCGGGAATGGGTTGATCGGCAATGGTGGCGGTAAGCCTACTGATGAACATTGAACCAAAGACCGCAATACCAACCGATGCCCCAATCTGGCGGACATAGTTTTGTGTTGATGTTGCCGTCCCCAACACGGCCCGTGGCACGGAGTTTTGCACAATCAGGGTGAGGTTTTGCATGACCGCGCCAATCCCAAGGCCAAGGACGAGCATTGCCAGCGCGGTGAACCAGTACGGGGTGTTCTGGCCCAGCCGTGACAGCAGAACCAGCCCCACCCCCGCAACGGCCGTACCTGCGATGGGGTAGATCTTGTACCGGCCCGTGGCAGAGATTCGCCGCCCGGTGCCGATTGAGGTCGAGAGGATTCCCACCACGATTGGGATCATCATGAGGCCGGATGTGGTTGCATTGACCCGGGAGACCATTTGCAAGAAGGTGGGCAGGTAGGCGATCGCAACAAACATTGCCACGCCAATGCTTAGCCCCACAATCGTTGGGACCAAGAAGTTGTGGATCTTGAACAGACCCAGCGGAATGACCGGATCGGCGGCGCGGCGCTCGACCAAAACAAAGAGAGCTACGCCAATAACAATTCCGGCCAGCAAGCCCAAAATTATGGGGTCCGACCATGCATAGGTGGATCCGCCCCAGCTGGTGACCAGCACGATCATGGTCGACGTGGCTGCGAGCAGGACGACTCCGAGGATGTCCACGGGCAGGCGATCTTGCCGGGGTGGATTGGCGTGCAGCGCAAAAATGACGGTGCACAGGGCGATCAACCCAATTGGCATATTGACGTAGAACACCCACCGCCACGTCAAGGTGTCGGTGAAGAATCCTCCAATCAGGGGACCGGCAACTGAGGCCAACCCGAATACTGCGCCGATCAGCCCCATGTACTTACCGCGCTCACGGGGTGAGACTATGTCGCCGATGATGGCTTGGGCGCCAATCATTAGTCCGCCGCCACCGATCCCTTGGAGACCTCGGAACATGATGAGCTGGACCATGCTCTGGGCTAGTCCAGACAGGATTGAACCGATTAGGAAGATGACAATAGCAAAGATGAACACGGGTTTACGGCCCAGGACATCTCCGGCCTTGCCGTAGAGGGGCAGCCCGATCGTTGCGGCTAGGAGGTAGGCGGTGATGACCCAGGAGATGTGCTCGAGGCCGTTGAGGTCCCCTACGATGGTGGGCAATGCGGTCGCTACGATTGTTTGGTCAAGAGCGGCAAGGAGCATCGCGAGCATGAGGCCCGCAAAGGTCCATTTGAATTGACTGCGGGTGAGGAGTCTTGCCGGTGTTTGGGCTACAGATTCCGGTGCGGGTGTATCTGAACTTGTCATCGTTCTCCCCAGTATTGGGTCCGCATCAAAATAGGCAACTCGACGGTGGCGCGGACAACCAGAACTTCAGTCTACGCCGCAGCTCGTTGCGGGGCAGAAGCACTTTGGGACAGAAAAACCGGGTTGGTTTCCCATGCGCGTGGGAAACCAACCCGGTCTAGTTTAGTTACGAGGTATGGCTATTTGATTGGGGTTCCACCACAACCCAAGCCAAAGCCAAACTCGTAGGAGTTACCCGCTGCGTCAACGTATGGGGCAACGTCAAACGCTACGTCCTCAAGGTTGGCTTCAACGGTGTCCATGTCCTTTGGTAGGGCGATTGGTAGGCGACCGTTGGAGTCAGCCAGACCGAGTGCAACGTCGAGCATGGAGGCGTCGCTGACCGCGAATCCAATGAGGATTGCGTCTGACTTTACTTCAAACTCGGCTGGGATAACAGCACCGGTCGAAAGGGAAACCATGGTGATCACTGGAATGTCCTTGCCCGATGCCTCCACGGCTGCGGTTGCACGTTCGAAGGCATCAAGCTCGGACTCGTTGGAGATCCGGGACTTGTTACCAAAGTAGGAACGGTTTTCCTTGGTGCCGTCTGGCAGGGTGTCGCCACCGATCGAGACCTTGCGTACGTTTGGACCGTCAGCTACGTACTCGCGGTACTGGAGCGAGATTGGGTAGTACTCGTCGGTGTCGGGGTCGCGGCCCGGCTCTTCAAACGGGGTACCACTGTTCGGGTTGCTCATACCAACCAGAACCATGTCAACGTCTGACAGATCTGGTGCCGTGTAGCTGGTGACCTTTTCATCGGCGTCAAGAACAGCCTCATCGGTGATGACTTCAGCAAAGTACTGCTCGGCTACCTCAACGGAAATACCTGGTCCCTCGGTGTAGACTGCTGGACCAAATGAACCGGCAAACCCGGTGTCAAAGCTGCGTGGGATGTAGACCTTCATGTCCTTGTAGGACTTGACGTCTGCTTCACAGGTGATCGCCTGGTCGTTCTTAACCACCACGATTGAGTCGTGCTGAGCCTTTTGGCCAGCGGCAACGTACTCGTCGCTGCCAACCAGTGCCAGGGAAGACTCGAGGTCCTGGTAGGAGTTTTCGTAGAGGCCAACGTTGAAGATGTTGGTCAGAACGCGGCGGCCGGTCTCGGCCCAGCGCTCATCTGCTGTCTGGTCGATTTCACCGGCTGCGTGGGCTTGTTCCCACAGCTTGTATGCTGCGCGAACAGGCTCAATGTCATTGTTTCCACCGAACTGGTCAACGCCGGCCTTGAGGATCTCAAAGTGACGTTCTTCCGTGGTCAAGTCTTGGGCACCCCAAGCGGTTCCGCTGCGGCCACCCTCATCGGTTGCGTGGCGGGTTACGCCCCAGTCGGTGACAATAACACCGTCGTAGTTGTTATCATCGCGCAGGATGTCAACGCGCTTCTTGTCGTATGCGGAGCCCATGGCGTTACCAAACATTGGCTCGCCGTCGCCGTCAAGAACGATCGAGTAGGAGGTCATGAGACCACCGGCGTCAATTGCAGCCTCGAATGGTGCGAGGTGACCGGCAACGTTTCCGCCGGGCATGACCGCGTACTTGCCACCCTCACGGTGGGACTCACGGCCGCCTTCGCCGGTGCCATCACCTGGGAAGTGCTTGATTACGGTTGAAACTGACTGCTCGCCCCAACCAAGGTTCTTACCATCTGCATCAAATGTGCCCTGGAAACCTTCAACATAGGCCTTGGCCATTTCTGAGGCCATGTCTGAGTCTTCACCGAGGGTTCCGGTTATCCGGGTCCAGCGTGGCTCCGTGGCTAGGTCAATCTGCGGGCTTAGCGCGTTAGCTAGACCCATCGCGCGGTACTCGTTTGCTGCTACCTGACCGAACTGCTTGACTACGTCTGCGTCAAAGGTTGCGGCAAGGCCTAGGAGCGCTGGCCACTGGGAAACTCCACCGGAAGCACCGGAGTAGCTGTCCTTAGCGTCATTACGCGGGTCGGTGCTGAAGTTAACGGGGATGTATGGGGCATCGTCTGAAACCAGGGTCTCAACGTAGGCCTGCATGGAGTTGGTCCACTGCACAATGGGCTCAACCTCGTTGCCGCCCGCGTACAGGACGTTACGCAAGAAGGACTCTTCGAGGTATTCCTTTTGCGCTGGGGTCAGTCCATCACCTGCGGCACTCTCGTGGCCGCTGAACAGCATCAGTCCGGAGACCTGGTCAACTGAAAGCTGCGGGGCCAATTCTGCCGCACGCTCGTCAGCTGAAAGACGCCAGTCCTCCCACTTGTCCAGGGTGCCGTTACCGTTCATGTCCTTGAACGCGTAGGTGACGCCGTCTTGTTCTTCTTCAATGAGCTTGAATCCGGACTCGTTGCTGAAGGAGAGCTTCTTGCCATCCTTCGGGTTGGTAACAACGGTGAACGTTGTTTCTCCGTCGGTCAGTACCGCGGTGGTGTACTTGGTTACGCTGTCGCTCGAACCTACACTTGATGGTGCGGGACCCTGCGGAGCACTTGAGCAACTGCTCAGGAGAACGGCTAGAGCGCCTGCAATTGCAAGACCGCCCTTGACAGGTGATTTCCTCATTAAATATCCCCTAATCATGACGTGCAGAAAAATGACAAATCTGTACGTTGTTGGTTGTTTGTAATAAGCGCTGGACGGTAAGAAAACCATCTCGGTCAAACATCGTTGTATTGAAGCGAACTGTGTTGAAGTAACTAGTGCCGTACATCTGTGTATGACGGTGTTTCAGCGCCTGTGCGTAACCTTATGGGGGCTTTATGTCACAGCAACTAGGACCTTGCACGATCAGGCTAAAAACGTCCACAACTTGCAGAAAAGCCCAGATCAGAAGCCATATGGTGGACAGCGGGCAACAAAAAACCGGTCCGGTGCACTAAGTGATTAGTGCACCGGACCGGTAATAAAGCGAGTGTGAGTAAGAGATCTACTCTGCAGCCTCGGTCATGTTACCGTCCTGGTCCATCTCCCAAACCTTGTCGGTTTCAGCGGAGGTGGCGGTGACAAAGAACTTGTCGCCATCAACCTGGATGGTGGAGATGAACTTGGCTACAACAGCCTTGTCAGGTGCGTATGGCATAACCCACATGCCGTACTTCTGGGTTGGGTCGGTTACGTCTGACGCAAGCATGATCTGGGTTGCACCAGGGGAGGCAGCGAGCTGGTCAGCAACGATCTTGACGCCCTCGGTCATTGCAGCAACAAATGCCTCTGACTCTTCACCGGAGTTCTCGGATGAGCCAGGGCCCTCTTCCTGAGAAGCGGAAGGCTTGTTGTCAGGTGCGTCTGAGCCACATGCTGCAAGGCCAAAGGCTGCGGACAGGGATACGACGGCTGCGATGGAGACGCGGGTGAGCTTGTTCTTCATGGTTCTTCTCTCTAATTTCTTAGGTGATCTGTCGGTGACAGGCCTAGGGGTTTGCTCTATCTCATGAGACGACTAAAAGCTGCCGGGGCGCACCCCGGCAGCTTTTGAGCCTAGTTACTACTTGATTGGTGCTGCACCGCAGCCCAAACCAAATCCGAATGCGTACTCGTTACCAGCGGAGTCAACGTATGAGTCAACGTCCTTAGCAACATCTTCAAAGCTGGCCTCAACCGTGTCCATGTTCTTTGGCAGACCGATTGGCAGGCGTCCCTTTGACTCTTCCAAGCCCAAGGCAATGTCTAGCATTGCTGCGTCGCTGACACCGAAGCCAACAACGATCGCGTCTGACTTCGCCTCAAACTCGGCTGGGATTGGTGCACCGGTTACTACTGAGAGCAGGGTAAGAACTGGGATGTCTTTGCCGGTCTTCTCAACAGCGGTGGTTGCACGCTCAAAGGCGTCTAGGTCAGCTTCGTTGGAGATCCGTGAGGTCTTACCAAAGTAAGAACGGTTCTCCTTGGAGCCATCTTCAAGAATATCTCCACCGAAGGACTGCTTACGTACGTTTTCGCCATCAGCGGTGTACGGGCGGTACTGGAGCGACAGTGGGTAGGTTTCACCGGTCTCTTGGTCGCGTCCGGCGCTTTCGAAGGTGCCACCGTTGCTTGGGTTGTTCATGCCAACCAGAACCATGTCAACGTTTGATAGGTCTGGTGCGGTGTAGCTGGTGACCTTTTCATCTGCGTCAAGGACTGCCTCATCGGTGATGACCTCGCCAAAGTACTGCTTGGCAACCTCAATGTCGATTGTCTCGCCCTCGGTGTAAGTAGCTGGACCGAATGCGCCAGCGTGACCGGTGTCAAACGAACGTGGGATGTAGACAGTCATGTCCTTGTAGGACTTCACGTCTGCTTCACAGGTGATTGCCTGGTCGTTCTTCACAACTACAACGGAGTCGTGCTGTGCCTTGAGGCCAGCCGCTACGTACTCATCGCTGCCAACAAGTGCCAGGGATGCCTCGAGGTCCTGGAAGGAGTTCTCGTATAGGCCAACGTTGAAGAGGTTTGTCAGAACGCGGCGTCCGGTCTCTGCCCAGCGGTCAGCTGCGGTTACATCAAGGTCACCGGCTGCGTTAGCTTCTTCCCACAGCTTGTATGCTGCGCGAACAGGCTCAATGTCATTGTTTCCACCGAACTGGTCAATGCCGGTCTTTAGGATTTCAAAGTGACGCTGGTCAACGGTGAGGTCACCGGCGCCCCATGCCATTCCAAAGAACGCGTCTGGGTCAGACTTACCACCTGAGGTTACGCCCCAGTCGGTGACGATTACTCCGTCATAGTTGTTGTCTTTACGCAGGATGTCAACACGAGCTTGGTCGTATGCGGTTCCCATAAGGTTGCCGTATGCTGGCTCACCCTTTTCGTCCACAATGATTGAGTAGGAGGTCATCAGGCCACCGGACTCAAGTGCACCTAGGAATGGCTTGAGTTGTGCATCCTTGCTTGCGTCTTGGAGGACAGCATACTTACCGGCCTCGGTGTGTGCTTCGCGGCCACCTTCACCGGTTCCGTCGCCTGGGAAGTGCTTGATTACGGTCGAGACTGACTGCTCGCCCCAACCAATGTTCTTGCCGTCGGCATCGAAGGTGCCCTGGAATCCGTCTACGTAGGCCTTTGCCATCTCAGCCGCTAAGTCTTCGTCTTCACCAAGGGTTCCGGTGATGCGGTTCCAGCGTGGATCAGTTGCAAGGTCGATCTGAGGGCTCAGGGCGTTAGCCAGACCCATTGCGCGGTACTCGTTTGCGGCGATTTCACCGAACTGCTTGACGGTCTCAGCGTCAAAGGTTGCCGCCAGGCCCAGGAGTGCCGGCCACTGGGAAACTCCACCGGATGCACCGGCGTAGCTGTCCTTGGCGTCGTTACGTGGGTCGGAGCTGAAGTTAACCGGGATGTATGGGGTGTCAGCGGTTGCTAGGGTCTCTACGTACGCCTGCATTTCGTTGGTCCATAGGACAACTTCTTCTACGTTGTTACCGCCTGCGTAAAGCACGTTACGCAGGAAGGACTCGTCTAGGTACTCTTTTTGAGCTGGGGTCAGGCCGTCACCTGGTGCTGACTCGTGGCCGCTGAACAACATCAGTCCGGAGACCTGGTCAACTGAAAGCTGTGGGGCAAGGTCCGCTGCACGCTCGTCAGCTGAAAGACGCCAGTCTTCCCACTTGTCGAGGGTGCCGTTGGCGTTCATGTCCTTGAATGCAAAAGTGTTGCCGTCAACGGTTTCTTCTATGACCTTGACACCCGAGTCATTGCTGAATGACAGGGTTTTGCCGTTAGCGGGGTTTTTCACAACCGTGAACGTCGTGGTTCCGTCGGTTACCTCGCTCGTGGTATATGAGCTTGATTCCTTAGGGGCTTCGCTTGAGGTTCCGCCGTCCTTTGGAGTGCTGGAGCAGCTCGATAGCAGGACCGCGAGGGCTCCCGCCAGAGCAATTCCACCTGTGAGAGGTGATTTCTTCATTAATATCCCCTAAACAGAATCTTGCAGTGACCTTCTTTGTGATCAGTGCCTTGGGTATGTGCGTGCGAGAGATTGGCCAAACAGCGTTGTTTTCAAGCGGTTGTTACAGCCTTACTTCTACGTATGACGCCAATTTCTTGCTTGCAATTAACCGTAAGTGTGACTTGGTCACCGAATTGACCCGTAAGCACGTTCAGGCTTTTTTCGTGCACAACCTGCGCTGGGCTGCAGAAAACCTGAGGAAACATAACGAATTGGCAACGAAAAGACCGCACTTCGCGCCTGATTTTTGGTTACCTCAATGGGTGAAAAGAGCGGGAGCCGCCAAGTTTTACTTGGCGGCTCCCTGAGCCCTAGTGCGATTGGCCCTACTAATGTATTCGCACGCTACTTGATTGGCGTACCCGCACAACTGAGGCCATTGCCAAACTCGTAGGAGTTACCTTCGGAGTCCTTATAGGCAACAACATCGTGTGAAACGTCTTCCTTAGAGGTAACGACGGTGTCCTTGTTGGCTGGGAAGGCTACCGGCAGGCGACCCTTGGTTTGGTGGTTACCGGCTGCAACGTGGAGTAGCGCCTTGTCGCTGACGCCGAATCCGATGATGATTGCGCTGGCCTTGGCCTCAAACTTGGCTGGGATGATCGGGTGCTATGCCTTGAGCGGGGCAATAACCGGAATGTCCTTGCCGGGCTGTTCAACCGCGGCTATCGCACGGTCAAATGCGTCCATGTCGGTCTTGTTGGCGATGTTTGCGGTGGCACCAAAGTAGGACTGGTTCTACTTGGATCCGCCTTATTAAGCGGACCTTTGATAACTCGTTGGATCGCTGCTCGGTATTTGGCACGGTTAGGCGTTTTTCAAGCACGATTGGTTGCACTGTGAGGCAGATCAACGCAGCGAGGTAGGTGTTTGTAGCGGCCCTGTCTTACGCTGATGTCCGCAGAATTCCCGCATTTTGTGACCACCTGTGCATGCAAATCGACTGATTGTGTCCCGGCGGCAGATCGGGTTCCAGCGGCGTTCTAGGGTTGATGCACCAAGCTACGTGCACCCTGAATGCCGAGGACGGCGATTCGCTGCTGTGCACACCGGCCAGATAAATGGTTACAACGGCCCACCGGGCCACAAAGCTTAAGGAGCGCTCGCTTGAACGCCAAGAAAGTCAAAGATCAAGCATCGAAACAGCCCATGAGTAACAAGAAGTTCCTCTGGATCTGGACACCTATTTTGGCGTTCGTGGCGGTTTTGGTTCTGGTTGTAAATATCGGACTCAACATCGGTTCCAACTGGGTAGCTTCTCAGTTCGGTGGCGGCACCTACACGGTTAACACCGCTGAGAAGGCTGCTGGCTGGGACACCGAGTACTACAAGTCAGATTTCAAGACCGTTGAAGACGTTGATGCCGCCGCCAAGGAACTTGTTCAGGAGATTGCCGGCGAGGGCATCGTTCTTGCTAAGCACGAGGGCGACGCACTGCCACTTGCTGCTGGCGCTAAGGTCACCATGCTGGGACGCGCAGCCGCCGACCCGGTTTACGGTGGCGCCGGTTCCGGTTCCGTTGACACCACGACCGCGATCAACGCCCGCCAGGGTCTTGAGAACGCTGGTCTGCAGGTCAACGACGCCATGTTCGTAGCCATTGAGGAAGAGGCAGCCAAGAGCCGCCGCGGCTTCATTGAGATGGACCTGCCAGACAAGTCCACCTACAACATTGGTGAACTGCCACTAGCTATTTACGAGGCACAGGCCGCATCCATGAAGGACTTTGCCGATGCCGCACTGGTTTACATTGCCCGCCCAGGTGGCGAGGGTGGAGACCTTACCCAGGACATGACCGGTTGGGATGAGAACCTCACCGATGGTCAGCACCAGCTGGAGCTGAACAAGGACGAGCTCGACCTGATCGACTTTGCCGGTAAGAACTTCGACAACGTAGTTGTTGTAGTGAACTCCTCAACTTCCATGGAACTGGGCGTTGTCCAGGACAACCCCGAGGTTGACTCCGTTCTGCTGATCGGTTCACCGGGTGCAACCGGATTCAATGCTGTTGGTGACGTAATCGCCGGCCAGCTGAACCCATCGGGCCGCACCGTTGACATCTGGTCAAGCGACTTCTCCGCTGACCCAACCTTTGTGAACTTCGGTCACTTCATTTACGAGAACCTGGAAGTTTCATTCCCAGCTTCCGCAATTGAGGCAGCTGCTTCAAACGCTACGGTTACCAACGAGGCACCTTTTGTTAACTACCAAGAGGGCATCTACTTCGGTTACCGCTACTACGAGACCGCCGCAGCCGAGGGCTTCATTGACTACGACAAGGCCGTGGTTTACCCGTTCGGTTACGGTCTGAGCTTCACTAACTTCGGTTGGGAAATCGCTAACTCCACGTTCGGTGAAGTTGATGGCGAGATCTCCATTGACGTTAAGGTCACCAACACCGGTGATGTGGCTGGCAAGGACGTAGTTGAACTCTTCTACTCCGCGCCGTACACCAAGGGTGGCATTGAGAAGTCCGAGGTTGTTCTCGGTGGCTTCGCCAAGACCGGCATCATTGAGCCAGGTCAGTCAGAAACCGTAACCATCACCATGGCTGTTGAAGACATGGCGTCATACGACTACAAGGAAAACCGCGCGTACATCCTTGAAGCCGGAGACTACAAGCTCACGGTTCGCACCGACTCACACAACGTAGCCGCTGGCACCGAGGAACTGGTTTACACGGTTTCCCAGGACGTTGTTTACGACGGCGAGAACAAGCGTGCTTCAGACAAGACTGAAGTTACCAACCAGTTTGATGACGTATCCGAGGCATTCGTAGATGCACCGCAAGAGGGCAAGATCCTCAACATGTCACGTGCTGACTTTGCTGGCACCTTCCCAACCGCACCTACCAAGGATCTCTTGCAGGCATCGGACGCTACCGCTGAGGGCTTCAAGCCTTATGACGCAAAGGCTGCTGCTGAGGCATTTGACGGTAAGGCACCAGCCACCGGCAAGAACTCAGACCTGACGCTCATTGACATGCGCGGACTGGCCATTGATGACGCAAAGTGGGATGAACTGCTTGACTCGTTGACCATCGATGAGATGACCAACATGCTCCTCAATGGTGCATACCAGACGGCCGCAATTGTTTCGATTGCTAAGCCACTGACCACCGAGCTTGACGGTCCTGCTGGATTCTCCTCATTCATTAACGCTTCCATTAACGGAACCGCCTACCCATCCGAGTACCTGGTTGCCCAGACTTGGAACGTAGACATGGCCTACGCCATGGGTGAGATGCTCGGCCAAGAGGCCCTGTTCAAGGATGTTTCCGGTTGGTACGCGCCGGCTCTGAACCTGCACCGTTCACCATTTGCAGGACGTAACTTTGAGTACTACTCAGAGGACCCGTTCCTGTCCGGTGTTATGACGCTTGCTGCCTCAAACGGTGCAGCAACCAAGGGTCTGTACACCACGCTCAAGCACTTCGCTCTGAACGACCAGGAGATCAACCGTGTAAACAACGGTATTGCCACCTGGGCCAACGAGCAGACCATCCGTGAGATCTACTTGAAGCCATTCGAGATGGCCGTCAAGAACATCGAGATGCCAGTTCCTTACATTGCTGATGACAACGGCACGATCGAGGAGACCACGGTTGGTTCAACCGCTGTCATGAGCTCGTTCAACCGCATTGGTTCTGTTTGGGCAGGTGGCTCGGTTCCACTCATGGACACCGTGCTGCGTGGCGAGTGGGGCTTTGAAGGCTTTGTTATCTCAGACTTCAACCTCTACCGTTACATGAACCCAAACCAGTCAATTAACGCTGGTACGGACCTGACCTTGACCTTTGCTCCTTCGAAGTCATTCGATGACACCGAGTCAGCACTGGCCCAGACGGATATCCGCAAGGCTACCCACAACATCTTGTACACCGTTGCTAACTCCAACGCGATGAACGGGTTTGCTCCGGGAGCCACGGTTTCCTACAGCCCACCAATGTGGCGCTACATCCAGTACGGCGCATCCGGTGTACTTGGCTTGGGCGTACTCGTTGGAGCGGTTCTGGTTGGTCGCCGTGTTTCTAAGCACAACAAGGCGCAAGCAACCACTTCTGCTGCGTAGTATGAACTGAAGATGTGATGGGGCTGTCACTTGTGTGACGGCCCCATTACACGTTTTTCCCCAGGCTTTACGATGCCTCAACTAGGTTCGATCCTGAAGTTTGCCCCCGGCAGTACCCGGCTTTTCCCATAGGTTTGTCTTGGAAGGAACCCCAATGTTTGATCTCGTTGTAGTTGGTTCAGGTTTGTTTGGACTGACTATCGCTGAGCGTTGCGCAACGGAGCTTGACCTGAAGGTCTTGATCTTGGACCGGCGTTCGCACATTGGTGGTAATGCGTATTCGCATACCAATGAGGAGACGGGTATTGAGGTGCACCGTTATGGTGCGCACTTGTTTCACACGTCGAATAAGCGGGTGTGGGAGTACGTGAATAGGTTTACTTCGTTTACGGATTACACCCACCATGTGTATACCTGCCATAAGGGCGAGGTGTATCCCATGCCTATTAACTTGGGGACGATTAATCAGTTCTTTCGCTCGGCGATGGGCCCGGATGCTGCCAAGCAAATGATTCAGGAGCAGGCGCAAGAGCTGAACGGTAAGACGCCGGAGAACCTTGATGAGAAGGGTGTCTCTTTGATTGGTCGGCCGTTGTATGAGGCGTTTATTCGTGATTACACGGCTAAGCAGTGGCAGACGGATCCGACTGAGCTTTCGCCTTCGATTATTGCCCGGTTGCCGGTGCGGTATACGTATGACAACCGGTATTTCAGTGACACCTGGGAGGGCCTGCCCACCGATGGGTATACGGCTTGGTTGGAGCGGATGGCTGAGCACCCTAATATTGAGGTGCGTCTAGATACCGACTTCTTTGACTCGACCCAAGAGTTTTCTAAGCAGCACATTGCCGGTGAAATTCCGGTGATTTACACCGGTCCGCTGGATCGCTATTTTGATTACGCAGAGGGTGACCTTGCGTGGCGTACGTTGGACTTTGAAGAAGAGGTCTTGGATACCGGTGATTTCCAGGGGACCTCGGTGATGAATTACCCGGACCCTGATGTTGCTTACACCCGGATCCACGAGTTTAGGCACTTTCACCCGGAGCGGGAGTACCCTAAGGATAAGACGGTGATCATGCGTGAGTTCTCCCGTTTTGCTACTCGTCAAGACGAGCCGTACTACCCGGTTAATACCGCTGAAGATCGCACCAAGCTTGAGGCCTACCGCAAGCTCACCGAGCAAGAAGACCTGGTGTGGTTTGGTGGCCGCCTGGGCACCTATCAGTACCTAGACATGCACATGGCCATCGGTTCGGCCCTGTCCATGTTCGACAACAAGATTGCCCCGTACTTCCAAGAGCAAGGAACAATCAAACCGGAACTCAGCTATGTAGGGGCTGACCAGTAGTATCGTTTGATGCCCTTAATATAGTTTTCGGAGCGGGCCAGTAAGGGATTCTTGAGAAGTGCGTTGAGATCTGAGTTGTCGCGTAACCAGTGTTCTTGCTGTGGGTAAAGGTATCCAAAGAGTTTGCAAATATCATCCACAATACCGTGAGCGCTTCTACGTAATGGGAGCTTGTTGGGTCCCTTTGTCACCCCCGTTTGAGGGAAACCGAAAACAACAGGTTCACAGTGGTTGATACGATTCCTTGCCCAGTTGAAACGTTGTGCTAGCTGGTGAAAGTTGTTCCGAGAGGGTGGGGTATCAAAACCGGTGCGAGCCTGAAACGCTGCATGTAGCCCGTTATCTGGTATCCAGAGATTCTGCTCGTATCTAACCGGGACACCGTTGTCATAATCACCTTGGCTCAAGAGATTTATCCAAGCGCCTAAGTTTAATCCAGCAATAATATCGCCCGCAGGAATTTGGTCGAACGTGAGAGCTGCGTTTCCTTTTGCGTTGCGGACTGACTTGAGCGTTGTATTCAGTTGCTCTGCAAATAAGGAATCTTTGAGCCACGAGCCGGATGCATACCATTTAGGTCCTAAGAGGTGCGTCAATTGACGGTGCATACTTTCTCGCATTGTTATTTCGACGTGCCGAAAGAGACCGTGAATACGTGATGCAAGTTCCGAGTCTAAAATATAAAGTTCCACTGCCCGCGCTTCGTTTCCTTGCACAGCTCGGCGGAAGTTTTGCATACGCTCTTTGGGGATTGAAGTTTGAAATCCCCGAATGATGTTGCTTGGCGGTTGCGTGATCACCATGTAACCCTATAGCCTAAAGTAGTAATCCCGAGGGTTGCTCAGCAATGAGCGGCTTGCCTCATTAGGGTTTTTTAGAGAAGACATCGTATAGCATACCTAGGTATGTTGCCGGTGTCTTTTCGCTTTCCGGGTGTGCGGCGAGTTTATTAGGGGTTCCTTGGCTGACGATCGTCTGCGGTTGTTACTTCTATACTAGACGTGTAGTCCCCGGAACTGGCCTCTCCCGACTTGAGCGGTGAAGGCTCCGGGGTTCTTCTTTTGCCCTAGTAGCATTACCTCGACGGTAAAACACCAATCTCGCGGGAGCGGACTACACTCCAAGGCCACCCTGCTACTGTCGCCACAATAAAGTAGGTCATGACAGGCAGCTAAGGCATCGGCGCAGAGCACCCTGAGACTGTGCCCTTTCCCTCTTAGACAGCCAACTCGGCGTGTAGGTAGAGGTATCCAACATTTAAGGGGTAGATTTCTGCTGTGCTTATACACCGTCAATGTTCCCGTACCGCCTGCGCGGACCCCGCAGTTGCAACACTGACGTACGTGTACTCAGATTCAACTGCTGTTCTTGGTCCGCTTGCGGCGACCGCTGAGCCACACAACTACGATCTCTGTGACCGTCACGCCGGCCGTTTGACGGCCCCGCGTGGTTGGAACGTGCTTCGGGTTGGTCCTTCGGACCAGGATTATGCAGGCAAGGTTGATCCGCAGATTTCTGCTGAGGAAGCTGAGCAGGAGAAGTTCCGCCAGCGCCAGGTTGAACTTTCCACACCACTTTCAAAGCCTGACGATGACTGGGCCGCGTTAGCGGATGCCGTTCAGCCCGCAATTCAGCCGCCAGTACCGCAGCCGCCTGCGCCGCCGCAGATGCCGGCGCAGGGTTTCCGTAACCCGGCTAGGGCACTTGAGGCTTCCGCTCCCACACTGAGCCGGGGCGAGTTTGAAAACCCCAAGCACGCGTTGCAGACCGCTTCACGCGATCCGCAGGAGATTACTCGTCGTGGCCACCTGCGCGTTTTGCGCGGCGAGGGCTAGACCCAGAGTCTCGCGGTATTTTCGGCTAGTTCCTTGCGAACATGCGCCGTTGAGTAGTAGTTGGTGCGCACAAGGTGACAGAAGCATGAATTTGTTGTCTGCTGGAAGTGCGCATTACATATTTAAAGTTCCAGCACAGTAGGCTGGCCTCATGGGAAATGAACAGGTGACACCCGTGCATGATCTTTCAGCACTTATTAAGTCCTATGACGTGCGGGGTCTTGTGGCTTCGCAATTTACCCCCGAGGTTGCCAAGGCTATTGGCGCCGCGTTTGCGACGGTGGTTGTGATTCCAGATTCGGGCGATGCTGGCGATGCCACCCCGAGCGACCTGGATAAGGCCACCGAGCGACCGCGCGTAGTTATTGGCCGGGACATGCGTGACTCGGGTCCGGCTCTGGTTGCGGCATTTGCCGAGGGCCTGACTGAAGCTGGCGTTGACGTCCTTGATATTGGTCTGTGTTCCACGGATGGCCTGTACCACGCGTCTGGAATCTTTAATATCCCCGGTGCGATGTTCACAGCTAGCCACAATCCAGCGGAGTACAACGGCATTAAAATGTGCCGCGCGGGTGCCAGCCCTGTTGGTCAAGATTCAGGCCTGAGCCGGATCCGTGAGCTCGCTGAGCAGTACCTGCAGTATGGTCTGCCGGGTGCCGCTACCCAGTACGGTCAGGTTTCCCAGCGAGAGACACTTGGCGCATACGCCAAGTTCCTGCGTGACTTGGTAGATATTTCCGGCAACCGCAAGCTGAAAGTCGTTGTCGATGCCGGTAACGGTATGGGCGGACTGACCGTTCCAGCGGTGCTGGGAACGGCCGCCGGCCTAGCTGAATTGCCCCTTGAAATTGTGCCTCTGTACTTTGAACTTGATGGCACGTTCCCTAACCATGAGGCCAACCCACTTGAGCCTGCCAACTTAGTTGACCTGCAAAAGGCCGTCGTTGAGCACCAAGCAGACATTGGTTTGGCTTTCGATGGTGACGCTGACCGTTGCTTTGTTGTTGATGAGCTAGGACAGCCGGTCAACCCTTCCTCAATCACCGCCCTAGTGGGTCTGCGTGAGGTCGCCAATGAGCGCGACGAGGGCCGTGAACCAACGATCATTCATAACCTGATCACCTCAGCTGCGGTGCCTGATCTCATGAAGCAGGCTGGTGCTAAGGTAATCCGCTCCCGCGTGGGCCACTCCTTTATCAAGGCCCTCATGGCTGAGCACGGCGCCGTATTTGGTGGAGAGCACTCGGCTCACTACTACTTCCGGGACTTCTTCTTTGCAGATACCGGCATGCTTGCCGCGCTGCACGTATTGGCAGCACTGGGGGAGCAGGACCACCCCATGTCCGCTATTTCCGAGATCTACGCTCCGTACATCTCAAGCGGCGAAATCAACTCGACCATCACCGATGTACCAGCCGCAGTTGCCCGCGTTGTTGACGCCTACGTCACCAAGAAGGGCGCTGGCGACGTTGAAGTTGATGAACTCGACGGCCTGACTGTTTCGCACTGGAACTCTCACCCGCAGTGGTGGTTCAACCTGCGTGCCTCAAACACTGAGCCGCTGCTACGCCTCAATGTGGAAGCAGCCGATGAAGACATCATGGAAAAGGTCCGGGACGACGTTCTCGCGCTAATCCGCCAAGACAACGCGTAAACCCAAGCACTGCGCTTGTTAACTCAGCGCATCCCGCACCACCAAGAAGGAACTTATTGTGTCTAATAGCCTCATCAGCGATTCAAACAGCTGGGTCCGACAGATCCTACGCTGCCCAGTAACCGGTGCCACCCTCATCGATGGTGAAGGCCCCAACGGAGAGCCAGAACTGCATTCTACAGACAAGAAGAATCCTCTGGCTTACCCAATCCGTGAAGGTATCCCAGTGTTGCTAGAAAGCGATGCTCGCAGCCTCTAGGTTTTTATTGAGGCTGAGTAGTACCGCTCACCTTGAACCAAATCAATTTTGTTTCCCCCTTTTGGAGTACCAAGGTGAGTAGTAGCCAGACACAGGCACTAAGCCAATCTGAGCCAGCAGTACACAAGCGCCCAACAGTGATGCGTAAAGACATCCAAGCTTTACGAGCACTCGCAGTAGGGCTAGTAGTGATTTATCACCTGTGGCCCAAGCGGCTAACTGGTGGATTCATCGGAGTGGACGTCTTCTTCGTCATTTCTGGCTTCCTCATCACCAGCCACCTTATTGCCAAGCCGCCAAAATCGCTGAAGGACTTTGGCGAGTTCTGGGGCCGGCGTATTAGGCGCCTCTTGCCAATCGCGTTCCTAGTGATGGCCTTAACCGCAATTGGAGTCTATTTTCTAGCCCCCGTTTCCCAATGGGCGGCGTCTGGGAGACAGCTCATCGCTTCTGCATTCTATGTGCAGAACTGGTCACTAGCGGGTGAGGCTGTTGACTACTTGGCGGCTGACAACGTTCCAACCGCGCTCCAGCACTATTGGTCGCTGTCCGTAGAAGAACAGTTCTATATTTTCTGGCCGTTATTCCTAGGAATTTTGGCGTTCTTTGCTGCTCGTCAGCGATTCCTCAGTGCGAAGCTCTTTTCTGGTATTGGTGTCTCTCTGCTGATCACAGCATCCCTTGCATGGTCGTACTACCTCACGCAAACCAGCCCCGGCGAAGCATATTTTGTTACTACCACCCGTATGTGGGAGCTGGCTTTCGGTGGCTTTGGCGCCTTCATCTTTGCTTGGGTAACCCGCATCTTGGGGAATCGTAATCAATTGAAGTCCGTCCTATCTTGGGCCGGTATTCTCATGATCATGTATGCCGCTATCACCTATGACGCCACCACGGCATTCCCCGGCGTATCAGCAATGATTCCCGTACTAGGAACAGTCCTAGTGTTGGTTGTAAATGCAGAGTCGACAGTTGCTAGCCCGACGTGGTTTGCAAGTAATACGCCTACTCAGCATCTGGGCGACATCTCATACGGGATTTACCTATGGCACTGGCCAATTATCGTGCTGCTACCCGGTCTAATTGGGGAAACGCTCAAGTGGCCCCACAAGCTGGTCGTCTTGATTGTAATCATTGCTCTTGCGAGTGCTTCGAAATACCTTATCGAAGATCCATTCCGCAAGCGGAATGCGTTTGGTAAGAAGCTCTCGGGCTCGTACATCTTTGCAATTTCTGGCATGTGCATACTTGCAATTGGTGCAGTCTTTCTCATGCAGCAAGCAGATAGGGCTGAGGCAAGATCTACCGAACTTGCCCAGGAAGCCGAAAAGGCCGCAGGAGACTGCTTTGGCGGGAACGCTCTAGTCACCGAAGGGTGTGTACCACACGGTGAATCTCTATTGACTCAGCCAAACTTCATTGCCCAAGACAAGCCTGCCCCGTACACGGATGGCTGTTGGGTCGATGGAGATTTATCTGACCAGAAGACGTGCATCTATGGTGCTGATCCCAAGACAGCAGATGCACACGTTGCACTGGTTGGTAACTCCCACGGGGGACATTGGCTTCCTGCACTGGAGGTTATCGCAAAGAAGAACAATTGGAGCATTGAAACGTTTTTAGCTTCAGAATGTTTCACAGTACTCGAGAAGATTCAATTCGAATCAGAAGAGTCTGCTCAAAACTGTTTGAAGTGGAACGAACGAGTAGTTAATACAATTGCAGACGGCAACTATGACTCAGTGGTCATATCTAACAGGACGTATCGAGTGCTGCCAGGCATGGACCGTACACAAACCCGAGCTGCTACGGTTCCTCTTTACGAAGAGGTCTTAGGTATTTGGGAAGAGGCCGGTGTTCCAGTCCTAGTTATCAGGGATACCCCTTATGCGGATGTGAAGAACGTGCCCGTGTGTGTTGACGAGAACAGGGATGACCTCTCAGCCTGCGACGGTGACCGATCTCGAGAAGTCCCTGACCCCCTTGCAGAGGCCTCAATGAACGTCGCATCTAACAGGATCGCGACACTCGATCTGACTGATCGCATTTGTCGAGATGACATTTGCTATTCAGTGGTGGGTGGAGTCATCGTCTATTTTGATGCTGGTCACCTATCTGCAACTTTTGCAAGGTCATTGGCTGACCCTATTGGCAGTAAGTTGGAGGATCTTGTAGAGAGAAAACAATCGTTCTGATTGTGATGCTCAGGGATTCATCGCCTGATACGTCCAGTAGTCGAACTAACACTTTGTAAACTGAATGAATCATTGCATAAATGGTAGATTTTAGATGAATTCTTGGTAACAGTCTCGCTCGACCGGGACGCCGCGTCAATAAGGAAAACTGTAAATGACTATCGAAGCCCTCCCAATAATCACTGGGTATGGCCAGTCCTATGCTGACAATGCTGGACAGAAGAAACCTGTTATTTCAGTAATAGTTCCGATGTACAGGGTTGCAGAGTATTTAGCGGACCTTTTTGCTTCGATTGACGCTCAGATTCCAGGTGACTTTGACCTCGAGTTTATTTTTGTCGACGATGGATCTCCCGATAATTGTGCTGAACTCGCTCATACATGGCTGAAATCCAAAAGCAAGAACGGGATAGTCATTGAGAAGGCAAACGGAGGGGTTAGTAGTGCCCGTAATGCAGGTTTAGAAGTTGCACGAGGCAGTTGGGTTGCCTTCCCGGATCCGGACGACTTGTTGAGTGAGAATTTCTTTGAAAGTATCGCCCGGCAGATAGCAACTGAAGATTACAATTCAGTGAATGTAATTGCGGCCAATCTACAACGCTATTTCGAAAACGGGGGTGAAATAAAAGACAATCACCCGTTAAATTTCAAATTCAAATCAGGCAACGATTTAGTAGATCTAACGCTAGAACCGCACTATATTCAGTTGTCCGCAGCAACCGCAGTCTTCCGGAAGAGTCACATTGACAGACATAGTATTAGGTTCGATACCGAACTAAGAGCGTCCGAAGACGCAGTTTTTCTACTCGAGGTACTATCTAGATCAGACAAAGCGCTTCTAGGAATCAATGCGGATTCTGTTTACTATTATCGCAAACGTGAAGCTGGAACGAGCGCTCTGGATACACTCAGCCAAAGTTCAACCTCTTATGTTGAACGACTTGAACAAGGCTATTTGCGTGTCTTTAATCAAATAAGGCGTACGAGTGGTCAAATACCTAACTGGATGATGAGTACGATTCTCTACGAGTTTCGGTGGCTTTTTGGAGCAGAGAACTCTATTCAGAACAAGGAAACTGTCTTGGGAGTTGAGGGACGTGCACGCTTCCTAGAAGTTGTGACACAGTTGCTTTCACATGTTTCAAAGGATGCGATTCTAGGCTATAGAACTACCTGGATGAGTTGGGAAATACGCATTCTTCTGCTTGCTCTAAAGGGCGAAGAGAATCCAGACCGTCAAGTTTATGTAACTGACCGAAATCACGAAAATAATTCATTCCGACTAGCCTACTGGTACACGGGTGAATTGCCTGATGAGAGATTTGTGGTTGCGGGCAGACGGGTGACCCCAATCGCCGCGAAGATACAAACTCTCGACTACTTCGGGCAGCGACTGCTAAAGCTCAGGGTCGTATGGTTGCCGGGCGCTGGTGACACAATGGTGTTTTTGGATGGTTCCCCTTGGCCGGTGAGCCTCAAAGCCCCGCATATTACTCAGTATTCCGCAACTGAGAAGGACTTCAAGAAGAAATTTCAGAGTAGCGAGCCATTGGAGATCACCGAGGGGCAAAGACGATACACGAAACGTCGCGGTCTGAAGTGGCATCTTCATCGGGCTTACGCTGAGTGGTACGCAGCAAAGTTCGCGGACAAGGTAGTTTCGAAACTCTCAATAGAAGAACTCTATGGAGCAACTGGTGGCAAGTTGGCGCAAATCCGACGAGTGGCTTGGGAAAAATCATCTGTTGCCAAGTATGGCAATGCTTGGGTGTTCATGGACCGATTGGGTCAGGCACAGGATAATGCTGAGCATTTATACCGCTGGGTCCGCGTAAACTCTCCGGAAACTAACATTTGGTTTGTCTTGGAGAAGGACTCACCTGATTGGCCTCGTTTAGCGCAGGAAGGTTTTAACCTCGTAGAGTTTCGCGGTTTGGAACACTATAAGCTGATGATGAATGCAATCAATCTGATTTCATCGCATTTGGACTACGACTCTGTTGAACCGATTCCCCGCTGCTTCTACATAAATTCAGTACGCCCTTGGAAATTCACTTTTCTCCAGCACGGCATAACGAAAGATGACTTGTCGCTCTGGTTTAACGAGAAGAAGATCGATCTATTTATAACCTCGACAGTCCCAGAGTTTGAATCACTTGTTGCTGACAATACTAACTATTCACTCACCAGTAATGAGGTGAAGAATACTGGCATGCCGCGGTTTGATGCACTCCAGCGAAAAGCGAGATCTGCCCAGAAAGATATCTTGTTAGTAGCACCAACTTGGCGTAACTACTTGTTAGAAAGCAAGGCAGGGTTGCGCGCGGAGAGATCACTAATAGAAGGTTTCAGGGAAACTGACTACTTCAGAAACTGGAACTCAGTTCTTTCGGATCCGTTGCTCGTCGACTTCGCAGAAAAGCAAGGCCTGGACCTCGTATTTCTACCGCACCCAGCGCTGATGGAGATAATTGGTGAGATTGAATTGCCGGAGAAGATTCGAGTTGCTTCCTACGCCGATGGTGACATTCAAGATCTGTTTGTGAGGACCAAGTTTGCGATTACTGACTACTCGTCGATTGGATTTGACTTGGTCTATGCCGGATCCCGCCTTGTATATTTCCAGTTCGATCGGGAAGTTATCCACGGTAAGGGCCACACGATGCGTGAAGGGTACTTTTCGTATGATCGAGACGGTTTTGGGCCAGTCGCTTTAGACCCAGAGTCTGTCTTTGAAAAACTGACTAGTATTGCAGGAGAGATGTCGGAATTGTACGAATCACGCACCGATGCGCTTCAATGGCATCAAGATGAACGAGCATGTGAACGTGTTTACGAAGCAGTTGTTTCGTTGCATGCCGTTTCTGACTGAATTGAATAGTAATCTACTCGACCAATGCAGCTTCGGGCTGAATTTGTTTGGGCAGGAGATTTGGGTTTAGACGAATCAATGTTCAGGAAGTTAAAGAGATTTTGAGTAGTGATTGTGCTCATTGATTTCGAAGTACGCTGGGAAGTGGTTTGGTGGATAAGGTTGGTGCTTGAAGCCAAAGTCTTCGCCTCCGAAACCAGCATATCGTCACGAAATGGACCAAACTCACCCTAAAGTGGTGGAAGGAACTCTCCAAGTGAAACTGAAATTCTCTGTGGTCGTACCTTTATTCAAGGTAGAAGAGTACATCCAAGATCTTCTAGACTCGTTCGCTCTGCAGGAGTCGGGTGGCTACGAAATTGAGTACATCTTCATCGATGATGGCTCTCCAGATGCATCAGGTGACATCGTTGAAGAGTGGATTTCGAAGTCATCCTTGCCGGCATACTTGATCCGTCAGGAGAATCAAGGTGTAAGTGCTGCGCGGAATGCTGGTATCGAAGCCGCTACTGGTAATTGGATTACGTTTCCCGATTCGGATGATTTTGTTGATCGCTCATACTTCAAGAATGTTGCCGAGTTCATCGGAAAGACTTCGAAGGATGAAGTGACGATTATCGCCGCCAATATCGTGCGTTATTTCGATGAGGGCAAGTTTTTCAAGAACTCGCATGCACTGCGTTTCAAATTTGCGAAGGGAAACGCGGTCGTTGATATTGAACAGAACCCGGAGTTCATTCAGCTGAGCGCACCTACAACTTTTTACCGAACAGATGAACTCAAGAGTTCTGGCATTCGGTTTCGTGTTGGACTACATGCCTCCGAGGACGCACTCTTCACCTCTGAAGTTCTACTGAATGCTGAAAACCCGAAAATGGGAGTTGTCCGAGATTCGCGGTATTTCTATCGCAAACGTGCTTCAGAAACTTCGGCAGTAGACGGTTTCCGGAATGATCCCAACTCGTATTTCGAGAGGTTCGAGAAGGGGTATCTCAGCCTAATCGATTCGGCAATCACTTCGAGAGGATTCCTCCCTAGATGGCTGACTTCTCTGATCTTGTATGAGTACCGGTGGTTATTTTTATACGAGACGAACCTCAAATCCAAGGCAGTTGTTCTCTCTCGCTTGGAGAAAGCACTTTTTATTGATTTGACTCGTAAAATCTTGTCTTCGATCAAGCCAGGTCAGATCGAGGACTACAGAGTGACCCCAATGCAGTATGAGACCAGGCTACTTCTGCAGGCATTGGCAGGAGAGAAGTTTCCCAAGCAAGCCGTATTTCTTGATGGGTACGATCCTGACCTCGAATTTTCGAAAATTACGTACTGGTATACGGACGAACTTCCAGCAGAAACGATCAGTTGCTACGGGCGCCCAGTTCAAGTTGTTAATGCGAAAACCCAGTCTCTAGATTACTTTGGTCAGTCTGTATTGAAGAAGCGAATTCTTTGGGTTGAGCCGAGTTCGCAACTTGAAATAGAGATCAATGGTGAGTCGATGCCGATTTCGCATAGGCTACCGCCTTTACGTACTTTTCAAAGGACTCGGCAAGCGATCCAGGCTCAGTTTGGTGTCGATTTAACTGCATCTTTTCGTGTTGTAAAGCTGTCAACAAGCGGACGTAGTAAAGTCTTGGCCGCATTGGCACCGATGGGGGTTGAGTCGCAGAAGGATGTTGGATTACGAGCGATAAGGTCCGCTCGTCGGCGCCTGGGGGTGCAACGCAGGACGATCTTGGAGAAGAAGAGTCAACGTGACAACGCTGATCTACGAAAAAAACTTACTAAGGCCAGTAAGTCCGCCGAGGCCAAGAGGAACTATGCAGATGCATGGCTTCTCATGGACCGTGTAGATGCTGGTGGTGACAGTGCTGAGCACCTTTACCGCTACATCAAGAGCTCTAAGCCTGAAATCAATGTTTGGTTCGCTCTGCATCGGGATTCGCGTGATTGGAACCGATTACAATCAGAGGGCTTTAAGCTGATTGACTACGGCAGCTTCGAGTTCAAATTGGCGTTGAGCTTTGCTAAGAACTTGGTTTCTTCGCACGCAGACATCGAAATGACGGAGCCCGTTCCGCAGGACGCATATCCGCAGAAGCGCAAACCATGGAAGTTTGTGTTTCTGCAGCACGGTGTAATCCAGAGCGACTTGTCTGGTTGGCTGAACCAGAAGGATATTGATTTATTCATAACCACTACTAGGGACGAGTACGAATCAATAGCTGGGGACGACACTCCTTATAAGTACAGTGCCAAAGACACCGCTCTGACCGGATTGCCACGCCACGATAACTTGCTGAAGTTGGCAGCCACCATTGGTTCGGATAAGAAGTACATTCTAATCAGCCCGACCTGGCGTCACTTCCTAGTGAAGCCTAAAGTTATTGGTAGCGGTGAACGCGCAGCGGCATCGGACTTCTACGAGTCTGACTTCTACCTATCCTGGATGTCATTGTTAACCGACCAAAGGTTAATTGATCTGGCTGCTAGGAACGGACTTGAGATTGCATTCTTGCCGCATCCAAACCTTGAAGAAGCAATGGCTGAGGTTTCGTTGGATTCGAGGATCAAGCGAATGTCATATCGCCATGGACAGATTCAGGAGCTTTTTGCCCAGTCGGCGGTGCTGATTACGGATTACTCTTCAATTGCATTTGATCTTGCCTATATCGATGCCGAAATTCACTATTTCCAGTTCGACAAAGAAGACATGTTTGGTGGTAAACACACTATGTCGGAAGGGTATTACGATCATGAAATTGATGGGTTCGGCCCCGTTCATGGAAGTGTAGATTCGATCTTAGATGGTGGAGAAGTTGCTCTGCTCGGTATTTCAGACCAACGCAAGGATATCTATGCAGATAGAGTCAGGAAGACATTTGCTTTCCATGACTCTGGAGCGAGCGAACGTGTTGTTGCGGCAGTAGAGAAACTGCGCAAGCCAAGTAAGACAGCCTGATAACGATAGTTACTGCTGTGATGACCAAGGGAATTACAAAACCGATGACAGAACGGGCTACACTCACTTCAGCTGAGCTGGCCGCCAAGTATGGACTGCAGCCTATGGGTGTACGTCCACCACTAATGGCGTATTGCCGCGATGTACTCCAGCGACGTGAGTTCCTGATGGTACTTTCGCAGTCGAAGGTGCAAGCCAGTAATAGGAATACCTATCTGGGCTATATTTGGTCTGTACTCACTCCCTTACTCAACTCACTTGTCTATGTACTGATCTTCGGTGTCCTATTGGGTACTCGTGACGGTATGTCCAACGTTATTGGCTACATCGTTGTCGGTACTTTCATGTACGGCTTCTTTAGCGGCTCTGTCAATGGGGCTGCGAAGTCGATCAAGGGCAACCTTCGATTAGTGCAGTCGATGCAGTTCCCTCGAGTGATCATACCGATCTCAGTAGTTGGAGCCGAGATTTTAGCTCTAGTTCCGGCACTTGTAGTGATGTTTGTGATCTCTCAGATGTCCGTAGGATTCGTTCAAGGTTGGGATCAACTCAACCCTGAGCGATGGATCTTGATTGTTCCAGCGCTACTCATGCTCTTTGTGTTCTCAACTGGTATTGGTCTTATCATGGCCCAGTTGGCATCGAGAATCCCTGACATTCTGAACTTCCTGCCGTTCGTAATCAGGATCGGCATGTATGCGTCCGGAGTCATTTTTGCCATCGAGCACCAAGTAAGAGAGGGGCTATTATTGACGATAATGCAATACCAGCCTGTCGCTATCTACCTCAATCTAGGGCGCCAGGCGATGCTTTCTGAAGGTGGAATACAACCTGACCTTGCCATGTGGGGAATTGGGCTCGGCTGGGCAGTACTGACATTTGCCGTAGGTTTCATAATCTTCTGGCGTGACGAAGCGAGGTATGGTCGTGACTAATTCGACGCCTGAATTCGATGTAGAAGTAGACGTAGAGGACCTCCCGGATGCCCCTGCCCAAGGGATTGCACTAGGTACTCCGTCCGTGATTGTTGACGATCTCCACATCACTTACCATGTGGTGGGCAGCCGCGCACAAAGTGCGCCGGTGCTTGGAGACTCGGCTATCCAACGGTTCCTACGTAAAGGCAAAAATCTTACCGGTGGATCTACTGAAGTAAAAGCTGTACGTGGCGTAAGTTTCACGGCCCACCATGGAGAGTCCATTGGAATTATTGGAACGAATGGGTCGGGCAAGTCCACACTCTTGAAGGCCATGGCGGGACTACTCTCACCGTCGCAAGGAGAGGTCTACGTTTCCGGAATTCCTTCATTGCTTGGCGTTAGTGCCGTTCTCATGAGCGACCTGACTGGTGAACGAAACGTCATGATCGGAGGCCTAGCGCTTGGTCTCTCTAAGCGTGAAGTGGAAGAACGGTTTGATGAGATAGCAAACTTCGCTGATATTGGCGACGCAATTTATCTGCCTATGAAAACCTATTCCGCTGGAATGGGTGCGCGGCTTAGGTTTGCTATTTCTACAGCTGCGACTCCAGACGTGCTGATGATTGACGAGGCGCTAGCAACCGGTGACGCTGCCTTCCGGGAGCGAAGCCGAGTACGAATTGACGAGATTCGTGAAAAAGCTGGCACGGTGTTCATCGTTGCTCACTCGTTGGCGAGTATCAAGGCAATGTGCAGCCGAGTCATTTGGATGGACAAGGGCCTCATTCGCATGGATGGAGACCCCGAAGTAGTCACCAACGCCTACCATGAGTTCTCAAAGGCCGGCGGTAAGTAGAATACTCTCCCTTGTCTAGGCCCTCGTAAGGGCCTAGACAAGTTACTTTGGCAACGGCGCTAGAGATACTGGTTTAGGGCGGTCAGGAACCTTGTAACGCGCTCCTCATAGGGGATGTCTCCCAGATAGTATTTCTTGAACTCAAGTCTGCTGCGCTGCAGAGTGTCATCCTCAAGAAGACCATGTAGAACAGTTTGGACTTCAACTCTCACTGATTTAGCCTTGTGCCCAGTATCTTCTGAAGCACAATCAAGGACATAAGCAGCGTCAGACAGAGGCATGTTGGAACGCAAGGCATCGAGAGTTTGGTTGATACAGACTACCGAGAAAGGCTTCTCGGAATATAGATAGTCAGAAACCACAGAAGAAACGTCACTGATGAGAGCCGTGCTCTCATTCATGAGATCGACAATACCGACTTGTTCGGCCGCAGGGCCGAACTTATGATTGCTACCCTCACTCGCGTTGGTTTGGGCTAAGTAAGCCTGGATTTCAGCGATGTCCCTGCGGTACCGGGCTGAGCGAAGAGAGTACGGGTGCGGCCGGAAAATAACCCGGTGACCGGCCTTATGGATCTCTTCGACTAGCACTAGGCCAATCGAAAGCGACGAGTAATTGGAATCTTCGTAGAACCCGTGCCAAGTGGGAGCATACAAGATCGACTTGACTTGTCCCGTGTTGTCTACGTTGCTGACGAGATGAATGTTCTCTACCTGGGGCCGGCCTACAATCTCAAAAAAGTCCAGTGGTGTTGATACACCATTCTTGGTGAAGCGGTCGATTGCAGCTTGGCCAGCAACGAAGTTCTTGGTGAAGACCTTGAATGCTGGGTTATAACTAGCAGCCTTGTCGCTCTCGCCATGATTTAGCTGGATGTGAGTCAAATGTGTGTAGCGAACCAGATGATTATTTACTGTCGCTGTATTGACATACAAGATTGTCTTGAGGGAATCGACGATGACGTCGTCCAGTGACGTAATTGATTTCCGTAGGATAACTGGGCGACTAGTAAGGTGCCGAACCTCGTCGAAGTTGATTCTGTTACGCACAAGCACAACAAACGGAACTCCCACACGTTCGAGGTAGGGGAGCCACATCGTGATTTGATAGGTGGTATTCGCAGGTGCGTCCCAATGCAATATGAACTTTGGTTGGTACTCGCTAAGCGCATTGCCGAGTTTCTTACCTTGGCTCTGTTGCTTGAAATATACAAAGGCGTAGTGAAGCAATATGGCTAGCGTAAGTAGGCCTTGGATACCAGCTAAGACAGCAATAATGATGGGACTCTGTGGGAGTAACGCGGTACTAATCAGGAAGATAGCGATCCACGCCAACGATCCAAGGACAGTAAGAATGGATGGGATTCTAGGACCGTTAATAAACTTGGATAGGGGCAGATTAACGGCCACTGGTTCAATGCGCTTCTCGATATTCCTGATTGGAACTTCGCAACTCATCGATAGAGCGACAATCGATATCGAAAGTAGAGTCCACAAACTCAACCCCTGGACGGGGCCATACAAAGTAATAGCCAGAATAATCAAGATACGCGGTACTAAGAATGTGCCAGCTTCGATGCGTTGCGATTGCTGACTTTGGCGCAACGACCGAACTGAGGCACGCATCGAGAACACGATGTATGCAACTGGCACCAGAGCCAACCAAATGAATCCGATATTTCTAGATGGAAGGCTAAGGAGCAGTACTGGCAATGTAAGTAGCGTTGCCAAGATGGGTTGGAACCCAAGTTTGGATGCAATCGTCAGCAATCCCTCAGATTTGGATGACAGCATATTGAGAATTTTAGCCATTGAAGATCAAACTGTCCTATCCAGAAAATGAGGAACCAAACCTAGCGACGTGATAGGAAAATCTAACTCTGGGACTCAGCTAGGGCTTGGGAAATCGCATCGCCTGCGGACTCTGCCTGCTCACGACGGACATCGACTACAAGGCCAGTGATGTTGGAAGCCAATACATCAAGAGCTGACTCAGCAACAATTTCTGCTGATAGCAGCGTACCGGGGGCTTCCTCGCCGAAAGCCTCGGAGCGCATCGGAGTTGCGGTGCGCTCAGGATTAATGACATTGACCTTGATCGAGTCTTCGGACCATTCTTCCGACAGAGCTTGCGTGAGGTTTACTACTGCAGACTTGGTCGAAGAATACAGTGAGTAGTTCTCACGGCCTCGCGTGTATGAAGAAGACGTGAAATATAGCAGGTGCCCCTTTGACTTGGATAGGTAGGGGTGAGCTGCTTTCGCGACGTGAATTGGTGCTAGGAAGTTCACTCCGACTGCCTCGGCGATAGTTTCTTCGGAAGTTGTCGCTAGCTTGCCAGTACGGAGCACCCCAGCGGTGAGCACTACCGCATCGATGGAGCCGAAGTCCTCGAAGGTCTCTTTGAAAGCCCTCGCAATTGCCTCAGGCTCTTCTACGTGTAGGCCGGTGGTCGAACGGCCATGTGTGACCACGTTGGCACCAGCGGCGCTAGCAAGACGGCTGATCTCTGCGCCGATCCCGTAGGAGCCACCAAGAACGATGATGGTTTTGCCCGCCAGGTGCGAATTGCGGTCTTCGACTGAGTCAAATTGGGAAGTAGTGCTGGAGGCTAATTGAAATAGCTTGTCAGCGATGAAAAGGTCCACAGGGTGAGTGACCTTCAGGTTCTGCTCAGATCCCAAAACTGTCTTGATTGGCACGTGTGGTAGGTACTTGAGAATCACTCCACAGTCATCAGTTGCAGCGAAATAAGGGTCATCCAGCGCTAGCGCGTATGCGGCTTTCAAGATTGTTGCCTTGAAAGCCTGTGGGGTCTGACCACGGCGTAGAAGAGCACGGTTAGGAATGCTCGTGATGATCTCATCAGCATCCACGGTCACGATAGTGTCCGATGATGGGATAACTACATCAACGGCGTCGTAGGTGTCCAGTGCCTCGACGCAGTCACGGATGATTCGTCCATCTACTAGTGGTCGAACCGCATCGTGTAGCACTACCTTCGATTCCTCGTCGCCGAGTGCTTCAAGAACGCGCCGAGTGGTCTCGTTTCGAGTACTACCACCTTCAAGAATGCGGGTTAGCTTGTCGTATTGGCTACCCAAAAGAGTAGCTACTTGCTCAGACCAGCCAGGGGTGATCATAACGATCAACTCGTCGATATCGGGGCTGCTATTGAATGCAGCCACGGTGTGCTCGAGGATGGTCTTTCCAGCGATCTTGACCATCTGCTTTGGGACGTTAAGTCCCAGCCTCGCTCCAACTCCGCCAGCGAGAATAACTCCAATGGTCCGCACGGAAGTTCCTTTCCTCAAAGATTATCGGCTAAATGTGCCACTATCAGGGTAGTCGACGAGCGAGATCAATACATGGATCTCTCGCCCATTTCTCTAGATCAGCGAGACGATAGGCATCGAACAAGAATATGGTTGATTTTTAGAAGTTTGTAGAACTAACATGATGTATGAGGGCTCTCGGTAGAACTAGGTAAAGCGATCTAGAAAACTCCAAAGTACCGGGACCCTAATCTATCTAACTATTTGATCCGCGCATCCTAAGCAATTTGCTCATTTGTGAGTTGTTCTTCAGGAGCATGGCTCAATGAAACTACATCGATTTCAGTAGCACCACCCTCTCGGCCAATGACCACTTGGCACAACGACTCACTTGGAGTAGTCGGAGCGAGTTCAAGGCTCAAATAATCAAACAGTTCCCGTTGATGAACAGCGATTACTATTTGTCGATTGTGGCTGTAAGCAAGCTCGCGGATTACGGCAGAAAAGTTGGAGATGTGTATGTCGTCCATCGACTGAACAGGATCGTCAAAGATGAGCCAAGGAAGACCTGAAGGTGTGGAGAGATGGAGGGCGAGGAACAGCGAAAGCGCTGCGGTATTGGTATTTCCATAACTCAGTATCGCAGCCGGTGCACCGCGTACTTCGTCGTTGGGAAGTCTTGTCTCGAGAGTGACATTAATTGCTGTTTGGGCTTTGTTCTGTTTCTGGAACTGTGGAACGAACTTCTCAGTCGGAATGAACCGACTGAATAGATCCGACCACAAGGAGTTTAGGGAATCACTAAATACCTTATTGATGAGTGCTGAACGTACTCTCTCAGCCGATTTTCTAATGTCATTTGCTGAGTCCTTTCGGGCTTTTGCAGCGCTCAAACGAAGGTCTAGCTCATCTAGTTGTACTTGGACAGAGTCTCTTTCAGCGCGCAACGATGAGGCCTTCTCGGATAACGATTGGGCAACTGAAAGTGCTTCTGTCAGCAACTTGATATTCTTCTTTCTCGCCGCTGCTTCTTGAATACGTTGTGTGACAATCTCCTGTAAGAGCTCGGCATCACGTGCAAGATCATTCTCCGTTTCGGGAACATTCAGTTCGCTCTGAATCTCCCGAAGCGAGCGACCAGTGATTTCTTTCCTTGCAGTATCGGAAGCAAATTGCTGGTGGCGTACTGTGCTTTCTTGTAAGCGTTGATAGAGTTTCTGCCCTTCTAGAATGGAAGACTGAAGCCCCGTCATCTCTTCAACGAGAGTAGCCCATGGCTTGTCTAAGTAGTCTTCTACTTCGGGCAGTGCCAAAATCTGGGTGTTGACACCTTTGAGTCTTGTTTCTAACGTGTCGAGTTCATTGCGGGCTTGAAGGAGAGCCGTTTTGCCATTCGTAAGGAGGTTTAGTTTCCTTTGCACAAGTTCCAGGAGAGTCTCTGTCTTGTCTGGCTGTTCCTGATCGCAAACTGGACAGACATTATCGCTGATTAGCTTGATAGCGCCTTCAAGGACTTCAGTGAGGTTTTCTTCATCCGGAGTTACTACAAGATCAGAAATGCGGGATCGGACAACAACGATGTTTGAATCGAGGGCAGCAACATCCTTGAGTAATTTCCTTCGTTGATTATCAGCAGCTTTAAGTAGCTCGTTCTTTTCAATCTGGTTCCGGTGAGAAACCTCCAAACTGGCAACGAGTGATTTATACTCCTCGAAGAGTTGAATGGAAGCTATGGGAGCGAGACCAAAATACTCATTTCGAATCTCGTTCACTCTCTTGATAATCGCTAGACCAGTTGTGGATTCCCATTTCTCAAATCCTGCCTTTGTTTCAACAACTCCATCTGTTACGGAGTCAACGTCATTTGGAATTAACTGTCGAGTGGACTGGAGTTCAGACCTAATACCGGAAAGGCGGGAGTTAACGGATTCAAGGCGGCTTATAGAATTATCAATGTCACGAGAGTGGTTTTGCTCGTTTGCTGCAAATTCATACATCCGTTCAATTGATACATCGTCGTCAGAACCGGAGAGGGACCTAATGTCTTGGAGAGTACTCGCAACTTGTCGTTGCTGCTCTTCGTATCTCAAGGTGAGCTCGGACCGTTGATCTGACAGTTTCTCAGCCTTCTGCTCAGTGGGTTTCCAAGAACTGCTCAGAGCTTTTGTGCGGTTGATGTGCCCGGAGGTACGAAGACCTTCGATTAGGTTATCGAGATCCTCTAATCCGATGATTGATTTAACAAAACGGATTAGGGCCGTATCAACTTGCTTGCCGGTTGCTGTATATGTTTCCAACAGACGACCAAGGGCAGTTTGAGGTAAGAAACAGCGTTCAAGGAAATGGATACGTTCTTCAGCGGATAGTGCTGGCTTTCCAAGGATACGTGTTGGATCAAGCGTAAAATCTCCAGATACCCTTCCCTTATCGGGGGATTCAATGGTCAATTTTACCTGTCCATGAGAATTACCCTCATGGAGTAGAACTTGAGGCAGATTGCCACCTTGTTCTTTTAGATAAGCAACATCCCCCGTACTCGCGAGTTCAAGGGCACTTAACAAGCTGGTCTTCCCTGCTCCATTTGGGCCATGGATTAGAACTACTTGAGAGTCCAGCGGAATATGCCAGGTGCCTTTAATGCTACGGAAATTTGTAACGGTGAGAGATTTAAGTTTCATAGTCTTAGGCTCCAGAACTCTAATTGGTTAGCGCAGAGTCAATCCAGTCTTTGTACTCTAGTTCAACCTTGCTTGAACCTTTGCGTGAGGAATCCAGAAATAAACGAAGAATCTCTGGTGCGCCACCCAAATACTGCTTTTTGATCTGATCAATTCCATTTGAGAATTCGGTGGAACTTGCGGGAATCTCCAATGGTAGTAAGGGAGAAACTAGTTTTCGTGCTTGGGAGAGTTCGTCTACGGACAGAACTCTAGTGATGTTTTGGAATTTCTGAATGACTGACTGTTTTGGTGATTCTCCGCAAAATACTACAGAGATCGTCCGCCTGGATTGAACGCTGTCAAGAGCGCGAACCAATCGTTGAATTAACCAAAATTGCTTGAGGGAATCCTCAGAAGACCTAGGGCTTTCTAATAGCACAACTAGATCTACTCTATTCTTAGGACCGACGTAGACATGCTCGATATCAAGAGGAATTTCACCGATTACAAGCGGCCTGCCAACGAGATAGAACTTGGAACTCAATAGGATTTCCGAGACTCGAGAAAGTAATTGTGAATCTGTGTTACTCATAGTCCTATTCCAATCTGAAGTCTCGAAGCGATCTCTTCTACGTCTGAAGCAGAATCAGTCAGCATGTCCCAACTGACCTCAGCCCGCGTACGTGGTCCTCGTCCACTCCCAAGTCGGCTTGCCGGACCTCTGGTCTGGGCCTTGGGCTGTTCGTCGAGATAGAGCAAGGCCATTCGATCATTTTCTTGTTCCCATACAGGAGAAGCAAGTACCTTGTCGGCTTCCCTCGTACCTTTCACAATTGAAATCATCACTGGCTTGGCGCCGGATTGCTCCAATTGGAGAGTGCCGGGCCTCGCTGAATTGTTGAGTCTAATTTTCCAAAGATGCACGGTCTCTCCCCAACCTAGAAGGCCCAGAGATGTGGCGAAGAGATCAGTGCTAAGTGCCTCGACTTGGGCGTTCAATCTGATTGAATCTCGTGGTCCGGGGTACAAAGCATGATACGTATCTTTAGGGCTCAGCCCTTGGAATTCGCGAAGTAGGTTTGAGTAGGGACCTACGAGAATCTGAACTAGTTTATTCGGATCGTTTGCAATGGCGGCTACCAAGAGATCTGCGAGTTGTTTGAGGCCGTGTTTTATCGCTGCCTTGCTGGAATTAGGCAGGGCGCTAAAGATATCAGCAAGGGCGTAGTACTTTCGTAACAACACTTCTATGATGAGCGCTGAAAGCAGCTTTGCTGGATAGGCCCCCGTAACGGATCGCTGTTCGATGGAAAATTCTTGATCTGCGTATTCAACGTATGCATTCGTAAGTACGTCCCTTTGGGAATCTTTCAAGGACTCTTCCGCGAAGATAAACGCAGGAGATTGTGATTCCCATCTCCAAGGTGAGTGTTCGAGTGCTCTAGATAGGGTCGCCAGTAGATTACTATCTTGTACAGAAAGACCTAGAAAAAGAGATTTTTTCTCTCTTGCCTGAGTCATCAAAGTATCCTGGATATGTGCAGAACCAAGTAGGCCAAAACTCCCTATTTGGGCGTTCGCATAAATCATCTTCGAGCGGTATGTGTCAGGATCCTCCACCGCGAGCTCAGCGCAGCCGTGAAATTTGATAATGCGGGTACTGTCAGCTCGACGAACTCTTGTATCTTCTATATTTACGTAGACGGAGACCAAATCCCTGCTACCTGTAATCTCGTCAACGGCACGTTCGATGAGTGGGTCCCAATTGCCAGATGCAATTTCCTTGACCACCTCTTCCGCAATTAGGATTGCGACAAGTTTATGGTCGACTCCGGGAAGTATTGACGGATCAGCGTACGTTCGATGGATCTGAGCGCCCTCAAAAGCTATGTAGTCTTGACTTTTCCCTCGGACTCGCCTGCCCAGTATGTCGCTATAGCTATTTCGAAGCGTTTCTGTTTTGCTTGGTTTCCAAGCTTTAGGGTCATCCAGGAAAATTGCAGATTCCCCGGGGAGATATTGATCGAGTAAATCGATCAGACATTGCCGGTGTTCTGCTTCATCTGGGCCCTTCATTGCTCGTTCTTGAAGGAACTCCAGAACTTTTTCAATGAGTTTGACTACATCAGGGACTTGGTCTCTAGAAATACCTGAGCCAAGCCACACGAGTTGCCTTCCATCAGCAAGATCATCCGCAAGTGATTGGAACTCGCTCCTAACGCGTTTAAGGGTAGTTCTAACCAATGCCCCTCCAAAGTGGAATTGAACTCGTAACTGATAGAAAGGACGTTTAGTCCAGACGCTTGTTCACTATCTTTACACTTAGTGCTGGGTGAGTTAAGCAGACATCCCGAGGGTTAGTAATGAATTAGTAAAATGCTTCTCGAAACTTGGAATCAACCATTGGGTGTTTAAAGCAGATGAAAGGCTAGTGGAGCGGCGCCGTGCTGTAACTTGAGAAAATCGCATTTGCATTGAGGGTTCAGTTGAGAGTTCCTAGTCCGGGATACACTGAGTGGAGATGAACTGGGAAAACGGTAGCCCCTAAGAAGTAGTAAGGGGGCAGATGGTAAATCATCTGCCCCCTTAGTTCATATGTTGTTTTGACGATCTAGTTTGCAGTGATCTTAGTGACCCAGCTGCCTGGCAGTGAGCTTGAAGATGACGAGGTGGCGATCTTGTTGTTCTTGCCCTTGACGGCGGTGCGCCACTGGTCGGCCTTCAAGGTCCGGGTTTGCTTCTGTCCGGTTGAAGAGGTTGCGGTGAGGGTCTTGAGCTGGCCACTTGAGTAAGAGGCTGTGATCTCGATCTTGGCAACGTTGTTTAGGGTTGGGAACAGAGCCTTGGCTTGAGCCTGGGACACGGTGTGGACCCACTGGCCGGGGCTGCCCGGTGCGTTCAGGGAGTACGGGTCATTGACGGAACGTAGGTAGTCAATCTTGGATGACCAAACGTCCTCACTGTTGGAAGTCTTACCACCGGAGTATGAGTAGTAATAGGTTGTGACAGGCTTGCCACCCTTTTGCAGAACTTGGGCGTTGGTGCCGCTGGTTACTGTGGCATCGACTGCGGCCTTCCAGATCTTGCCTGCGGAACCGTTTGAGCCTTCGCCTTCCTTCTTCCAACCGGTGAAGTTCTGGTCACGGACGTCATCAACAACGTTGCAGTCACACTTGGTGTTCACCTTCGGGCGGGACATGGCATATGTGCGGGCGGTGACGGCTTGGGCTTGCAGAGCTGCAGCACCGCCGTTGTTACCCCAACCGGATGGAACCTCAGCAATACCGTAAAGGTACTCGGTGTTGAGCTTGAGCTCGTTGACCACGTTGAGCTTGCCACCAATAGCGGAGACAGCCATGCGTCCGTGACGGTAGGTGCCCTGAGCTCCGGCAATCTGGGTGACCGCCTGTGGGCCGTTGGCCTCGTAACGCGACGTTCCTGACCAAACCAAGTGAATCTTGGGTTGGGTGGTCTCCGTGACCTTCTTGCCGGAGGCATCGAGGACCGTTGCCTTGACGGAAGTGCCAGAAACGGCCAAGGTCACCGTGTGGTTGGCAGGTAGTCCAGTTGCGTTGGCGATGTTCTGTGCGTTTGCGTTCTGAACGGAGAACTTGGCAGTTGGGACCGCAGACCGGTTCTGGATCGAGAACGTGGAAGACGTGCGGGAGTCTGCGTACCCATTGAAACTGTATGGTTCTGGGCCAAGGATCTGGACACGGATGTATTCGCTGGTTGCTGCGTTAGCTACCGTGCTGCCGGCGTAGTAGTGGCCAAGGATCTGCGAGGCAGACTTACCTTCGCGGGCCATTTGGTAAGCGCCGTATTGTGGCATCCCGACACCGTGACCAAAGCCTGCACCACTGAAAGCGAAGCTCTTAGGGACGTCGCCGGTGCTTGGCGGCGGCGTAGGAGGAGTAAATGGTGCATGCAGGGAAAGATACTGCTCAGCTACCCAACCCTTGGTGTAACCCTTTTCAGAAGCACCCTTAGGGAACTCGATGAGACGCCAAGTGTGGCTACCAGCCTTCACGCGGTTTGCAGCTATGTCCGTGTAAGTAACCTTGGTGGCGTGCCGCAGCTTATCCACAATGGCGCCGTTGGCTGTGGACCGCACGTTAAGGTTCACGCTCGAAGAGTCTACGTAGTACGTGATCTGCTTGGGGGCTGGTGGGGGAGTTGGCTTCTCTGGAGGAGGTGTTGGCTTAGTAGGTGGTTTGGGGTTTGTGCTCGAAAGGTATTGCTCGGCGACCCAACCCTTGGTGTTTCCCTTTTCAGCATCACCCTTAGCAAAGGTAATAAGCCGCCAGGTATGGCTTCCGGCCTTCACTCGGTTGGCCGGGATATTTACAAAACTGATCTTGGTGCCGTGGGCAAGTTTATCTACTTGGGATCCATTGGCTGTCTTGCGGACGTTGAGCTTGGTCCCCGAGGAGTTCACATACATTGTGGTTGCCGCAGGAGGAACCGGTGGCTTTGGCTTATTAGTGGCTTTGGGATCGGTAGTGCTCAAGTAATCTTCAGCGACCCAACCGGTGGTGTTGCCCTTGTCCGATGCTGACTTAGCAAAAGTAATCTTGCGCCACGTGTAGTTGCCAGCCTTGACGCGGTTAGCAGGGCTGTTCACAAAACTGATCTTGGCACCGTGAGCGAGCTTGTCGACCGGGGTACCGTTCGCTGTTTTGCGGACGTTGAGCTTGGTCCCCGAGGAGTTCACATACATGGTTGTGGCTTGCGGCGTAGCGGGTGGCTTGGCCGCGCCGGGTTTGGTCTTACCCAAGTAATTCTCGGCTACCCAACCGGAGGTGCGGCCTTTTTCAGAGTCCCCTTTAGCAAAGGTGACTAGGCGCCAAGTGTAGTTCCCGGCTTTAACCCGGTTCTTTGCAGCGTCGTTGTGCGTGACCTTGGTGCCGTGGGCAATCTTGTCTACCACGGTGCCGTTAGCCGTTGAACGCACGTTGAGCTTCACACTGGACGAATTGACGTAGTAAGTCACGTTCGCAGCTTGAGCAGGGGTAGGCGCGATGGCGACAATCCCTGTGGCAAGTAGTGCGAGGGTGCAAACTAATCCAAGAACTCTAAAAAAACGCATGACCCAAGTATTGCAAATTTCACCCGCTTTTATTGGTGCGAACAGCAGGATTGCATGATTGTAATGATAATTAGTAAGAACTTTGTTGAATCTGACTAGAAAGAGCTTGTTTAACGGCATGAGAAAGTGCTGCAAGCTACCGAGGTAACCCATTAACGGTGATCGTAACCTGGTGGCAAGATCCGCTGGCCCAGTCACTGTTTTCAGCCAAGTAGGCCACTGCAGTTTAAAGATATTCCGACAAGGACTTAGATCAATGGATCGAAACCATGTAGACCTAATCACAAGTAGACCTTGTTGCTAACTACGAGTGCAGGATGTGGCAGAATGAGCGCAGGAAAGTGGCGTTACGACTTACGATCCCGAGGTGCCAGTCAGCATTCAGATGAAGCATGTTGACTATGGAAATCTCGTATTTGATCGATTTTTTATTGGAGAAATGAATTTGGTGATGGCCTCGGCTACGCAAGTGGCTTCGACGGTGCCGAAAGCGCAACGTAATAGGTTTGCTTTCCTAGATTTGATGAGATTCCTAGCGGCAATTGGCGTCGTTGGTTATCACTACACAGCAATCAAGTATGTGAACTGGGGAGAGCCTGTCTCTGAAGTTTTCCCAAGTTTGTCTAAGGTAACCAAATATGGCTTGCTCGGCGTAGACCTGTTCTTCTTGATCAGTGGATTCGTTATCCTCATGTCCGCTTATCAGCGACCAGCAGGACAGTTTGTAGCTTCTCGGTTTTCCCGAATCTTCCCCGCGTTGTGGGTAATGATTATTCTTGGCGCGCTAATGCGTTGGGTAATTTGGCCTGAAAAGGGTGCAAACTTTCAGTTCCGTGACCTGCTCGTGAACTTGACGCTCGTAGTTGAACCCAACGGTTCACCTTATGTCGACGGTGTGATGTGGACGCTATGGACCGAAATGAGGTTCTACGTCCTCATCTTCCTCTTCATCCTCTGGGGAATTACCCAGCAGCGGATCGTCATGGTTTCGCTGTTATGGCCTGTTACGGCATTTCTTGCAGTACAGACAGACAATTGGTTTTTGGCTGGAATCCTCTTGCCAAGTTCTGCCCCGCTATTTGCGGGCGGCATGATGATGTTTGTTATTTACAAGTGGGGCTGGAGTTGGCTAAAAGCTGGAGTCCTATTATCGAATGTTGCATGGGCCTCGATGCAAAGCTCCAAGGGCGCAGCTACTGGAATCATCCGTAATACCGCTTACGGCGCCGACGATCTGAAGTTAACAATTGCGATCGTGCTAATTTTTGTAATCGTTGGCGTTTGTGTACTTACACCAGTTCGCTCTATCTCTTCTAAATGGATGACTTGGCTAGGTCTGTTCACTTACCCTCTTTACTTGGTTCATGAATTGTGGGGCTGGTTTATCATTGACCGCCTAGCCGGAACCATGTCCAAATATGCAGTTTTAGTCATTGCGGTCTCAATAACGTTCCTAATGGCGTACTTGATCATCAAGTTCGTTGAGAAGCCGTTCTCTGGAAAAATGAGAAATCGGATTGCCAAGGATCTTGAGAAGATTAAGCTTCAAGATGACACTGAAAAAGAACTGTTTGATATGGCGCAAGGGAAGTTCCTTAAGCGACCTGCTGAAGTAGTGCCTGAGATAAAAGAGGACCCAACTAAAGAGCTTGATCCAGCCACAACGTGATTGAAACCAACCGGTCCGGTGGTTCCAATGTCCCAGAGAACGAGGGAATTCGTGGCCTAGGGTGTGGGTATGCCCGCACCTAAGATGAAGTTTCCGCCCACGTTCTTTACTAAGGTTGCGGATACCGCTGCCGGGCGTGGGGTTGGGTGGCTGGCAATAGCTGAGGTCTTGGCAGTTCCTGACGCAGGCTTGGTGTCCCGGTTGCGGGATGGGTCATTGGCACAGGTGTGGACACAAAGTGCGGCCTGGTTGGGCGAGGACCAGCACATGCTCACCGCCGAGCTCATGAGCTTGGGAGTATTTAGCAGGTCAGCTGGGCGCCGCAGTGCGGACCAAGACTTAGTAGACCTAGCTGCCGACCATGAACTCGTTGTGGGTGACCAATCGGAGTTGATTGGTCTGATCGCCGAGCTGGCGGGACAGTGCTCGGCTGAGGCTTCTGCGTGGTCTTCTGGTGACCTGATTATAGGTAAGGAGCTGCGAGCGTCTCAACGGGAATTTACGGATGCCAACATTGCACCCCCGTTGACGCAGTTGTGCGCTCGAATCGTTGCTGGGGCCCAACGCAACATTTGGCGGACACTAGCCAAACTTGTGCTGGCATACCTATCCGCGGATACCGGCAAGGACTATCAGCGGGCAATGCTCGATACTGGACGTAAGTCCGGCGGCATTGTAGATGCCAAGGGGTTTCTGCGTCTGCTGGAAGCTGAGCCTAAGAACGCAGCCAAATAAGGCATCGGAAAATACCACTCTTCTCACTAAAAAAACTTCTCTGATCATTACAAATGGGTATCGGCCCGATAATTGTTCCCGTACAATTATTTCATCTTTGCCGAATTCCATGGGTAGTTGTGCCCGGTTGCGCGAAGAAAATGAGACAGCCATTCAAGGGGGAAAATGAACCTGTCCGAGAAGTTCGCATGCAATCGAGTTGTCGCCTTATTCGTGTCCTTTGCTTTACTGATTTCAGGTGTTCTAGTAACAGGAACACTGGGAGCCACTCAAGCCAACGCGATAGGTGGGGGCAGGACTTTTGAAGTTGTGCCCAGCCAAGGTGTTGTTACCTGGACGGTGCCAGAAGGTGTCACAAGCATTAATTTTGACATCCGAGGCGGAGGCGGAGGCGCTTCCAATAACACCGCGGTAACGCCCAACAATTCTGAACTTGGGAAACGGGCAACAGGTAGCTTTGCCGTTACTCCAGGACAAAAACTGACTCTTGTAGCAGGAGGTCAGGGCAACGCACCGGTAGATGGCAAACCCGGAACCGGTGGGCAAGGGTTCGCTCCAGGTCTGCCAGGTAGCACGGACGCATCTGGCGAGTTCCTTGGCGGCGGAGGTGGTGGATCGAGCGCTATCACCATCAATGATGGTGATGACACCTTTATTGCCGGTGGCGGAAACGGTGTCAACGGGTCTGTTCAACCTGACCCGGCCTTAGGCGGCGCTGGCGGGAACTTTGGTGTTCTTGGAGGCTCTAACTTATTTGCTATGAGGGAAGACCAAGGGTTCATGAGCGCCGGTTATGTCTATCTGACTTACACGCTGCCACCGACCAAAACCACCATGACCGTGGATCTGCAACCCTCAAGTGGCAACGAAATTGATGGAGACCCGGTTGCCTATTCTCCCCTTGACGCTGCAATCGAGGTTGTTGACGAGAAGGGCGATCCCGTACGAGGTGGAGTAGTCCAGGTCACCGACACGAGTGGCAAATCGTACGGCGGAATCTACATCGGTAACAATGGTCAAGTTACGTACCCTTTCCAAGTAACCGAGGCCGGTCCCAAGACGTTTAACTTTGCTTATGCGCCAATTTTCCCCTCAGAGTACGAGACTTCCGTAGCAACTGCTTCCGTCAATGTTCGCAAGGTGAATGTCCGGTCCACGGTTACGCTGCCAAGCACGATCATTTCCGCAACGGATTCCTTTAATGTAGAAGCTGCTTTCAATTTCGGCGCCAACTACAAACCAGTCCCACAAGGGATGACTGCGTTCTTGCACGCGAATCCCACGGAATCTCGCACAACTACTCCTTCGACCAAAACGTGGAGCGCCGTGATCGGCGCAGGTGGTGTGGCATCATTTGAGGTCTCCCAAGCCCCCGGTGATGGGTGGTTCTATTGGACAGAACTTCAAGAAGATCCAAATTTTGAAGCCGGCGCAAGCGACCTCGTAGCGATCACACTCGGTCAACTGAAGCCAACACTAGAGGTAGTGGTTAGCCCAAGCACGAACCTGGAATACGGCAAAGCCGGTTGGGTAACCGCAACGCTCAAGTCACCCCGCAAAGGTGTCGAGCCAACCGGGTCAGTAGCGTTTTACCTTGATGGAGTAGCACAGCCGGAACCGGACCGATACGTTGAATCCTGGAGCGGCGATGTTCATTTCACCCTCGAGCTGCCGTTGAACGCGGTAGGCGAATACGAAATCAAGGCAGAGTACGCCGGGGACGCTAATTTCCTTGCGGCCTCCGGTGTTACAACCAGTTACCTAGTCTCACGTGCGCAAGTGCCGACCGTGGCCAGCCATGGCGCTTTGGGCAACACAGATTCGTACATCTACGGTGAGCCCATCAACCTGTGGTCCGTCATGCCAGGTGTTCCAGTGAACTTTGCCGGTGAACAAGGTACCCAAGAGTTCTTTGTCCAACGTCAAGGTGCTCAGGAGTCACGCCTGAGCGTAGGAAGCGGCGGTTTACAGACGGAGCCCTTCCCTTTCTTTGAAGTACCAATCTCCGAAGAAGCTTGGGCTGCGTCCGCGTTCTTGTGGTCAACCGCGGTGGTCTCTACCATTCCGGTTGGGACGTGGGACGTCACTGCGGACTTCCACGGCAATGAGAATCTGCTGCCTTGGGTGGGCTCGAATGATTCTGGGGGAACCCCACTGTTCTCCCCGGTCCGGGTCACTCAAGCAGAAACTACAACGGCTATCAGCGTGCCAGCGCGGGCCAACTTTAACGAGCTGACCTCCGTTGTAGTCACGGTAAGCCCAGTTGCGCCGAGCACCGTAACCCCTGTGGGTGACGTCGAGGTGTATGCCAATGGTGAATTGTTGCAAACCGTGACCCTAGACGAGCCAAAGGAAGATGGCCAAGCTCCATTGTCTGGTTCTAAACCCGCAACGGCCACCGTCAATATCCCCACTAATCAGCTAGGCAGCCTTGCAGTTACCGCAACCTATGTGGGTAATGAAAACCACGCCGGATCTCAAAGCGCCGAGGGCGTACTTGAAGTTGTGGCCGCCAAGACTGCCGTGGAACTCACGGCAGCTCCCAGGGTGGTGAACGTTGGTAAGGAAACGACCTTTACGGCGACCATCGAGACCGAGGGTGAGCGTGCCGATGCCCTACTTGCCCCAACCGGGACAGTGGAGTTCTTTGTCAACGGAGAGTCTCTTGGGGATCCAGTTGAAACCTTGGACGGCCAAGCGCAACAGACCTGGACGGGAACGAGCGTGGGTAACTACCTGGTGACCGCACAGTTCACGGCGGCTGACCAAAACTACCTTGGTTCTAACTCGGAGCAGCTTGAAGTAAAGGTGGGCACCCCGTGGACTCCAATAACACCAAGCTTGCCTGTTCCTCAGCCGGAGCCAACGCCTAGCCCAACACCTACCGACAAGCCGAGTCCTGGGCCCAAGCCAACGGGTAATCCAACGACTGGTCCACAAGACTCTGTAGATCAAGAAAACTCTACGGACCAAGAAGATTCTGCGGAGACGGGCAAGTCAGCTTTGGCTAAGACCGGTAGCGGGCGAGTGCTGGCAATAGGTGGCATTGCCTTGACCCTCTTGCTTGCTGGGTTGGGTGCCGTAACAACGAGGCGCCGTACGGAAGGTTGAGTTGGTCGTGCCTAGCTCACCCCGTTGCCAGGGCGAATGGGGTTTGCGATAGTGACTATCAGCCGGCGGCGCTTGGTGGCGGGCGAAAGCCCGGTGGCATGGTGGAGGCAAAGGGATTCTTGCGCCGGTATGAGCAGACCTGACACAGGCTGGTTGCCTCGGTGGATGGGAACCGGGTGTTGCAGCGCTCGCAGGTTGCGGTGGTCAAGGAGACCACCGGGGCGCTGACTTCTTGGTGTTGCACGTGCTCTTGGCCAAGTGGGGAGTTGGGCGGGAACAAGGTGGTGGCCCAGTCCCAGGTCCCGGCGATGCTGAGCACGTCCTTGGGGCAGGCAGAGACGCAGAAGTTGCAACCATCGCAAAGCGCCGGGCGCTGTGACAACGTGCTGACGGTAAGCGTGCCGGGTGGTCCGCTGTGATTGAGGCGTAGGGCATCGGAAGTGCACGTTCGCACGCACACGTTGCAAGCAACGCAGCCCGGTGCCGCAAGTTTGACGGCGGGGGAGTCCAAAGCTGTGAGCGCGGCAATGATGTCTTCCTTATGCTCACTGTTGTTCTTCAGGTGTTGGGACATCAGGTACCGCAGGGCAACCGCTTCACGTTGCGGGTCCGAGTGGGAGAGATCTGGTGTTGGGGGACCAGGCGATGAATCGCCGTTTCCGGATAGGCCAAGGGTGAGCAGCCGGCGCCGGGAAACCGGCATGCGTGCGCTATCCAATAACGTGCGGCGGCGCTTTGCCTTCGGTGGGGTGGTGCTGAGCCTCAGAGAGGTCATGCCGGTTGCGGCAAAGAGCTCCGTTAAATGACTGAAGTTGTCTTGTACCCGTGCTGATCTGGCGCATTGGTCAAGCCGGATAGTTACCGAGTGCGCCCCGGCCACGAGTAACTCGAGTAACTCATGCGGGGCTACCTGTGCGGCGCAGCCGGCCAACCCAATGACTTCAAACTGGGAGACACCCCGCTGTGGGTCGGGGTGCTCAGCGCACACCAACTCCAGGCGGGGTGCCCACTTGGAACCCTGCTGCTCGGTCACCCAGCGCAGGACACTTCGAAGCTCAACCGGGTCAGAGGTTGAATGACCGTGCGGCATCTTCTAAGACTCCAAGGCCAAGCGCGCCCACACCGCGGAAGAACTCGGTCTCAGCCTGCTCGTTGACCAACGTGAAGAATGCTGGCGCCCAACGCAGCACATGCAGGTCAAGGAAGGAGAAGATAGCGGCCAGGACCTTGTTCAGTTCCTGCACCTGCTGTTCCAATTCCTGCGGTGACCGCTCGGCTGGCTGCTCGGAAGAAGGAGCGCTTGAGTCCGCAATGCAGTCCAATGCGCGTTGCCCCAACATGGCTAAAAACCCAAGTTCGAGCCCAATATGGTCATCCGGTTCCTGATTCAGTTTGGGCGCGGCCAGATCAAACTCGGCATACGCGGCCCGCACAGCAAAGGTCTGCTGCTCAAAGATTAGTTTTTCCTTGGACAAGTGGACAGACTCATAGGGCGCTGCCTTGGTCCGCTCAGGCCCCACAAACAACGAGTTATAGTCCGAGGCCACCTCCTGGGCAGTTTCCCCAAGCGCCGCAGACTCCAGCAGGTGCCCAATGCCCTGGGTGCGCTCCGGGCCGGGTAGCCCCGGCCAATCTTGGAGCATCTCCTGGGTACGCACCTGATCCAGTACCTCTTGGTTTGGCGCTCGCAGTAAGAAGGTACTCAGGGTTTGGAACCCGGCGGTTAGTTGATCCAGCGTTTCAGCTAACGCGGCGAGGTCGAGGCTTTGGACCACATCCTTGGCTGCAGTAGTGTCCGTGGGTGTTGTTATTGGTGTAGTCGTTGGTGCGGTCACAGCGGTCACATCCCAATCCGGAACATGGAGTCATAGAACTGGGACCGGCCAATGATTTCACCGGCAAGGACCAAGACAAACGCGCTGGTAGCGAAGATGGCTAGGTGGCGAGCTGGAGCTCCCGATGCTGCATACCGGTACACAAACAGGGCCAGCAGTCCCGCCCCCAGAAATACAAGCAGCAGGCGGGCTATGAACCAGCCTCCACTAAAGACCACAGCGGACTGGGCCTCAATTGCTCCGCCCCCGGCGAGGTTGGAGAGGTGCAGGGCGATAATAATGAACTGCGCACTGAGCAGAACCACTGAGGCGATCCCCACTCCCTTCAAGACTGTAGTCATCAAAACCCGGGTACTGGCATCGACAACTTGAGACTCAGCATCGGCCTCGCTGACTTGGGACTTGGTAGACGTTGTCTTGCGGATTCGCCACATGATGGTGGACATGAGAGCGGCTCCGACCGCCAAGCAACCCAGCAGGAACGTGGTGGTGAAGAACTGGGCCGGCGTTGCAAAGGTATTCCACGCGGGAACGGTGACCAGCGTGTAATAGATCATGGACATGGCATAGACCAGCGCCAAACCAACAACCGCGGTGACCCCCGCCAAGATCTGGCGTAGGAGGGTTGAACCCCACTTGAACCACTGGGCTAAGGCAAACAGGAATCCGAGTCCCGCAAATGAGGCCCCCAAGATGATCTCGCGGCTCAGCCAAGAAGAATCCCAGTGCCGCAGGACGTTCAACGTATTGGTGATGTCGTTCATGTGGAACATAGACGCGATCAACCCAAAGACCATGGCCGGCCCAATGGCATACAACAGGGGATCGGTGATCTTATCTACCGCACTGGTTCCGCCCTTGAAGCGGGCAACCACCTGGATAATCCCAAGGACTACAAAGGCACCCACACTCATCTGGGCAAAGATTGTAAAAATAATCATTGGTAGCTCGTGGACATTCATGTCATAGCTCCTTGGGGTTAGCAATGTCGCCGGTGCCGGTTCCCGTTGGCTGGGCGTCACGGTGCGGAATGATGACGAGGTTGGGTCTGGTGATGCTTGGGTCTGGCAGCGGCTCAACCCCGGCTAGGTCGCCATGCTCGGCGCGTAGCTCATCGATTGGACCCCAGTCCAGAGCCCGTGACGGGCAGGCAGCCACACACGCGGGGTCCTCACCATCGGCGCGATAATCCGCGCACATGTCGCACTTAGACATGTGCCCGGTCTCCGCGTTGAACTGCGGTGCCGAGTAAGGGCAGGCCCACTCGCAGTACCGGCAGCCCACGCATTTATCCTGGTCAATGGTGACAACGCCATCCTCGCCCTCGCTCATGGCCGTGGTTGGGCAGACCTGAACACAAATAGGGTCCACACACTGGTTGCAAGAGATCGAGGTGTAATAGGTGAAGACGTTAGGGATGAACGTATCCCCATCCTTTTGCCAGGTGCCGCCCGTGTACTCGGCAACGCGGCGCCACGTGACACCCTCCGGCAAATCGTGCTTGTCCGTGCACGCAATTGAACAGGCCTTGCAGCCCGTGCACAGACTTTGATCAAAAAGAAAACCAAGTTGTTCAGTCATGACAATCCCATCTACCGTCAGGCAAGTTTCAGTTGGGCAAGGGTGGTGTGCTGGGCGTTGCCCTTAGCAATGGGGGACGGGTGCCAACTGGTCAACGTATTGACCGAGCCGCCCTGGTCTATCCCAGCTGCATCGGGCTTGAACCAAGCCCCCTGTGGAACCGAAAGCACCCCGGGTGCGATCCGGGCCGTCACACGGGCCTGAAGTTGCACCCGGCCACGGTCATTAAAGACCTCAACCCAATCGTCGTTGGCAATGCCACGTGCTGAGGCATCGGCAGTATTAACCCAAACCACCTGCGGGTGCGCGTCAGCCAACCACTTCACGTTGCCGTAAGAGGAGTGCGTGCGCTGTTTGTAGTGGTGGCCAATGACCTGCAACGGGAACCGCTCGTTGGTCTTTGCCTCCGTGGGGCCTTCCCAAGTATCAATGTGCTCCGGAAGCGCCGTAATCTTGTCACCGGCTGGCAGCTCCCAGGTGTGGGAAATGTTCCACAAAGCTTCCGAGAAGATCTCGATCTTGCCCGAGGGAGTTTCCAAAGGGTTCGCCTGAGGGTCAGTCCGGAAGTCCGCAAGGGCCACTCGAGACTCACCCTTGACCTTCCATACGCCCATCTCCCGCAGCTCATCAAACTGAGGCAACTCGGGGATGTTTTCCCGGGACTCATCAATGACCTGACGGACCCAATCTTCCTGGGTCTTCCCCTCGGTGAACTCCTGCTCGACACCCAACTTTTGGGCAATGCCCGTCATCATCTCGTAGGTGGTCTTGCAGTTATAAAGCGGCTCAATGACTTGGTCAGCAACGATCGAATACCCCATGGAACCGGCCGAACCCTGCTGGATGACATCGATCTGCTCCGCGTTGGTGGTATCCGGAAGCAAGATGTCCGCATACCGCGCGGAGACTGTCATGTGGTTATCAATGACCACGATCATCTCGCACAGAGTGTCATCTTGCAGGAGCTTGACCGTGCGGTTAATGTCGCCGTGCTGGTTGACCAGTGCGTTGCCGGCGTACTGCCAAATCATCTTGATGCCGGTGCCTAGCTTATCTTTGCCACGCACACCGTCCGCAAGCGCGGTCATCTCGGGGCCGCGCTCAACCGCATCCGTCCAGCCGTAGACGGAAATCGAGGTCTCCACGGGGTTGTCCGTGGCAAACGGGTTAGCCATGGGAAGCCCAAAGCTGCCCTCGCGCTCGCCGGTGCCGCCGCCGGGAACCCCAACCGAGCCGGTCAGTGCCGCGAGGGTAAAGATGGCTCGGGCCTGGTTTTCACCATTGGCGTGGCGCTGCGGTCCCCAACCCTGGGTGATGGCAACCGGACTGGCCGCGCCAATCTCCCGGCCCAACTGTACAATCTGGGCCGCTGGAACGCCCGTGATCTGGGCGGCCCACTCGGGTGTTTTCTCAATTCCATCGGGGCCTTGGCCCATGATGTAGGACTTGTAGGAGTTGCCCGCGGGGATACCCTGCGGCATGTGGTCCTCATCGAAGCCCACGCAGTACTTGTCCAAGAATTCCTGGTCATGCAGTCCAAGGGTGATCATGGTGTGCGCGATGCCGGCCACGAGCGCCGCATCCGTACCCGGGCGGTTAGCCACCCACAGGTCAGCAATATTTTGCGCAGTCTCCGAGTATCTGGGGTCGATCACGATGGTGCGCACATTGTGCAGCTTCTTGGTCTGCTGGGTAACAAACGTTTCCCCACCGCCACTCATGCGGGTCTCAAGCGGGTTGTTACCAAACATGATCTGCAGCTTGGCGTTCTTGGCGTCATCAAAACTGTTTGAGCCAATCCACCCGCCATAGTGGTGGCTGGCCGCGCCGGCAATCTGGGCGCTTGAGTAGTCACCATAGTGGTTGAGGTAACCGCCAATGGTGTTCATCAACCGGGCGACCGGAGTCTGGGCCGGTGGCCAACTACGTGTGATGGTCCCGCCCAAGGTACCGGTTCCGTAGTTCAAGTAAATGGACTCGTTACCGTGGTCCTTGATCAGCCGGGTCAGCGTCTGCGCGATCTCCTCATATGCCTCGTCCCAAGTGATCTCATCCCACTTACCCTCGCCGCGCAGCGTCCCCGGGCGCCTGCGCATTGGGGTCTTGAGCCGGTCCGGGTTGTAGATTCGCTGCCGGATGGAACGCCCACGGACGCAAGCCCGGATCTGCTGGGTGCCAATCGAGTCATCGCCGGTATTGTCCTGCAGCACGCGGGTGATCTGGCCATCCTTGACCACCATCCGCAGTGGGCAACGCGAACCGCAGTTCACGTTGCAAGAGGACCACACGGTCTTGTCCGCGTTTGTAGGGGACAGTTGGGCGGCGTTGGCCTCCCCAACGCCGGGTAACACCCCCAGATAGCTTCCAGTACCAACAAGGGCTGCACCGCCCCCGGCTACCGCGCCCCATTTGAGTATGGAACGCCTACCAATCTGGTTGGTGGCACCAGAACTTGCTTCTATGAGTGACATTGAATCTCCCGGCTGTAATGCTCATCACATGGATGTGCACTATTCAACCGGTAGAAAAGAAAATAATGGGGGCCCTTGGTCCCTTATCTGCAGAAACCGGCCAAAGGCGCGCCTGATTGGTGGAGAAAAACCAGAACTAATGGAGACGGTGTTGGTCTAGTTTTCGGGGTTCTGGATCCCGTAAGGCAAGACCTTCCAAATAACAGGATCCGAGGAACTTGCATGAATCTTGCTTACATTGATAGCTAAGGGACGATATTAAGCCGCTCAACGAGCAATGGCATTGCTGAGCCCGGGTTTGATGGGGTGGAGTTTTTCACCGGGCCCTGTGTATTCACCAAACGACACTGTGTTACGGTCAAGGGAATGTTCTCGAAGGGAAAATTCTTAGGGAGTTCCTTATCAGGTACCGCTTTTGAAATCAGGCTTCTAAAGTGTTGCCTAGCCCCTGCTTGATCCGAGTACCTGCGGACTTGTTCGTAATGTGCAATGAGCCAAACTTCAAAACTTGGAATTGAGAGAATAGCAACCCACTGCTGAACTTTGGTGCATGCTTTAATACACTCTTGAAGAAAATGAGCCCGGTCTTTACCGTCCTCATCGACTACTAGCCAGATCTCGTCAAACCCAGTTAAGTCTCCATGTGGTGCTTCAAGCTTTCGAACTAGGGTAGAGGGCTCCCCGGCAACAAACTTGACCTTAACGATTGCATCTGTGAGATTTGCTCTTCGTTTCAGTTCTTTCAAATAGAGCATTTCCGTACGTTCACCATTCGTCACAATCAAGATGGTGCGCTTCTTCTTGCGTTGTGACTTTCTGGACGAGAAATTTGGTGCTCTAGACATCGACCGGATCCTCCGCAGCCTCGGAGGCAACAAACTGAATCAATAGGTGGTCATCGATGTCCGGAAGCGCACCGAACTGACCTGCCATGTATCTACGCTCGTCGTTGTTGCCTGCGCGGTTATCAAACTCAGACATAGAGAAGAGTTCAGACTGCCCGGCTTTCTTTTTCTCCGTAAACCATACGTTGCGCGGTTGGAGGAGCCGAGTCGGTGCATTCCCAAGGAGTGAAATATCGTGTGAGGTAAAGATTAGTTGCGCGCCATGCTGATTGAAGTGTGGAGTCTGAAAGAGTTCTACAACATACCTTGCTAGCTCAGGGTGCAGGCTTGCATCAAGCTCGTCAATAAGTAGCACTGACCCGGCTCTCAGGGCTTTCAGTGCGTGCCAAGCAGTGGTGAGCCAGGTAATCGTTCCTGCGCTTTGGTTTTGAACTGGAAGCTTAAATTCTTCGCCTTCTTCTGAGCGGTGAAAGAAAACAACTGCATCTCGAAGCCGAGGAATATCTTCCTTGGAGCGTTCTGTTCCGTCATTGAGCGCTTCAACCATTCGCACGATCCACTCGTACTCTTTTTCATCGATAGTCTCGCGCTGAATCTCAACTCTCTCAATACCGAGATCTGCAGCTTGAACAAGAGCTTTTACGAGGTCAACTTGCGTGTTCCCAGGGTCAGCAACCATCTCCATCACTACACGTTGCAGCACTGTTTCATCCTGGGTGTCACGGAAAGAGACAAAGTTGATCCCAACATCGGCAACTAGAGTTCGGGCTACTGAGCTCAGTGCCTTGTGCCCATACTTATGTGCGGTAGACATGAATAGCATGGTTGGCTTGGTAATCCTGAGGACTTCAGCTGTTGGGCCGACAAGCGAGCTACCTTTGGTGAACTCGAGTTCAGAATCGCGTTCTTCTTGGAAACGTGTGAATACTGTTCGGCGGGTACCTTTGGGAAATGAGTAGAGTGCTTCCCAGGAAATACCCCAGCGAGAAGCGCGAATCTCGTATTGATAGCGGACATCGCCGCTGATGAAATCAATCGCATATTCGGTTGCTGGAGAGTCCGAGGACCTTGAAAGAGTTGGTTGGAAAACTGTGCCCGCACCAGGAGACAGCACCGCGATGGCTACAGCATGGATAGCATCGAGAATCGTTGTCTTTCCTGATGCATTTGGGCCAAATATTGCTGCAACTCGCTCGGTCGCCTCAATCCAAGTTTGCCCTTTGCGGGGAATATTGGTGCGCAGGGAAGGTGAAGTGAGTGAAAGCTGGGCTTCATCGCTGAAGCAGCGGAAATTACGGACCGCAAAATTGAGTAGCACTCTCAGAGTCTACTAAGTATGAGTGAAAAACGGAAGTAAATTCCGATAACGGCCCTGACTGAAGGCTGGTTGTTGGGTTTGGTTGCTTTATTAGAGGGACTGAGCGAATCTCAATTTCCAATTCTGGGAGTTGAAACTCCAAGCAGGTAGGCCCTAGTTTTCGGGGTTTTGGATCCCGTAAGGCAAAGCCTGCAACTGTGCTTGGAGCTGGCCCGCGTACTCCTGGCGGTTGGCTTCGCTCTGTTGTTCGCGGCGCGAACGCTCTAAGATGACGGCCGCAATGAAGTCTTCCGGGTGGGTTCCGGCCGGTGGCAGCGGGGCAACCTTGGTTGCAAGCTGACCAGCAAAGTCCTGGGCCATCTGCTGACGGGACCCTGCATGCAAGGTATTGGTCCGCCCCAAGAACTGACGGCAGGACAACGCCAACCCATCGGGTAATTGAGCCATATCCGTTGCCGTGGCCCACCTGGCCAGGTGGGGTGGCATGACGATCGTGGCGCTGCGTGGGCCACCGCCGCGAATCCGGATGACAAAGGTGCCCGCCAACAGATCACCTAACCGCTTGCCGCGTGGGTTAATGAGCGAGGTAATCAGGGCAACCGCACCGGTGGTCAACCAAAGTTCGCCCACACCGACCAGGGCCCGGATAAAACTGTGCCGCACGGTTACCGGACCGCCGTCATCGCGCACCACCTGCAAGCCCATTGCCCACTTGCCGAGTGAGCGTCCGTGGGACAACGATTCCACACCGGTAGGCAAAATGACGATGAAAAATACGACTATGGCAATCGCAAGTGCGTTTGAGAGATCGCCGAGGAAGATCGAGGTAGAAGACAACCAATAACTGACGATGAAAATAATTGCCAAAATGCCAAGGATATCTATGGCAAATGCCAAGCCGCGGGTTGCAAAGGAAGCGGGGCGGGCATCGAGAACCACGCCCTCACCAATGATGATCTGCTCGTCCATCCCCACCCAAACCCCGTCTGTGCCTAACCGTTACCTGCTTCACTGAGCCTATAACAGTGGCGGGATCTTCTGGCGTACCAGAATCAGGTTTACTGCAGGACGGGAGAATATTCGTTTTGATCTCCGCAGTGTGTGGAACTCCTGTGAACGAGCTCTAACGTTGGTGCCTAAGGTTGAGAATCAGGTGGGTGCGCCGTCCCACCGCCCTGCTCGCAACGCGAATGCATCGACTGCATCAAGCACTTCCTGCTGACGCCACGCAGTAGGCCCTCTGTGCTCGGCCTTCATTGCAAGAAACCCCTGTTCTTGTAAATCGCGTAGGTCACGGTAAACGTTTGTCAAACTTACACCAATTGCAGTGGCGGCCATTTCTGCGGTAAATACCGGCTGGTGCAAGGCGTACCCAACGAGCCGACGTTTTGCGCTCCCTGCACGTGCTTTGATCATGAGATTCCATTGATCACCAATCGCATCAATATCGGCGATGAGACGCTTGCCGTTGGGCACCGCTCGCAAGGCGGCTGATGCAAAACTTTTGACGATTGGACTCACATCACCATCTCGGTATTCCGTCAGTGACTGGTGGTATCCGGCTACGTCAACCAGCAGACCCGCGGATACCGGAACCGCGATATTGCGCGTCAACCGCCGGCGGCGCAACATTGCCTGAGCCAGTGCGCGTCCGGTGCGCCCATTGCCGTCAGAAAATGGGTGAATAGTTTCGAATTGAGCGTGTGCAACCGCGACCTGTACCAGTGCTGGAATGTCATATCGCTGTGAGAACACAGCTAGATCGGTAAGTAGATTGGGCACCCGTTTATAGTCTGGAGCCACGTAGACTGCGCCAACCGGACTGGAGGCGTTTTTCCCAATCCAAACCGGCTGATCGCGAATTTCTCCGGGGGTATGGTGTGCTTGGTCTTGCATGAGAACGTGATGCATCTGCGCCATGGAGTTGGGAGAAAGATCTGCTGAAAGGCTGATTGCTCGTTCCATGCTTCTAGTATTTGCAACAATTTCAGATGCATTACGCTTGCCGGTGCCGCCAAGCTCTGCGGTGAATATCTGACGTGCAGATGCGGTGAGATTCTCGATCTGCGACGATGCCGCTGCTTCGGATCTCAATAGGATCGGCGCGAATCCACGCATTTTCTCACCGTGCTCGGAGTCGAAGCGGTGAAGTTCATCTTCAGCTTCTTGTGCGAGCTCTTCAACATCAGGTGTTGCGCGAGGCGCAAGAGTAGCAATCATGGGGGGTACCGCAGAGCGATAACGGCTCCCTTTGTCCGATGCTCGGGTTGCGGCAGGGCCAACTGCGGCGATCCCTCCGCCACCCCAAACCTGATCTTCATATGTAACGGCAGGCCACTGACTTGGAAGGCTCTTTGGTGTTCCGGAAGGTAGTCCCATTACGTGTACTTATGCCTAACTGATAAAAGATCTGGATGCTATTATCAGTTACAGCATAACTGATAATAGGTAGTGTGGAAATTATCAGTTACCGCTTCTCACTGCTTCATGAATCGTGCCAAATATTGCCCACCCGTGTGCCGCGCTTACTACATCGATCAAGCGGAACTGAACGTACGTGTGATGCTTAAGCAGGAATCGTCAAAGTCGCTGGTTGTAGTGCTGGCAACCTCATGGGGAGACTCTAAGGAACGTAACCCTCAAGCCGGTTCGATGTGTGGGAAGGTAGGGGAGTGGATTTCGATGCCTTTACCGCCGTACACCGCGACCAATGGAAACGACTCAATACGCTGAGCCGTACCCGCAGGCTCACCGGAGCCCAAGCGGACGAGCTCATTGGGCTGTACCAAACGGTTGCGACGCACCTTTCGGTTGTGCGCTCAAGTGCACCCGACCCGGCGTTAATCTCCGAGTTATCCCTGACCCTTGCACGTGCTCGTACCCGAATCTCGGGCAGTCACGATCCGCAGTGGTACACGATCAAAGACTTCTTCCTGCGTCAGGTCCCGGCCGCGTTCTACCGGGTGCGGTGGTGGGCTCACGCTGTTACCGCGGCCTGCTTACTTGTCGCCGTGGTCATGGGGATTTGGGTGGCCACCTCCCCGGCAGGGCTGGAAACCATGGGAACCGAGAGTGACCGGCTCGAATACGTCAACAATGCGTTTGCCAGCTACTACGAACCCGGGTTCGACTTCGCCGCCGTGGTGTGGACCAACAACGCCTGGATTGCGGCCCAATGCGTGGCCTTTGGGGTCACGGGACTGTGGCCCATCTGGGTCATGGCCCAAAACGCAATCATGGTTGGATCCATCGGCGGCATGATGGCCCACTACGGTGAGCTGGGACTGTTCCTCAAACTCATTGCCCCGCACGGTCTGCTCGAACTCACGGCCATTTTTGTGGCCGGAGGAGCCGGATTGAAACTCTTTTGGGCCTGGGTCGCGCCCGGGACCAAACCGCGTTCCGTCGCGCTTGCCCAAGAAGGCCGCACCCTCATCTTAGTCGCGGTGGGGCTGGTCTTTGTCCTTGGCCTATCCGGCATTGTTGAAGGCTTTGTTACCGGCTCGGCTATGGTCTGGTGGCTCAAGATTATTATTGGTGCAATCGCCCTAGCAATGTTCTGGGCCTACGTATACATTCTGGGACGCAAAGCCGTGGCCCAAGGCATCACCGGTGACCTCGAAAGCCACCAGGGCGGGTATACCAAGCTGTACGCTGCCTAAGTCCTCATAGGCGCGGGCCGCCACAGCGTTACTTAAGTGTGCAACTGAGACACGTTACTGAAACAAGAACGCCAGCGTTGGTGCAGCAAAACTCAGGATCATGGCACCCACAACGAACAGGGAGATCCTGCGGCGGCGGCGCTCACGGCGAGCGGCGTTGGCCTCTTGCTCCTCGTAATATTGCCGTGCCTCAGCCCGGCGCTGGTCTTTGATATTTTGGGGTGACTGGTTTGACATGCCACTGCTTTCCATAAACCTCAACGGGTAAAGTAACCCGTGCTTCAAGGTACTAGCCTAGGGCATTGCGCTTGAAGGTTGCTGTGAAACTTGGAATTAGTACTCCTGCCACTCAAAGTCCAAGCACTTAGAAGAGTAAGAAACTGCTGAGCTGAGAGTTGTGTGTGGAAGCAAAGTCCAAGACGCCAAGAACTTAAAGTGTGAGGTCAGAGTACTCGTAGGCCAAATAATTTTGCAACGGCAACTAAATCAGGATGGAATGAGGAAATAGGTAAGCTGCTAATAATTTTTGGGTGCTCCCCTTCGGTTCCTTCTACGTCTTTATGGTGATCGTAATACGTAGCAAAACATCGCCCGAGCCCATGCTTGCTCTCATAAACTAAATCTAAAGGAATATTTCCGTCTTGGAGCCTGGTCGTTCGCAGTAAAGAAGACAGGATAACTGTTGCTTGGCGGTTAGGGCCACGAAGTAGGCCCGTATCTAGTTCGTTGACACCAAGTTTTCCCAATTCAGAAGTTACCCAAGAATTCTTAGGGTTTTGTAGCAGCCTAGAAATTGCTGAGATGGAATACGGTGACTCTACGTCAATCCAAAAGCCACGTATGGGAGGAGCTACTAGGTGAATTTGACGTTCTTCGCGCCAGCTTACGGGAACTAGGCCTGTTGCCATATGGCCTTGTTCTAGCCAATCACTTTGAATAAGTTCTAGGAGTTCTTCAGTAGAAACCCCGAGGGATTGTGCATCTTTAGCTAACCCACCGAGTTTTGAAATCTGAACTCTAAATGGCGCGAGGACTTCAGCGAATGCTGTTTGTGCGGAGGCTGAAAGGTATAGAGTGCGCCCGCCGGTTGTATCAAATCGGTTGTAACGAGCATAGTTTATTTCCTCCTCTTGGCGCCCTCGATAGATAGCTTCAAGAGGAGGAAAGCTAGCTTTGCTGATCCGGACACAAGGATCCGTTGTGGGCCTTATTAACGCAAGTCCTGTCGATGAGCAAAGCAGAGGCAAATCCATCTACCCTTCATTTACAAAATGCTGGGCGGCAGCGATGACTTCAAGGTCACGCCCCTCACGTACTGCCGTGATTGGGGTATCTTCATCGAGGTTCGGATTGCCTCCGATAAACCAAGCACGGATGACATGGTCATTTTCTGCCTCGCGCAGGAAGAGCACTATGCGGTACGCGATCCTTAGCCTATTTTCCGTCTCATGCCTTGGTGTACTTGCCTGGGAAGCCCAACGGTAAGGCTGCTTCCGGTCCTTCACTCCCGTCAAAGCTGCAGTCAGTGTTGGACCCAGCAGATCAATGAGTTCTGTGACTACAGTCGCTAGGCTATCCGTCAGTGCCTTTCGGTAGGCCCCACTTGGCTCGGCGACGCGCCGTGATTTGCGAGTTTCTGTATCTTTCTCGAATCTCAACATACTCACATACTACAAACTCGGCACCCATTAAGCAACCTAAAAGCCACCAATAACCCCCAAATTGCGGCCAAATGAATCCGCCTAGAGCTTGCCGGCGGCCTTGAGATCCAAGTATGTGTCCGCAAGGGCAGGGGCCAATTCTTGGGGAAGCCGGGGGACAACTGTGACGTTACGGCGGCGCAGGATGTCCTGGGCAGTGTGCAGTTCCACGGCCTCACGCTCGGCGGCGGCCGCGTCATAGACCTCGATTGAGTTGTCCCTAAGGGTGGCAAGCTCGGCGGTCATGGGGTCAATGACCCGGCCCAGAACCACGGTGTGGTCCTTGGTCAGTGCGCCAATGACCGGTAGGAGGCCAACATCAGCCGAGGATAGGTCCGAGTTACTCAGCAACACAATCAGGGCCCGTTGGGATACCAACTTGCGCACCGTTGCCACCAGGGCGGTCCAGTCCGCCTCAATCAATGAGGGTTCCAGCCCGCTGGTGGCGTGCGCAAACGCGTTCATGAGCTCGGGGCCGGTGTGCCCGGAAATGTGGGCACGCACCGAACGGTCAAACGCGAGCAGTTCAACGCGGTCCCCAGCTTGGGACGCCAGCGCGCCCATGAGCAAGGCGGATTCAATGAAGGTATCAAGCCGTGGTTCATCACCAATACGTGGGGCTGAGGTGCGCGAGGTATCGACCACAATGACTACCAGCCGGTCCCGCTCCGGACGCCACGTTCGGACGGTGACCTCGCTGGCCCGGGCCGTTGCCCGCCAGTCGATGGACCGGACATCGTCGCCCTCAACGTAGGGGCGCAGCGAATCAAACTCGGTCCCCGCGCCGCGCAGTTGGACGGCGCTTTGGCCATCCATCTCCCGCAATCGGGCCAGCCGGGACGGCAAGTGCTGGCGGGACTTGAACTCCGGCAGCACCCGCAACTTACTGGCCGCATCGAACGTGAGCTGGCGCGCGGCAAAGCCAAGCGGGCCAAACAGACGCAACGTCAGGTGCTCGGCATACCGGTCGCCGCGCCTCGTTGGAATCAGCGCCGTGCGCAGCCGCATGGCAGAACCCGGGGCAATATCGATTGCGTGCAGGGACGTTGCGGCGCCCGCAGACGGTTGCCAGGCATCGCGAAGCAGACCCTTAGCCCGGCGCTTGGAGACATTGCGCAACACCAAGGTGGCCTCGGTCTGCTGGGACAGCCGCACCGAGTGCGCAACCGTGCGCTCCATGGAAATCTGGCGTGGAGAAGCCGCCAACACAAGGTCAACGGCGATGCAGCCAAGGACCAACATGGTCCACAAAATGACCACCAACCAGGACACCAACAGGATCCCGGGTAGCAGCCCCAAAGCCATCAACGCGGCGGGACGCCAACTTAACGCCATAGCCAGATCAGCGCGGAACCGGCACGGAGGCAAGCACCGTGGCCAAGACGGACGCAACCGTGACGCCCTCAAGCTCGGCCTCAGAGCGCAACTTCACCCGGTGCCCCAACGTAGTTGGGACCAAAGCCTTGACGTCATCCGGGGTCACAAAGTTGCGGCCAACCAGCCACGCCCATGCGCGCGCCGCAGCCAACAGACCGGTCGCACCACGCGGTGAGACACCCATGGCAAGCGACGGCGCCGTGCGGGTAGCGCGGCAGACATCGACAATGTACGCCAACACCTCGGGACCAACTTGAACCTTGGCAACCTCCGCCCGCGCATCTTCGAGGTCCTTGGCCGTGGCAACCGGGCGCATACCGGCGCCCGCCAAATCTTGAGGATTAAAGCCATGGGCATGCCGGAACAGGACCTCAACCTCTTGCTCACGCTGCGGAATATCCAGGTTGACCTTAAGCAAGAACCGGTCCAACTGGGCCTCGGGCAGCGGGTACGTGCCAGCAAACTCGACCGGGTTCTGGGTCGCAATGACCATGAACGGGTCCGGGAGCGGCAGCGGGGTGCCATCGACAGAAACCTGCCGTTCCTCCATGGACTCCAGCAGGGAAGCCTGCGTCTTTGGCGGGGTCCGGTTGATTTCATCGGCCAGCAACAGGTTGGTAAAAACTGGGCCGTGCTTGAACGTGAAGTCCTCGGTCTTGGCCGAGTAAATCAGGGAACCGGTAATGTCACCCGGCATCAGGTCCGGGGTGAACTGGACGCGCTTGGTGTCTAACTCAAGCGACTGGGCAAGCGAGCGCACCAGCAGGGTCTTGGCGGTTCCCGGAACACCCTCAAGCAGTACGTGCCCCCGGCACAGCAGGGCAATGATCAAGGATGTGACCGCGGAATCCTGACCTACCACGGCCTTGGCTACCTCGGTGCGTACCCGTGCAAGTGCGTCCCTGGCTGCGGCTCCTGGGGTCTCCTGGGGCTGGGTGAATTGGCGCCGAGTCTCAAGCGGCGCCGCGTCATATGCCTGCGCGGGTGGGGCCTGCTGAACTGGCACGCCGGACTCAGGGGTCACCCGAGGCGTCTGCTCTGCCGGCAGTGATGGGGCGGATCCGGCCGGGTTGGGCGCGGCGGGCGCCCCAAATGAGCTTTGGTCTTGGTGCGAAGGACTCAGGTCCGGGGCCTGTGCTGGTTCCGATGCCTGGGCTGGGGACTGCGACGGCACGGGAGCGGCCGGGCCGGGGACTGAAGGAGGTTGAAACTTCACTGGGCAATCTCACTTTCCAAAGCGGACAAGTTATTAGCTAGCAAAACAAGGTCGGCATCCGAGGTGGGCGCCGGACCATAAAAGAGGGCCTCAAGGTATACCGAATCGTACGTTGACGCGTTAGCGATCGCAGTAATGAGGGCTAGGTGGGAGGCAGAGCGTGGAACGCCAAGGCGTTTAGCTAGGCGCTCGGCGGTCGCGGCGCGCAGTGCGGCGGCGGCCCGTCCTTGGGCCCGTGAAACGCGGTAGAGCTTGCCGCGACCGCGCGTGCTCTCAGAACCCTGAACAACGACCGGCAGGCGCTCGGAGACCACGGGACCAAGCCGCCGGACCGACCCAAGTACCACAAACAGGCCCGTGATCAGCAGGACTGCGGCGGCAATGAGGAACTGCGGGGGAACCACTGGGGCGTCGCCCTCAAGCGCAATCGGGGTGACTTCCGGAACAAGCCAGGTCAGGGTCTTGTGCCCGCCCAAAAGGTTCAGGGCCAACGCGGCGTTGCCGGCCTCCAAAATGCGGCCGTTGTTCCAAGCATTGGCGTCATCAAACACGGAAATGATCTGTTCACCGCGCACTACCTGGGCTAAGTGACCAAGCTGGCCTGCGGGAACATCTAAGCCGGCTTCTGGGAAACACAAGACGGTGTCTGCGCCGGCACCGGGCGCGGACAGAGTGAAGCCGGTTCCGAGTGAGACAATTTCGCTGGCTGCGACAGCCGGGGCTAGGTCGCAGCTCGCGGGGACAGGGTCGGTTGACGGCTGGGAAAAGCCGTGGGTGATGCCCAGGTCGGCGGCTTCGAGCATGAGCGGGGTGGGGCTGAGCATGACGATGTCTGCCCCGGATTCCAGCAACGCCCTTGTTTGATCCGCGGCAAAGTCCATGGACCAGTTGTAGACCAGAACGGTCGTGTCCGGCTTGGCCGTGCGCAGGGCAGTGGCTAAGGAATCAGCATAAAAAATGGAAACCCCGTTGTGGTCTAATACCTGTGCCAACGCACGGGCACCCTCGGGGCGCGGGTTGTTGGGCCCAAAATCGGAGTCATCACCGGTGGGAGTCAGCAGGGATAACACCCAGATCAGTGTGACCACAATGACCAGCACTAATAGGGGCCTAAAAGCCTTGCGGACACGGCGCGAGGCAACATCGCGGGCGGTTGATGTGGCAACGACGGTTGCGGTACTCACGGGGTGCCCCCGTCCATCGCAGCCAACTGGGAAGTTGGGGCCTTGGTCAGACGCTGGTCCAGTTGGGCTAGCTGGTCAAAATCGGCGCGGGTGGCTTGTTGATGCCCGTAGAAAATGGTGTCAAATAGGCCGGCCGCGCGGGTCAGTTCGGTGGCATATTCCGGCATACCCTGGCCAATGGCAGCGGCGGCCTCAACTGCGGTGCGGCCCAGCTGCTCGGAAATAATGACGCGTTCCTCAGCCGACCGCACGATTGCCCTGAACATCTGCAAGATAGCCTCTGCAAACCGGCCGGCACTGGCTTCCACCTGAGCCTGCTGGCGGTGCTGGGTGGCCGTTGTGGTGGCATCATCAAAGACAGCAGCCGACTTTTGTGCCAGCGCCCGGCGGCGCAGCGGCCCTGCAATGACTATTGCCAGGACAACCGCAACCACCAGAACAATGATAATAATCAGCGGCGCCAGCGAAGAAACCGGTCCCAGCTGGAGGGAATCAAGCCACTGCGAAATCCACCGCAAGACCCGCTCAAACAGTGACTCTTTTTGCTGGTAGATGCCTTGAGACAGCTCCTGGCGTAGCCAGTACTGGGCGGTGTCAGCGTCGGGGGTCAGCGGGGGAGCGTCCGCCCAGATAAGGGCGCTCACGCTGCGCTCCGGCTCAAGGACAACAGGCTATCCGTCAAAGTTGGCTGCCGCAGTGAGTTCCACATCAAGAGCCTCCCGGCGCATGCGGATATCAATGTACAGAATTGAAATCACTGCGACGGTGAATGCAATGGTCAGGGTGTAGGAAACCACTTGAACAAGCAGGGTGCCAACAAGGGCGCCAAAGCTCACGTCATACGCCTGCGGGAACAACAATCCGGTAATGATTCCAAGCACTCCGGAAATAAGCCCGGCAATGAGGCTGGCAATGATCGAAGTCAACAGGTAAATACCAAAGAGCCGCCAAAACGATCCCTTGGTGAGCTGCCAGCTGCGCTTGAGCGAGGCAAATACCTTGCGCTCCTCAAGGATGAGTACGGCGGGTGCCAAGAGCCAGCGGATCATGATGACCAAACTGAAGATGATCACCGCCGGGATAAATAACAGGAGCAGCCACAGTGATTCTGCTGAACCGGACGCAGCGATGAGCACGCCAATGAGGAGGAAGAGCACAAAGATGATTGCACCAATAAGCAGCGATGGGAGCAGGGAAACCCCAAGGAGTCCCCAGATCCGCTTCTTAGAGCGATCAAAAATCTCGGCAGCGCCAATCTTCTTATTCAAAACCGCTTGACTGATCGCAACAACTACCAAACCGGTGCACAACGACATTGCAATGAGCAGACCGGCTGAGGTCAAAAGATCGATGGTCATGGTGCCCGCAGACATGCCAAAGCCGCCCAGGCCCGCGTTGGCAAAGTCGCTGCCAAACAGGTAGTTAAACTCGCGGTCCAGGTCCCTGCCAAATTCCGTTTGGCGGACCCACTTGGCCAGGACAAACCCGAGGATCCCGGTGGCAAACGTAATGATGGCTACAACCAGGGCAACCAACCCGAGCATGACCTTAGGGTCCCTGCGCAGGGCCCCAAATGCGCCATCGTAAATCTCACCGAGCGCGAGTGGGCGCAAGGGGATGATCCCGGGCTTGGTCTGGAGCGGCAGCTGCGGTGGACCGTAACCGGGAGCCTGACCGTACTGCTGCTGGCCGTACTGCTGCTGGCCGTACTGTTGCTGACCATATTGTGGTTGGCCGTACTGAGGTGCTTGCTGGCCGTATTGCGGCTGACCATATTGGGGCGCTGCGGGTTGCCCCCACTGCCCCTCGGGTGCCTGCTGACCGTACTGCGGCTGACCATATTGGGGTGCTGCTGGCTGTCCCCACTGGCCCTCAGGCGCTTGCTGGCCATACTGGGGCGTGGTTGGACCGTATTGAGGCGTGGTGGAACCGTACTGGGGTGAGTTTGGATCCGGTGAAACCGGGGGTGGATTTGCGCCCCCGGTTGGCGCCGCCCAACCCTGGGGGTTGTCACCCTCAGGCTGATTGGGAGTTGTCATGGTGTCCTCATTCGTTGTGGCTGCAGCGATCGTGTGTACAGCGGGCTACCTACTGGTCCCCACAGTACGGGGTGCCGCTACGGTGAGATAAATCCTACTGAAATCTGATACGCAACATGCCGTAGAAGGCGTTGTTGTTCGGTTTCTTCATGTCACGGGAACGAAAACACCCAGTTTAGTGCGAAGATAGCGGCATGACCCTACGTGTGCTGGTAGTTGATGATGACACCGCTCTTGCGGAGATGATTGGGATCGTCCTTAAGTCTGAAGGTTTTGATCCGGTATTCTGCGCGGATGGTGACCTAGCTTTTGCTAAATTCCAAGAGACCGAGCCGGACTTGGTCCTGCTGGACCTCATGCTTCCCGGTAAGGACGGAACCGAGGTGTGCCGGGAGATCCGGGCGGAATCCGGCGTCCCCATCATCATGCTGACCGCCAAATCTGACACCGTCGATGTCGTGGCCGGACTTGAGGCGGGCGCGGATGATTACGTGTCCAAGCCGTTCAAACCCAAGGAACTGGTTGCGCGGATCAAGGCCCGGCTGCGCCGCACCGATGATTCTACACCGGACATGTTGCCCATTGGGGACCTCGAAATTGACGTCAACGGCCACAAGGTCATGCGCGCCGGTCAAGCCATCTCTTTGACCCCACTCGAATTTGATCTCCTTGTTGCCCTGGCCCGCAATCCCTGGCAGGTGCTCTCGCGTGAGGTGCTCCTTGAGAAGGTGTGGGGCTACCGCCACTCTGCTGACACCAGGTTGGTCAACGTGCACGTGCAACGCCTGCGCTCCAAGATTGAACACGACCCAGAAAACCCGCTCATTGTGCTGACCGTGCGCGGCGTGGGTTATAAAGCCGGTGCGTTGCAAGAATGAGTTTTGACCCAAACGGTTCACCGGGTCCTGTTCCAGTTCTAGCCTCTGACCCAACGCCCGCGCGGCCACGCAAACGCAGTAAGGCCGCGTTGTGGGCGTTAGTGAAGTTCCGCAGAATGCGTTTGCGGATCAAGGCGCTGCTGGCGGGGTTTGCCCGGCCGTTTCGGTCCTCGGTCCAATTCCGGGTGATGTTTACCGCGATTGTGCTGGCCTTGATATCGCTTGCCGCCCTATCCGCATTCTTATCCGTGGCTATTCGCGATGGCTTGTTTGAACAGCGTGTGGATGAGATCTTGCAGGAGAGCGCACGGTCCACCTCGCAGGCGCAATCGATGTTCAACGCGTCAACCGCAAACTCTATTTCGCAGGTGCAACAGATGCTCCTGTTCGACTTCTTACCCACCGTTCAGGCGGGTGGCAGCTCGAGCGAGGCGTTCTTGTGGCGGGCCCAAAGCAACAACACCGCCATGCCAATCCTGAACCTGTCCACGGCCCCCGAGCTTGATGGGGTCATCTCTCCTGAGATGCGCGAGGCGGTCAGTGCCCCGACCGATGAGCAGCACTGGCAGTCCGTCGAGTTCTCAGATGATGGGCAGACCGTCCCCGGCATTTTGGTGGGAGCCTCGGTTGAGGTACCCGTTGCGGGCGAGTTTGAAATTTATTACTTGTACTCCCTGGGCGCCCAAGCGGAAACGCTCGCGTTTGTCCAACGCATCATTGCGGTTGCCGGCGCCCTGCTCATTGGGTTGCTCACCGCGATCACCTTTACGGTGACCCGCCAAGTGGTGCGGCCCGTGCAGTTGGCGGCCAAGGTTGCCGAGCGGATCGCTGACGGTCACCTCAACGAGCGACTGATCGTGCGCGGCCAAGACGAGGTAGCCACCCTGGCCCGGTCATTTAATGAAATGACCGCGAGCCTGCAGGACCAAATTGACCAGCTGGCAGAACTTTCCGACGTCCAACGTCGTTTTGTCTCCGACGTCAGCCACGAGCTGCGTACGCCGCTCACGACCGTCCGGATGGCATCGGAAATGATTTACGGGGCCCGTGACGACTTTGACCCGGTGATCAAGCGCTCAGCCGAGCTACTCCAAACCCAACTGGACCGGTTTGAGGACCTACTTGCTGATCTGCTGGAAATTTCGCGCTTTGACGCGGGGGGCGCGGTTCTCGATGCTGAGGCCAGGGACATGCGAGATGTCGTCTCGTTGGCGGTTGATAACGTCATGACCCTTGCCGAGCGTAAGGGCGTCTGGGTTCGGGCAGATCTTGGGCCGGGTAAGGCCCAAGCCGACTTTGACCCGCGCCGCGTGGACCGGATCTTGCGGAACCTCTTGACCAACGCGGTTGAGCACGCCGACGGTAACCCGGTTGAAGTGCAAATCGCGATGGACCAAAGCGCGGTTGCGGTCGTGGTGCGTGACCACGGACCGGGTATGGACAAAGAGCAGACCACGCACGTGTTTGACCGGTTCTGGCGCGGGGATCCCGCCCGTGCACGCACGACGGGTGGAACCGGGTTGGGACTGGCGATCTCCCGCGAAGACGCACTGCTGCACGGCGGCTGGCTCGAGGTGTGGGCGCGGCCCGGAGTGGGTTCAACCTTCAGGTTGACCCTGCCCAAGCGGGCCGGAATCATCTTGCACGGCTCACCACTGAAACTGGAACCAGAACAAGAGGTGACCAGTCCGCAGCCCGACTTGGATGACCACGGGCCCTCCTCACTCAAGGGCCTTGGCGGTGGCATACTGCACCCGGAACGGAGACAACCATGAACCCGAAGAAGCCGAGTGCGTTCCGGAGCCTGCTTGCCGCCGTTGTTATCAGCGCGCTCGGGCTGACCGCGTGTGCCCAAATTCCGGTTGAGGGCAAAGTATCCAGCCTCAAAATTGATGTACCTGACCCGGGCCTGATCTACCTGAGCGTCAACGGGCCCGTGACCGGCGCCGACCCCGAGCAAATTGTTGAGGGCTTTATCTCCGCCCAAGTTGCCGGCCAAAAAGATGACTGGAAGGTAGCCAAAGAGTTTTTGACCCCGGCCGCCGCCGCCAAATGGCAGCCCGTTGGGCACACCACGGTCTTCGCCGGTGAACTCTTGTTGAAGCCAGCCGAGCCCAGCACAACGGGTGAAGACCACGCCGATGGTGAGGCTGAGGGCCAGACCGAGGACCAAACTGAGGAGCCGGCGGATGATCTTGGCGATTCCCCGTCGAGGGCCCAGCCCACGGCCACCAGCAGCGCGAGGGCCGTCTCGGTTGAGGGCACCATCAATGTCTCCGCAACGATCGACGCGAATGGGATCTACACCGAAGCACTGCCCGACGCCCAAAACAAACTCAACTTTGATCTTATTAAAGACGACAATGGGCAGTGGCGGATCTCCACGGTTGCAGATGGTTACTACATATCTCAACCGATCTTCCATTCCCAGTTCCGCCCGGTCTCGGTGTACTTCTTGTCCCGCGATGAAAAGTACCTGGTCCCAGAGATCCGCTGGTTCTGGCGCACCCGGGCAGAAACCTACGCGGTCAACGCACTCTTAGCTGGACCCTCCGAGTGGCTACGTGACGCCGTCACCACCGCGATTCCGTCCGGCACCCGGCTGGTCTATGACTCCGTGTCCGTTGATGCCAACGGAATGGCCCACGTGAACCTCTCGGGAGAGGCCCTGACAGTATCCGCGGCTGACCGCAGCAACCTGACCAGCCAGATCGAGGCTACCCTGCTGCGCTTACCCGGGGTGCGCTCGATCGATATCCAGGTCAACTCGGTCGACTTCCAGCAGAACACCAACCCAGAGCTCATTCGGGACCCAATCTTGGCATCAACCCCCGTTGTCCTGACTGGGGACCGCCTCCAACGACTCTCGGGCCGCACCGTCGAGCCATTAGAAACCTTTGATTCCCTAGCGGGGCTGGACATCACGGGAATGAGTCTGGATGAGACACAAACCTACGGGGCCCTGCGATTAGGCAAGGACCAACTCGTCACCATCCCGGTCCCCGGAGAGCAGCATGTAACTCTCATGACCGGCAACGACTTGGTCGCTCCCAGCATCGACCGGTTTGGTTGGGTCTGGTCTGGAGAATCGCTTTCCACCCCGAACCTCCGCGCGGTCAACCGTGACGGGACTGAGGTGCAGGTTAGCGCCAACTGGTTGGCCGAGCGCAGCATCATCGATATCAAGGTTTCCCATGACGGAGCCAGAATCGCAATCATCTCCGCGGTGGGCGAGCAATCCCAAATCGAGGTAGCAGCGGTGATCCGGGACGGCTCAAACGTGCCGCAGTCACTATCTGACCCCGTAACCGTTGGTTCCGCACTGGGGGAGGCCACCTTGATGCAATGGTTGGATGAATCAACCCTCGCGGTCGTAGGACATAGCGCCACGAGCGACCTAGAATCCCTGTTCACCGTGACCGTTGGCGGCCGCTCGGAGATGATCTCCAACGTCACCGGAGCTGTCTCCATGGGCGCGGGGCGCGGACTGCGCTCGCTGTTCATTGGCACGAACACGGAGGAGATCTTGTCCCGCACCTCAACGGGGGCCTCATGGTCCACGGTCCTTGAGGACGCTTCATTCCCAACCTTCCCCGGCTAGCTGTGCTTGTCTGACTCGGGCTGCGCGTTTGACTCGGGCTGCGCGTTTGACTCGGGCTGCGCGCGGGTCTGGTTGTCCACAGTTGTGGATGAGGCCTGCCCATGCCAGGTCTGGCTGAAGAGGCGCCTGTTTAGGCCGGGGCAATGAGGAGCCGTGCGAAACATGGTGGATGACAGAACAAACAACGAATCAAAGCTCCCAGGGGCTGTGGCGGTTGCTTGAACAATGCGCCAGGGAATTAGCCCGTCTCATTGTGCCGTTGGCCTGCGTGGGTTGCGCAGAGCCAGAACACGTCCTGTGTCCACGGTGTACCGGGTACTTCCATGACAAACCCATGCGGGTTGAGGACCAGGTCCCCTACTTAGATGGGGTTCCAATTGGAGTGTGGGCCTGTGGTTTGTATGCGGAACCGCTCAACCACGTGATTATGGGGTGGAAGGATGGCCGCCGCGAGGATGTGGGGCCTAGCCTCATCCGGATCATGACGGAGGCAACCGCCCAAATAGCACCGGACCTGTTACCGGTGCCTGAAGCAACCGGGCCCCTGGCTACCGTGCGATTTCCGGTAATCGGTAGTGAGGCATCGGAAAGTTCTGCTTTTGCCAATGTTTTGGTGGTGCCTTTGCCGTCATCGAAAGCGTCACGGAGGGCAAGAGGATTTGTCCCCGCCCAAGAGTTAGCCAAGGGCGTTGTGTCAGGACTCGTTGGGAGCCTAGGGGCGCATGCCCGCGTGAGTCTGGGGTTGGGTCTAGCCGTTGGAAGCAAGAAACGTGACCAGGTGGGGTTGGACTCCCGCAAGCGTGGGGTCAACCTAACCGGATCCATCACAGCATCAACGTTGCTTGGCAAACAGAGTCAAGCGGCTAGCGTAATTGTTTTGGTCGATGATTTGGTGACCACGGGAGCCACAATGCGCGAGGTTCTGCGTGTTTTACCACGTCAGAAGGGGACTTTAGTCGCAGGAATGACGCTTTGTGTCACCCCTGTGCGGACCAAAAACGAACTAATTTGAGATTAGTGCGCGCGTGGATTGTGGTCTTGGCCACTCTAGGGGTTAATCTAGACAGACCCGAAAGAGCAGCTTGGAGGTGGTAAGCCTCGCGTTCAAGCGAACGCCAGATTTTGATGGTTCGGCGCGCAAGCGCCATTCACGCCGGGAGGCCTTTATGGAGATCGTAGTTGTAGGTCGGCACACTGAAGTAGCAGACCGATTCCGCCAGCACGCTGAAGACAAACTGTCCAAGATTGAACAGTATTCGCCTACGGTTCGCAGGGTGGACGTGGAAGTAACACACGAAAACAACCCTAGGCTCGCTGACAAGCGCGAACGAGTGGAACTCACTGTTCGGGACAAGGGTCCGGTCATCCGGGCTGAGGCTTCAGCCGACGATCGATTTGGGGCATTAGACCTTGCTCTAGGCAAACTGCAGGAACGTTTGCGCAGAGCGAATGAACGTAAACACTCAAAGAACCGCGGACAGCGTAAGTTCACCGAACCGGTGGATGTACGGCCATTTGAACCAACTCCAGAACCCGTTGCTCCTGAAGAGCCGGTAGTGCTCTCGGAACCGGGCCAGGAGACCACAATTCAAATTGGTGATTCTCCGGTGATGATTCGACAAAAGCTTCACAGCGCGCAACCAATGACGCTGGAAGACGCTATCTATGAAATGGAGATGGTTGGCCACGACTTCTTCTTGTTTGTGGATAAGGAATCCAAACGACCATCCGCTGCCTACCGGCGCCACGGATGGACCTACGGAGTCGTCGCACTGGACACAAACTGTGACGGTCAAACTGAGTGATCTTTTCACGGGTGAGTAGTTAACCCCGTACTCAGACCACGGGGCTGGAGTCTCTTAAGAAGAGACTCCAGCCCCTTTTTTGTGCGTTTCACTTCGCCTGTGGCGTATTTAGGGCAAAAACTCGCCACGTATGCAGACATCGCACCAAAGTAAGCCAAAAACCTAATACGATGGGTTGTTGAATACCCTGGCGTGACGGCGTGCAGGGAAGTACCGCTCACATCGGGAGTTCCGCGTGGCAAACATCCTTGAGAAAATTCTTCGTTTTGGCGAGGGCAAAGTTCTTAAGAAACTGAACGGCATAGTTCAGCAGGTCAATGCACTTGAAGAGCACTACAAGGCATTCACTGACGAAGAGCTCCGGGAAGAAACCGCGCGCTTCAAAGAAGATATCGCGAATGGCACCAGCCTAGATGCCCTCCTGCCGCAAGCTTTTGCGGTAGTGCGTGAGGCATCGGACCGGACCCTTGGGCAGCGTCACTACGACGTCCAGTTCATGGGTGGTGCAGCCTTGCACATGGGTAACATCGCTGAGATGAAGACCGGTGAAGGTAAAACGCTGGTGGCTACGCTGCCCGCCTACCTGAACGCTTTGTCCGGTAAGGGTGTGCACGTGGTCACGGTTAACGACTACCTGGCGCAGTACCAGGGTGAACTCATGGGACGCGTGTTCCGGTTCCTTGGTCTGACCACCGGTGTGATTGTGTCCGGCCAGACTCCGGCCGAGCGCCGCGAGCAGTACGCCGCCGACGTCACTTACGGAACCAACAACGAGTTTGGTTTTGACTACCTGCGCGACAACATGACGTGGTCACCCGATGACCTGGTCCAGCGCGGCCACAACTTTGCCGTTGTCGATGAGGTTGACTCGATCCTGATCGATGAGGCCCGTACCCCACTGATCATCTCCGGTCCTTCAGACGCGGACGTGAACAAGTGGTACACCGAATTTGCCAAGATTGCTCGTCGCCTCAAGATCGATGAAGACTACGAAGCTGATGAGAAGAAGCGCACCATCGGTGTACTCGAGCCGGGCATTGCCAAGGTGGAAGATTACCTCGGCATTGACAACCTGTACGAGTCCCTCAACACCCCGCTGATCGGGTTCCTGAACAACGCCATTAAGGCCAAGGAACTGTTCAAGCGGGACAAGGACTACGTTGTGATGAAGGGTGAGGTGCTCATTGTTGATGAGCACACCGGTCGTATTCTTGCCGGTCGCCGTTACAACGAGGGTATGCACCAGGCCATTGAGGCCAAAGAGGGTGTAGACATCAAGGCTGAGAACCAGACCCTTGCAACCATCACGTTGCAGAACTACTTCCGCTTGTACAGCACGCTTTCCGGCATGACCGGTACCGCCATGACCGAGGCTGCCGAGTTCCAGGGCACCTACAAGCTGGGTGTTGTGCCAATCCCAACGCACCGCCCGGTTCAGCGTCTAGACGGTTCCGACCTTATTTACAAGACGGAAGCCGCCAAGTTCGATGCCGTAGTTGCGGATATCGTTGAGCGTCACGCGGACGGACAACCAGTTTTGGTTGGTACCACGAGCGTTGAAAAGTCTGAGCTGCTGTCATCCATGCTGCGCAAGATGGGTGTCCCACACGAGGTGCTGAACGCTAAGCACCACGCACGTGAGGCATCGATCGTGGCCATGGCCGGACGTAAGGGTGCCGTAACCGTGGCAACCAACATGGCCGGACGTGGAACGGACATCATGCTCGGTGGTAACGCCGAGTTCTTGGCCCGTGAAAACCTTGAAAAGCTGGGTCTTGACCCGGCTGAGCAGCCAGACGAGTACGAGGCAGCTTGGCCCAAGGCTGTTGAGGACGCCAAGCAGGCCGTTGAAGATGACCACCTTGAGGTAGTCGAACTCGGTGGACTGTATGTGCTTGGAACCGAGCGCCACGAGTCCCGCCGTATTGATAACCAGCTACGTGGACGTTCCGGACGTCAGGGGGACCCAGGTTTCTCCCGGTTCTACCTGTCCATGGAAGATGAGCTCATGCGTCTGTTTGGATCCGGCCTTGCCGAGTCCATGATGCAGCGCGCTGGTTTCCCAGATGACATGCCGCTTGAGTCCAAGATGGTCACGCGCGGTATCGCATCGGCTCAGGGCCAGGTGGAAAGCCGCAACCTTGAGATCCGCAAGAACGTATTGAAGTATGACGATGTCTTGTCCCGTCAGCGCACCGTGATTTATGACGAGCGCCGCCGGGTCCTTGAGGGCGAGAACCTGGAAGACCAGATTCAAGGCTTCCTGACCGAGGTCGTCACTGACTACGTGACCGCCGCGACCACCAGCCACGACCCAACCGAGTGGGATCTGGATGCGCTTTGGGCCGCTTTGAAGGCGATCTTCCCAATCTCAATTACGGTCGAGGAAGTTGAAGAGGCCGGTGATGGCCGCCACAACCTCAAGTCAGCCGAGCTGCTTGAAGAGATCCTGTCTGACGCACGCATTGCCTACACCCGCCGGGAAACCGAACTGGGCACGGACAACCTGCGTGAGCTTGAGCGCCGGATCCTGATGTCCGTAGTGGACCGTAAGTGGCGCGAGCACCTGTACGAGATGGATTACCTCAAGGAGGGAATCGGTCTGCGTGCCATGGCGCAGCGTGACCCACTCATTGAGTACCAGCGTGAAGGCTATGACCTATTCCAAGCCATGCTCGATGGTATCCGCGAGGAAACCGTAGGCTTCTTGTTCAACCTGCAGGTGCAGGTGCAAAAGCAAGAGGTTGATGTCGACGGCGACGGCGTCCCAGACGTAGAGGAAGAAGTTCTTGTAGCAAAGGGTTTGGAAGCTCCTAAGGCTCCTAAGAACCTGAACTACACCTCTGCGGATGAGGCCACCGCGAACGCCGACGGCACCGCCAGCAACCGCGAAGAGCGCCGCGCTGCCAAGAAGGCTCGCAAGAAGTAATACGCCTCCACTGTTCCAGTGGAACTTCAGCAAAAACGCCGCCGGGCAAACCATTTTGGTTTGCCCGGCGGCATTTTTTGATCCCAAGGCTTTGTTTCTTATCGAGTTTCCAGTAGTTGCGCCCACTTTTAGGGTCTAAAAGTGGGCGATTCTTCTGGATCCTTGGGGTGTACGGGCCTACCAGCCGCGCTCAGCTAAGCGGTGTGGTGCGGGTAGGTCGGCCACGTTGATACCCACCATTGCCTCGCCCAGTCCGCGTGAAGCCTTTGCAATCTCATCCGGGTTATCAAAGTGCTTGACCGCGTGGACAATCGCACGGGCGCGTTGCTCTGGGTTACCGGATTTGAAGATTCCTGATCCCACAAAGACACCATCCGCGCCCAGCTGCATCATCATGGCTGCGTCAGCCGGGGTGGAGACTCCACCGGCAACGAACATTGGAACTGGAAGTTTACCGGCCTTGGCAACCTGAACCACGAGTTCATACGGTGCCTGGAGTTCCTTGGCCGCCACGAACAACTCGTCTTTGCTGGTGGCAGCGAGGGTCGCGAGCTCAGCGCGGATGGTGCGAATGTGCTTCATCGCCTCGGAGACATCGCCGGTGCCTGCCTCACCCTTAGACCTGATCATGGTGGCACCCTCCGTGATGCGGCGCAGGGCCTCAGCAAGGTGGGTGGCCCCGCAAACAAATGGGGTGTTGAACTTTTTCTTGTCAATGTGGTGCACGTAGTCAGCGGGGGAAAGGACCTCGGACTCGTCAATGAAGTCGACCTTGAGGCTCTCAAGGATCTGGGCCTCAACGAAGTGTCCAATACGTACCTTGGCCATGACCGGGACGCTCACAGCCGCTTGAATCCCGGTAATGAGGTCAGGGTCGCTCATGCGGGCAACGCCACCCTGGGCACGAATATCTGCGGGAACCCGTTCCAGAGCCATCACCGCAACTGCTCCGGCATCTGCTGCGATGCGGGCTTGCTCAGCGTTGACAACGTCCATGATGACGCCGCCCTTGAACTGCTCGAGCAGAGCTGGCCACTGGGACTTCGATGTTGCGGGGGACATGCATACTCCTTGAAACGGGTGAAGTGCGCGCGGACTGCGACGGCACTGCTGTCAATCATCGCCTGCTTACTGGACCAATAAAAGTGCCAGTTAGATCAAGTTCAAGTGGTCCAGTTGGGTTAGTGTGTTCCTATGCTTCCCGTGTACCTAGACTCCGAACGCGCCCTTGGCCGCACTGCCCAAATAGTTTTGGGGGTGCGAGACCTCATCTTGCAAGGGGTCCTGCGCCCGGGTGAAGCGGTGCCATCAACGCGTGAGCTTGCAAACCAACTCGGGGTCGCCCGCGGGACCGTGGTGTCCGCGTATGACCAGCTCACCGCAGAGAGCTACCTCATTGCCCGCCCCGGCGCACCAACCCGAGTCCACCCGCAGGCGGCCGCAATCCAAACCAGAGTCAGTGGATACGGACCGGAAGCCAAGGTCAGCAACCATCTGGGTGCCCCGGGACCAAGCAGAGGCCCTCAAAGCCGGGGTGTGCTTGGTCCTGGATCCAAGGGGAGCCGTGTCCGCCTAGACGCAAAGGGAGCTGCTCAGCCAGACACAGCGGCGGGGCAGGGGCGTGATCCGGTGCGAATTGACCTGCGGCCACAACACCGGCGTCAGTTCACTTTGGATGACCCCATGTGGCGGGCGGCTTGGCGCAGGGCGGCAACCCAGGAGGGAAACGCCGTGGCCACGCCGGGAAATGTTGCCGATTCCTATGCGGGCAATGGCGGGCTGCGGGCGGCAATCAGCGAGCACCTCCGCCTTACTAGGTCCATGCTGGTGGACCCCAACCGGATCCTGGTGACGGCAGGTGCCCGTGAGGGGCTGGACCTTGTGCTCACGGCGTTGCGGCGTGGTGCAGAGAATCCAACCGAGGGTTCGATCGAGCCCATGGCCGTGGAATACCCTGGCTACCGAGGGCTCCAAAAGTTGCTGGCCCGGCGCAATATTGACGTTGCCCTGAGCCCGGCTGACCGTTTAGGGATGCAGCCAGAGCATTTGGAAAACGATGTAAAGAGCATCTTGGTGACCCCAAATCACCTGTACCCATGGGGTGGTTCCATGCCCGCGCCCCGACGCTTGGAGCTCCTGCAGCGGGCTCACACGCTGGGGGCCGTGGTTATTGAGGATGACTACGATTCGGAGTTTCGCCACCTCGATGCGCCAATACCGAGCCTGTGGGAATTGGCACCCCAGCAGGTCATTCACTTGGGCACGTTCCACCAAGTGTTAACCCCGGAAGCTCACATTGGGTATCTCATTGCACCGGCACACCTTGAAGACCAACTACAATCTGCCCGCGCAGACGTTGGCGGGGGAGCAAGCCCAATTACCCAACGGGCCGTAGCTGACTATCTGCTCAGCGGCGGGCTACGCCGCCACCTAGCGCGACGCAGGCGAGAGTTGTTGCGAAGGCGCCGGCAGGTACAAGATGCGCTGAGCGGCTTAAGCGTGGCAACGGTGTCCGGCTCTTCTGCGGTGCTCACGTTTGGGAGCCAAGAGCAGGCCGGCCACTTTGCTGGTGACTGTGCCAACGCGGGTATCACGGTCTCGTTAGTTGCCGACTACTGGCAGGCCCCGCACGGCACCCAGGCGGTTGCCGGCTGCTTGGTCAGCTACGCAGACGTGAGTGCAGAGCAACTGCGGTGGGCTCTAGACTTCATGGTCAATTGGGCGGCCAAGGCAAATCTAACGAGTTAACTGCTGCAACTATGCATTCCGGGCTCCTATCCAATCTCCAACACTGTCACCTGCCATCGTCCCCGGTTCTCTTCTAACCGTAAGGCCGCCGCGCGCACCCGGTTACCGTCATCGACGATCACGGTGGCCTCGGCGGCAAGGTGGGAAATGCGGACCACTCGAGCGCGAATGATCCTATTGGTGGTGCGCCCAAGGGCAGTGTGTCGGTCCGGGGCCCTATGCGCACTTCCTGGTTGTTGACGCTGGGCAAGCACTTGGGCTCGAGCGCTGAGTGCCTCATATACATCCGGGCTCACCCAGCCCAGCAGCTGATGCAACGGACGGGTGCCGTTGCAAGCCTCAATTGCCGCGTTCACAATTGAGCAGGCCGTCCGTGTTGGATTGGGCAGTTGGTCTGCACGCTCCAGGCGGATGGGGTCGTTGGGGCCCTGCACCAGGGCGGCAACGGCGGATTCCAGAATGGCGGTCGCCTGCTTTACGGGGGCCTCATGGGTCAATGTCATAGTCATGATCGTTATTCCTGTCTGCAACTAGGGCGGTCAACGGACCGGAGATGAACTAAAACTGGTTGGAATTTCTAGGGACGTGCCTGGCAAGATCAGATTTGGGTCGCTGCCAATGGCGTCCTTGTTCTCCTGAAACAGCGTGGGCCAAAGGCTCGCAATTTCTGATGCGGAGGCATCGGGCACAATCTGCTGGGTAAGCGACCACAGTGAGTCCCCGTGCTGCACGGTCACTTGGGAAACTTTGGCAGGAGCAGGAGCAGGAGCAGGAGCAGGAGCAGGCGAATCAACAACGACCTCTGGAACGGCTGTGCTCGGTGGCTCGGATGAGGCCTGAGTCTGGGCCTCTTCGAGCGGAGCCTTTGCGGTGGGAGCAAACCCTAGGTAGGCGGGTTGTTCTTGGGTGTTCAGCTGTCCGCCCTCAAGCCCGGAGTCCGCTGCGATGGCGGGGACCCCGGCGAAGGCTAACCCTGCACTTGCAGCCGTAATGAGGGTGGTGCGGGCGAAGCGCGGAGCCAAACGCAGGGCCGCGCTGGCGACCCTTCGATGGGCGCTAGAGCCGGTGGTTAAGGCCTGGGCAACCGCAACAAGGCCAAATCCCAGAGCCCAACGCAGAGCGACAATGCTACCAATGCCCAAGATCGCTACCGTGATGCCCGAGCTGATGGACTCAATATCAAGAAGCTGACTGGGTGGCAGAGCCCCACCAAATCCCCTAAGGGGCCCGAGCAGAACCAGAAGATAGCGGGCGCACAAGACGGCGACAGCGAAGCAGATCAAGGCAAAAGCAAGTGGTTTAGAGCGGAACCAAAGTTGACGAATATCGGTGCGCATATGAAATCCTTTGTCGGAGTTTGATGCAGTTTGATAAAGGTTATTAGATATAGATGTAACTAGATCTTTCATGGATTGTCTAGAGTGGATACTGGAATTGATGACGTCCGGGCCCTAAGGAGGGTGCTGTGGAACGTTGGGAACGTCTGTTCTTTGATCTTGAATCAAGCTTCTCTGCGCTTGAAACCCAAGAACTCGCCGATCTCGTGCAGGAGCATATTCGCGCCGAGGCCGCGCAACTGCGCATGTGGCAGCGCTGTGCCGGGGCACTGGGTCAGGACATCGAGTTGGAAACAACCGGACCCACCCCCGTGCGCGGCATCGTAACGAGCGTGGCGCCACAATGGGTACTTCTCACCGCCCAGGGGCGCCCGATCCTTGTGCCAACGGCCGCGATTATCAGTTTTGCCGCTCCAAGGTCCGTAGGGGAGGCAGGCAAAACGGGAGCCAATCCGTCCCCTTCGGAGGTCACCCTCAACCGGGCGTTGCGGACCTTGAGCCGGGACCGTCAACTCGTCACGGTCGTTGCGGGGACCCGACAGCATGCGGGAGTCCTAGGCCAGGTCAGTGCCGATCACATCACGGTCGTTTCCGGCGGGTACGGGGAGTGGGAACAGCGGAGACAACCAAAGGCCGTGGTCATAGCAACGTCCCACATCTCATACCTGCACGGGGGACGGTAGCGGCGGCCTAACAGGCCTAACTAGTGGTCCAAAGGTTTGGGCGTGCAATCCAAGGATTCCCGCTAACTTTGGTACTTTATGGAGATAGACCTTAGTCTGACCAAGGTGAGGGACCCAGATAAGTAGCGGGCCCAAACGTTTTGGCCCGCTTTTGTTCCCACAATCTTGAGGATCCCCACTTGTTCTTTGAAGTTACAGAAGAGGTGCCATTAAGCACCGCGATCCTCACTCACATCTCCGACTTCATGTTCACCTACGTCCTGATCTTCCTCCTGGTTGGCGCAGGGTTGTTCTTCACGCTGCGGACTAACTTTGTCCAGGTGCGCCATTTCAAGGGCATGCTCAAGGCCATCGTGTCCAAAGAAGACTCGATCGGCGGTATCTCCTCCTTCCAAGCCTTTGCCACGGGCATGGCCTCGCGCGTGGGAACCGGAAACATCGTCGGTGTGGCAATCGCCCTGACCGTGGGTGGCCCGGGAGCCATCTTCTGGATGTGGGTGGTTGCGTTTGTGGGCATGGCAACCGGGTTTGTTGAGGCCACCCTGGCCCAGATTTTCAAGGTCCGCCAAAAGGACGGCACCTACCGCGGTGGCCCCGCCTACTACATCCGCACGGGCTTGGGTTCGAAGTTCTGGGCCGTCGCGTTCGCGGTCATGTTGATCTTTGCCTACGGTTTTGCCTTCAACATGGTCCAGGCCAACACCATCGCGGACACCCTGGCCTCTAACCACTCGGTTCCGCCGTGGGTCACGGCAGTTGCGCTCATCGCCTGCGCGGCACCCCTGTTGCTGCGCGGTATCAAACCCATCGCCGAGTTCGCGGGCAAGTACATGCCCATCATTGCGGGCCTGTACGTCGGGATCGCACTGCTTATTGTCCTGCTGAACTTTGACCAGCTTCCCACCATGTTTATCCACATCTTCAAGTCCGCCTTTGGGCTCGAAGAGGCCGTCGCGGGAACGGGCGCCGGAATCCTGGCGGCCATGCTCAACGGCACCAAGCGCGGCCTGTTCTCCAACGAGGCCGGGATGGGCTCTGCCCCCAACATGGCCGCGACCGCGACCGTGTCCCACCCGGTCAAGCAGGGGCTCATTCAGTCCCTGGGTGTTTTCATTGACACCATCGTGGTGTGCTCGGCAACCGCATTCATGATCATGGCATCGGGCGCATACTCTTTCAGCGACATCGGCTCGATCGCGGGCGCTTCATTGACCAATGACGCCATTGTTACGGCGCTTGGCCCGTGGGCGGTGTGGCTGACCTCGATCATCATCTTCGTGTTCGCGTTCACCACCCTGTTTGGTAACTACAGTTACGCTGAGGTCAACCTGACCTACCTGGGAGCTTCGGACCGCGGCATTGCGTTCTTTAGGTACCTGGTCCTGGCCGGTTTGGCCGTGGGCGCGCTCCTCAAACTTGAGGCCGTGTGGGCAATCGCGGATATTGCCATGGCGTTCATGGCAACGACCAATCTGGTTGCAATTATCTTGTTGTCCAAGTGGTTCTTTGGCACGCTCAAGGACTACGAGGTGAAGAAGAAAGCTGGCACCACGGCGCAGCGCTTTGTGGGCCACGAGAACCCTCACCTTCCCGGCAATACCCCGGGAGACGTGTGGGCGCAAGGCGCTTCCGATGTCTTAGCCAGCTCCGAGAGCTTTGAGCAGGGTCCCGTCAACTAGCGTTGGGCAATTTATGAGCCTTGGCCTAAGGCTCAGCGCTGATGGAAATGGATGTGGGGCCTGCGCGGACCTTGCGGTGTGGTGAGGAACTGGGATTATTTAAGCACACCGTCTGTGCGGCCCTGGGCCAACAAACGGCGAGCCGGGCGTATGCCCTTCATAGCCATCAGTTGGCCAAATAGCGCAAGGCTCAGGACCGCCGCAATGAATCCGGCCAAAACTCGTGCCCCGGTGCCCACGTCTAGGCTGGCGGCAAGTGCCCCGGATGCGGCGACCGCGAGGGCAAAGACAATGCCCAAGCACAGCAGGATGGCAAACCCGATTAATGAACTGGTAGTCCAACGCATGCGCTGCCACCACTTCAATTTGGAAAGGTCACCGTCCGGTCGCTGCTTGAGGAGGGATTCGAGCATTGTCACGGTTGCTACCAGCTTGAGCGGACGCGTATCTTGACCATCTATTGTGCTGAGGGGATGCCCACCAAGATTGTTTTGGATCGGTGGCAAAGTGCTCGGAGCTTGGGTTGCTGCTCGATCGAGGTCCTGCATATCTGGTGCTGAAAGTTCCTCAAAGGCGGCCATCGCACGGCCAACCTCGGGGCCCAAACCCAACGCCTGAGCCGCCTGTGAAAAGAATTCTTGCGGATCGCACGCAGTTAACAATTCAGCTTGGTCCAAGAGCGCGACTAGGAGCCCCTGCCCGGAGAATTTCTTACTCTTAGCCTTTTTGCCAAGCTCGACCTGCTCGTCATCGATCATGACAAGTGGAATATTGGACAGCGCCTGGCTTAACTCGGCTACGGGTGTTCCTTGAGGAGCCTGACCAACGGTTTGGTAACGCGGTCCATTGTTCACAATGACGGTGTAATCCACTTGGTCCGTGCAGCCCAGCATGACGCTGCGGAGCTGCCCCGACTTCTCAAACGTGATGAGGGGAGTGACCCCGGCGTATGCTGCCAGAGCCGCTGGGCTCAGTTGGAACGAGGATTGCGGCAGGACCATGTTATATTTTTCTACCCGCCCATACTGGCCAACGGCGGGCATACTCAGCAGGGAAGTAATTGCGACCAACGGGGTTGGTGTTTCGAACAGGCTCAAACTTGATGATGTCATCAGCACGACATCCCGCTCGGGTTGGTGCTCGACCGTACCGTCGGGGGAGATCAGGTGCTCGTCATCCACAAAGACCTGGCACTGCAAACTATAGGCGGCCCCGGCAAAGAACTCGGTGGCTTCCTGGCCTCGCCCCAGATGGCCATGAGCGGAGGCCACAACGATCGAGTCGTCATCTTCCATGCCGGCAATATTTGCCACCACGGATGCGCTAGAACCATAGGTGGCCCCTGCACTGATACCAGCGATGACGCCGCGGGCGGATAGAAACTCAGACACCTGCCCAATCGTTGGCGCAGGCTTGCCCTTGACGGCAAAGAATTCCATTCCGATCAAAAATACTTTGTGGCGGTCTAATACCGCTTCTAAATCAGGGGTGATGCTCACGGTTCGAAGGTGCCGCTTTCTACGCGTTCACGGGTCTGGGTGTACATCCGTTGAATATAGTTCTCCAGCTCAACGGCCTCAACTCGCCACTGAGCACGGCCGCCCACCTGGATTGCGGGGAGGTCCCCGCTGCGCACCAACGAGTACGCCTGTGACATCGAAATGTTCAGTGTTTCCGTTACATCGGCAAGGGTCAAGAAACGTGCAGTCATACTCCCCAGTTTGTCATGGATAGTGCGGCCCATAGTGGTTATCCACACTTTTGCGTTTGGATGTTGAAAAGGATTTGTGCGGGTTAGCGTGGTGTGAACCAAATAATTTGCAGCGTCACAAATGGAGTCAACTATGACGGATGAGCATAATGATTGAGGCCGATGATGTAATGCTGCGTTCGCGTGCCAGCAACCAATTTGTGCCTCGGATCAAGCGGCCTAAATTGACCGATCCGCGTCTCATTGCCGGAACCGTTTTGGTGCTTGGCTCAATCGGTCTGGGAACCTGGGTGGTAGATGCGGCTCGCGCCAACGAGCCCGTGTATGTCGCCGCTACCACCCTGACCGCGGGTACGGAATTATCGGCCGCAGATCTTGTTGTCGGGCAGGCCCGGCTGGGGGAGCACGCGGGGGTTTACTTGGACCCATCCTGGGATCTTGCCCGGACACATGTGCTGACGCAAACTATTGTGGCCGGAGAGTTCATTCCTCACTCGGCGCTTGCCCCAACGGATTCTAAGGATCACCGTGTCATCGCAATCCCGTTGCATATGGCACCACCGGCGCAGGTGATGGTTGGCGCACTAGTGGACCTGTGGCTCACGGCTGAGGCAGATTCTGCCACCGAGATAGCACCCGAGCCCCGGCTCGTTGCGGCCCACCTGACGGTTAGCGAGGTGCCCAGTAAAGATGGGGTTTTCTCAATTGGTAGTGTGGGCCAGGTTCACGTAGTTGTTGCCCAAGAAGATGTACCGGCCGTGCTTGCAGCGGTGCAAAGCCCAGGAGTTCTAGCACTGCTTCCGGCGCCTGGAGCAGCCAAATGAATTGGGACCTGCGAGGCACCGGCCCCGAGATCCGGATCTTGACCGCGGTCCTAGGCCCCCACGAGGGTAGGGTTGCGGAGCTGATCTCTGGCACCCCGGGACATAAGGTGACGCGGCGGTGCGCGGACGCGGCCGAGCTCTTAGCCACCGCACATATTGGGCTGGGTACCGTCGCGGTTATCTCCGCAGACTTGCCCGGTCTGGACCGGCGTATGGTTCAGCTTTTGGCCGCCGACCGGGTGGGCTTGGTGGTCCTGAACGAGCCCGATGACCAGTTCTCCGCGCAACGATTAGGAGCGTTGGGGATCACCGAGGCGCTCTCGTTTGCGGATGTAGATAGATACCTTCTCGATTCCATAGGCCGCGCCCACGCCAAGGTTGCGCCCGAGCAAAGCCCCAGTTTTGATCTTGATGACTCCGTCTTGGTTCCGCCTCCGCCACCGGACTTGCCACGGGGCAAAGTGATTACGGTGTGGGGGACGGGCGGGGCCCCGGGACGGACCACCGTGGCAATCAACCTGGCCTACGCCTTTGCGATGGGCGCTGGGTCCGATCCCAAAGTTGCCAAACGCAGGTCGAAACGAGGGATCCAGCTGACAGGAGCACAAGGCACGCTCCTGATTGACGCGGATACCCACGCTCCCTCGATAACGCAGGCGCTGGGGTTGTTAGGCGAGAGTTCAGGGCTAGCCCAGGTCTGCCACAGCGCCGATCACGGGCTACTGACAACCGAGACCCTGAAACCGAGCTATGCGGTGCTCGCCTCAAACCTTGACCTGCTCACCGGGCTGCCGCGGGTGACCCGATGGCCGGAGATCACCGGTTCCGCCTTGGAAGCGGTGTATTACCATGCCCGACTGAGCCACGAGTGGGTAGTTGTGGACAGCGGCGCCCCAACCGAATCAGATGAAATCCTAAGTTTTGATACGCGTGCGCCCCAACGCAACGGGGCGACCCTCACGAGTGCCCAAGCAAGTGACTGCGTCATTGTTGTGGGCAGGGCGGATCCCGTGGGACTCAAACGGTTGATTGATGCGTTGACGGAAGTTCAGGAGAACCCGGTCTTCCACGGAGCCGCGGTTGTTGTGATCGTCAATCAAGTGCGTAGCGCAGGAGCGGGCCCAGCCGCCAAGGCCACAATCAGCGACATGCTTGCGCAGTTCTGTCAGATCTTTGAACCCATTTTCCTGCCCTATGACCTTGCCGTGTTAGATAGGGCCATGATGCTGGGCAAGGCCCTCGTTGACGAGGCTCCTAGCAGTGCCTTTTCCAAGCAGATCTTTGCGCTGGCCAGCTTGTTGCATGCCAAACTGGGACTGCGGGAACAGGTGCCGGAGCTTGCGATGGGTAGCCCAATTGAGCTGCGTGCCTAAGGATTTCTAGGCAACTTTCCCGCCGGTTATTAGTTTGGCCAACTTAATGGCAAACTATGACCATGCGCCTGTACGTACCAGCCACCCTGAGCGAACTCGATTCTGTTTCCGGCGGCAAGATTGATTTTCAGCCCCGACGGGCCCACACCGCGACAAGTAAGCTCATCGCAGAGATGGCCGAGCATGATGTGACCGACCTTGAAGAGGTTGAGTACATCGCCCAACTGGCGGCGGCCGATGACTCCTTGATGCTGGTTGCCCAAAACCCGCATGAACCGTGGCTGCGCCTTGTCATCTCCGTAGATGTACCTGACGGCGCCGTTACCCCTGCTCAGGGAACTGACGAGGACGGGCACGAGTTGCCATCATCCGCGGTTGACATTAACCAGTCGCTGCCGGGTATCCCAGTGGTCTGCGTGCACGTTGATGAAACGGAAGCAGCCCAAGATATTCAGGGTGTCCTCGAGGGGGATGAGGTAGCCATGGAACGTCTCAGCGACCGCGACCTGCTGTGGTACGACGTCACCGAGCTCCCACAGATCCCACGCTAGAACCAACCGACCCAAGCTGCACGGCCTAGTTACTCGGCAGCCTAGTTGCTCCGGCAGCCTAGTTGCTCCGGCAGCCTAGTTGCTCCGGCAGCCTAGTTACTCCGGGTTTCAGAGCGCCAGTACAATAAGTGTGTACTCACGCTCTGAAACCCGGAGTTTTCTATTCCTGGGCCAGCTTGGAAATAATTTCCTGGTGTAGCAGGCCGTTACTGGCCATACCGTTTGGCCCCCACGGGCCGGTGACCGTTCCATCAACCGAAGTAAATGTGCCGCCCGCCTCGGTAACAATCGGGACCAGCGCGGCCATGTCGTACAGTTCCAACTCCGGTTCCATCGCCGCATCCACAACGCCCTCGGCGACCATCATGTATGACCAGAAGTCACCGTAGGCGCGGGTGCGCCAGACCTGATCGGTCAGGTCAATGAACTTGTTACGCAAGCCCAGATCCCGCCAACCGGTCAATGAAGAATACGAGATTGAGGCATCGGCAAGGTCTTTCACTCCGGAAACCCGCAACCGGGTTGCCTGCGAAAGGGACCGGCCGGTCCATGCTCCCGTGCCTTTAGCCGCCCACCACCGGCGGTTCAACGCGGGAGCGCTGACCACGCCCATGATAATCTCGTCATCCTCGGCCAGCGCAATGAGCGTGGCCCACACGGGGACGCCGCGAATAAAGTTCTTGGTGCCATCGATCGGGTCAATGATCCACTTGCGCGAGGAATGACCGGTCGTGCCGTATTCCTCTCCAACAATGGAATCGCGGCTCCTAGAGCGGCCCAGTTGCGCCCGGATAACCTCTTCTGCGGTGCGGTCCGCATCTGAAACGGGGGAACTATCCGGCTTGGACTCAACATGTAAGTCCAAAGCCTTGAACCGAGACATCGTGATCGCGTCAACTTGGTCCGCCAGGATCAGAGCCAGGCGCAGGTCATCGTCATACTTGGGGGAGGTCATGGCACTAAGATATCTTGCCCGGCCCCTAATTTGTTTCAGGCGTCACCTAGTAAGAAGATTCGACAATCCGTCGATCGACACGTTTGAATGGTGTCGATCGACGGACTGCCGCTGAAGTTAATCAGCGCGGGCGGTAATGAGCCGGCGCAGCGACTCAATACGCTTGATTCCGGTTGCCAGAACCAACGGATCCTCATCCGGGCACTGATCATTTTGTGCCTGAGCCACCCAAATATCAAGGCCGCAGTCCGGGGCGCTCTCAAGGTGGGTGCACCCGCGCGGGCACGTGGCCAGCAACGGTTCCAGATCCTCAAAGGCGAGTAAAATCCGGTCCACCTCAATGTGCGCGAGCCCAAAGGACCGCACGCCGGGGGTGTCAATGACCCAGCCGCGCTGCCCGTCAAACTTGGGCAACCGCAGGGCCTGAGCGGACGTAGAGGTCTGCCGCCCCCGGCCGGTGACCGCATTAACTATGCCCGTTGAGCGGTGTGCGTCAGGAACCAGAGCGTTCACCAGGGTAGATTTGCCTACCCCGGAATGACCAACAAACACGGACATCTTGCCGGTCAGCTCTTGCTGGACTACATCAAGGGGAACCACGGCGCCGTCGTTATCAAAGCGGGTGACAATGACCTTGACGCCAATGGTTTCATACAGATCAATGAACTCATCGGGGGATGCTAAGTCCGCTTTGGTCAGGCAGAGGACCACGTCCATGCCCGCGTCATAGGCGGCCACCACGCACCGGTCAATCATACGTGTGCGCGGCTCCGGGTTGGCCAGGGCCGTCACAATGACTAGCTGGTCAGCGTTGGCCACAATGATGCGCTCATACGGATCGGTGTCATCGGCCGTGCGCCGCAGCAGGGTTGCCCGCTCGGTAATTCGCACAATCCGCGCGAGGGACCCGTCAAGTCCGCTCAGGTCCCCAACCATCTCCACCTGGTCCCCGCACACCACTCGGTCCCGGGATAGTTCCCGGGCCTTCATGGCGGTCACGGTGACCTCAGTGGGTGTGTTCTCCCCAACCAGGACCGTATACCGGCCCCGGTCTACGCCGGTGACCAGTCCCGGAACAGCGTCGGAGTGGGCCGGGCGGGTTTTGGTACGGGGACGAGAGTTCCGACCACCGGGCCGGGACTTGAAGTCCGATTCATCAACGTTTCTGCGTGCCATCGGGATAAGTCTACTGGCCGCTTGGGGTTCCTTGCGCATCGAGCATGATCTGCCACATCTTGTCGAACCCTGGCACGGTCTTGGCCGTGGTAGCCACGTTCTCAATTTCGATGCCTGGGTAGTGCAGGCCAATGATGGTTCCGGCCGTTGCCATGCGGTGGTCGTGGTACGTGTGGAAGACTCCCGGGCGCAGCGGCCTAGGGGTGATGATTAGCCCATCTGTGATCTCTTCACACTGACCACCCAGGGAGTTGAACTCGGCGGTGAGCGCGGCAAGACGGTCGGTCTCGTGGCCGCGCAGGTGCGCAATTCCGTGGATCTCGGTGGGGGAGTCGGCCAAGGCCGCAAGGGCAGCAAACGTTGGTGCGAGTTCCCCGGCTGCGGACAAGTCCAGGTGACCAAGGCCGTGGATGACACCGGTTCCGGTAATGGTCATGACGCCGTTTGAGAGCGTGCACTTGGCGCCCATGCGCTCAAAGATCTGGGGGGCAAGCGCGCCCGGCTGGGTGGTCTTGGAAGGCCACGCGGGGATGCGTACGGTTCCCCCGGCAACAAGTGCTGCCGCCATGAATGGGGTTGCGTTGGACAGGTCCGGCTCAACGTGAATGTCCGTTGCAACGACCGGGCCGGGGGCCACCTGCCACTCGAGCGAAGAAGGCTGCGTCACCGCAACACCCGCGTCTTGGAGCACCTCGACGGTCATGTCTACGTGCGGCATGGATGGGACCGATTTACCGTCGTGGCGCAGGGACACTCCGTTTTCAAAACGGGGTGCAGCCAACAACAAACCGGAGACAAACTGGGACGAACCCGAGGCATCGACAACTATGTCACCGCCGCGAACCACACCGGTTGCCTCGATCGTGATGGGCAGGAACCCGTTGTTGTCCTTGGAAACGGTCACGCCAAGCGCCCGCAGGCCGTCAATGATTGGGGCCATGGGACGCACGCGGGCCGCCTCATCGCCATCAATAACGATTGAGCCCTTGACTAGCGCGGCAACCGCAGGGATAAAGCGCATGACGGTTCCGGCCAGACCACAATCAATCGTCACGGAACCAACATCGGTGCCCTGAACGATCGGGGTGATGTGGAATTCGCCTTCATCAACGCCCGGGGTAATGACCGCGCCGAGCTGCTGAAGGGCCGCGATCATGAGCTCGGAGTCGCGGGAAATCAAGGTGCCGCGCAGTGTGCTTGGGCCGTCAGCTAGAGCTGCCAACACCAAAAACCGGTTGGTCAGCGACTTAGACCCGGGAACCACAACGGTGGCGTCCAGACCGTAGCCAACCTCCACGGTTGGGGCTGGCCAAAGCGGGAAAGATTCTGATGCGGAAACCTGATTAGTCATGGGACCACCCTATGACAAATGCCGGACGTGCGGGATTGCATCTCGTTGTAAGAAATACCCGCATACACCCGGGCCGCTACAAGCCGGCGCCCGCACAACTAACCCGTACAACTAACGCAGGGGCAGCAGCACAGGTGGATGTGTAGCGCTGAACTGAACTAGCCCAACCAGCGGGTAGGACGAGGGAAGACAAGAGGTACTAGGAGGCCTTTGTCACTACCTGATCAATCTTGGCTGCGGCGGCCTTCTGGGCTTTGGTTACGGCCTGGTCCACTTTGGCTGAAGCGGATTTCTGGGCCTGCAGCAGTTGTTGCGCGCGCTGCGCCTTGGCCCTATTCACCCGGTACGCCATTGACGGCTTGCCCGCGGTGTCCGCGGCTACGAGTAGGGCGGCACCGACGGCACCAAGCTTTTGTAAGAACGGCCCAACTCGTTCGCTGCGGGTGCGGCCCTCATGATCTTTTTTGTGGCCAACCGGCGCGGTCGCAATGACGTGCGGAACCGTGGTTGCGGCCAACAGCAAACCGCAGGCCCGGGGAGACTTACCCAACGCCAAACCAAGGCCTAAAAAGATGGTGACAACGCCCTCTGCACGGACCACGTTACGCAGTTGGGCATCGGAAAGCGGTTCCCCACCCAGCGTAGTCACGGCCTTATTGACCGGGGTGCGGGCAAGTTCCACATGACTTTGCGGGCTGCGCACGGCGCTGACGGCATCGCCAATAAACCATGCGGCAAGCAGTGGACGTGCAATGCGGCGTAACAGCATGAGATCTCCTTGGAAGTCACCGGGCACCTGAGTAATTTACCCGCCTCACAACACACTATCGCGGCTGACCGGACACCGCTTTGTGCCCCGCGCGGTTCAAGAAAACTGATCCGGCAAAGTTAGCGGGTTACTTCTGTGTAACGACCGGAATATGCAAGGCGGGTATGCCCGCGGCGCTGCGGCGCGACGGCGGCGGAATAGTTCTGGATCTGCAGGGGTTATATCTGATGTGACTAGCACTGTGATTGAACCCAAAGTAGCCAAGCCTGACCATAAAGCACTAGGCTTCATGGCAATGACAACTGACGAGTTTGATACCAATCGCGCGCCCGAGACTGAGGACGCGCAGTCTCGCGCTGCCCGCTTCGAAACGGACGCATTAGAATACCTCGACCAGATGTATGGGGCCGCCCTGCGTATGACCCGCAATCCCTCGGATGCGGAAGACCTAGTGCAGGAAACATTTGCCAAAGCGTTTGCGGCATTCCATCAGTACCGTCCAGACACCAACCTCAAGGCGTGGCTGTACCGGATCCTGACCAACACGTACATCAACACCTACCGCAAGAAGCAGCGGGAACCGCAGCAGTCACACAGCGACGAAATTGAAGACTGGCAAATCGCTCGGGCCGCTTCGCATACCTCATCCGGACTCAAGTCCGCTGAGGTCGAGGCCCTCGAGAACCTGCCAGACTCCGACATCAAGCGGGCCTTGGCAACGCTGCCAGAGGACCGGCGGATCGCCGTGTATCTGGCGGACGTTGAAGGGTTCCCATACAAAGAGATCGCGGAGATGATGGGTAGCCCAATCGGTACCGTCATGTCCCGGCTGCACCGTGGCCGAGCACAATTGCGGGAACTTCTAGAGGACTACGCGCTTGAACGCGGATTCCTCAAAGCAGCCCAGAGCGCCGCCGTGTCATCAAGCGCCCAGACCGCAGCCCGAACCACCAGCAAGGAAGGCGCCAAATGAAACCCAACGGCCTGGAATCTGAGCAACCGGCCCCGAACGCCACGGACTGCGAAAACATTGCCGCCCACATCTTTGAGTACCTGGACTCAGAAATGACGCCGGTGGACGCAGAGCGGATGCGGGCCCACGTGGCCGAGTGCAACCCCTGCCTAGGTGAGCTCAGCATTGATGAGATGATCAAGCGTGTCCTGAAGCGATCCTGCTCCGAGCAGGCCCCCGAGCACCTGCGGGTCCGGATCAAGGCGCAGTTCACTTCGGTGCGGTACGAGTTCTAGCAGGTGTACTCGAGGCGTTGAGCCGCCCGTAATTTCGGTGAGCAATCTGCTTGTGCTAACAAGATAAATAAAAACGAATGGCAACCTCAATTTTGAGGTTGCCATTCGTTATCTTGCGTGCTTAAAGTCAGCAGCTAGGGCGCTTACCGTGGTTAGCTGCCTTGCCTGCACGACTACGACGCTTACGTCCGCGCTTGCTCATAGTGTTCTCCTTAGATTAATGGTCCGTCTGGGCCAGCCCCGCATTGCTGCGATACCAAATCAGACATGACAGTGCGCGTGAGTGATCACGCGCCTAATTCATTTTCCCACATCTTTGGGCGGAGCCAAAAACGGGCCCGTGTGAGTTACCAGTAAGTTGCCTGCGCCCGGCCAAGTTTGACCGAGAATGCCAGTCAGTCTTGGGCGATTCCCAACCAGTCAAACCACCCGGAGTGCAGCACTAGCCAAGCCATGAGACCGTAACCGGCCTGACTTGGGTAGGGGCCGGTGTTGGTGGCTAGATCGGTTGACCACTGCTCGTGGTCGACCAGGGGAGTGAACGTGTCCACGTATGGAATACGGCGGCGGTTGGCCACGTCCGCAAAGGCCGCGGAAAGCTCGCCGATTGCCCCGGCTTGCTCGGGCACGGTTGGCGGCGGACCAACAATAAACGTGGGAATCCGGCGCTCAGCCGCAACATCCAAAATGTTAGCCAAGTTCAACCGGGACCGGGCAATCGACAGGTTGGAGGTAATATCCGCGTGCCCCAGGCCAATTACCAAACGGTGTTCAACATTTGGTGCGGGGGAGACCCGGCGGTTAAATTCTTCCTGCCAGCGCAACGATAATGCTGTGGTGGTTTCCCCAGGAACCGACAGCGGCAGCATCATCGCGGTGCCCTCAATTGGGGTGCGAGCCGAGACCCTTCCCAGCCAACCCAATCCTTTGGGGTCACCAACGCCCGCGGTGAGCTCGTCGCCGATCACGGTAATACGCAGTTCTGACGGTGATTGCACGCGTTCTCCTTGAAAAACCTGTGGGCCGTGTGTTCTAGAAGGCTGAGTGTTCTAGAAGGCCAAGCTCCATTGTCTGCCCTAGCCGGATGACAACCCAGCGGTACACGCCGCAGGCGATGTGGTGATCTGTGCCCTTGCGCTTCAGCGCGTTGGCCGCAAAACACGACGGGCCGCAGTTCACCATCGGTGACGTGCGGCCCGTCGTGCTCACTCAACCTAGTTCAGCGGGGCAAATACCCGGTCAAGCAGGTCAGCTTGTTCTTGCTGGTGCAGCTTGGCGGTGCCTACGGCAGGCGATGCCGATGCCGGACGCGCCACTACGTTGACCTGACGTCCCAGGATCTGCGGCAGATTCAGAGCCAAGAACGGCCAGGCGCCCTGGTTCTCTGGTTCGTCTTGCGCCCACACAATCTCGGCGCCGGCGAACGGCGCGAACGCCTCTTGTAGCAGGTCATCTGCGAGTGGGTAGAGCTGCTCCAACCGCACAACGGCGGTTGTGGTGTCGCCACGCTTAGCCTTTGCGGCCATGATCTCGTGGTAAATCTTGCCCGAGCACATGACCACGCGGGTGATGCCTCCGCGTGCGGCGGCCTCGTTGTCCCCAATGACCTCACGGAAGGTTCCCCTGGTGAAGTCCTCTGGCGCTGATGCGGCAGCACGCAGGCGCAGCATTGACTTAGGTGTCATGACTACCAGTGGCTTACGTGGACGCTGGTAGGCCTGACGGCGCAGTAGGTGGAAGTGGCTGGCCGGGGTGCTCGGGTGCGCGATGATCATGTTGTCTTCTGCACACATCTGCAAGAAGCGCTCAACGCGGGCGGACGAGTGGTCCGGTCCCTGGCCCTCGTAACCGTGAGGCAGCAGAAGCACCACGGACGAGTTCTGTGACCACTTTTGCTCGGCTGAGGAGATGAACTCATCAATGACGGTCTGGGCGCCATTGACGAAGTCACCAAACTGAGCTTCCCACAGCACGAGTGCGTCTGGGCGCTCAACAGAGTAGCCGTACTCAAAGCCAAGGCACGCGTACTCCGACAGCGACGAGTCGTAGACCCAGAACTTACCCTGGTCGGCGGACAAGTACAGCAGGGGAGTCCACTCGGCGCCGGTGTTACGGTCGTGCATGACCGCGTGGCGCTGAACAAAGGTGCCGCGGCGGGAGTCCTGACCAGCAAGGCGCACCGGGGTGCCCTCAAGCAGGAGGGAACCAAACGCAAGAACCTCGGCGTAACCCCAGTCAATGCCACCTTCGGTTGACATCTGGTGGCGCTTATCAAGGGCCTGCTTGAGCTTGGGGTGCACGGTGAACCCGGACGGCGCACTTGTGTGGACTTCACCCACGCGGTCAAGGACCGACTGGTGCACGGCGGTCTGCCAACCAACCATGGTGCCGGCGTCCTCGCGCTGGGATTCGGGGCGTTCCAAACCGGCTACGGCGTCAACCTCGGTTGGAGGCATGAAGCCACCGTCGCGGGTCTCGGTGAATACGCGTTCGAGCTGGTTTTGGTAGTCCTGAAGGACTTCCTCAGCTTCTTCAACCGAGATGTCACCGCGAGCCACGAGGGTTTCGGTGTAGAGCTTACGCACCGAGCGCTTCTGCTCAATGAGGTTGTACATCAGCGGCTGGGTCATCGATGGGTCGTCGCCTTCGTTGTGACCGCGGCGGCGGTAGCAAATCATGTCGATGATGACATCGCGGTTGAACTCTTCGCGGTAGGCAAAGGCCAAACGTGAAACCCGAACAACAGCCTCTGGGTCGTCACCGTTTACGTGGAAGATTGGGATCTGGTAACCCTTGGCAATGTCGGTTGCGTAGTGGGTTGACCGGGAGTTAGCCGGGCCGGTGGTGAAACCAACCTGGTTGTTGATGATGACGTGCACGGTTCCACCGGTGCGGTACCCGCGCAGCTGGGACAGGTTCAAGGTCTCCATGACCACGCCCTGACCGGCAAATGCGGCATCACCGTGGATGAGCAACGGCAGTACAGAGAAACCGTCGCCGCCCAGGTCAATGCGGTCCTGCTTGGCCCGGACAATACCCTCAAGGACCGGGTCAACGGCCTCAAGGTGTGAAGGGTTAGCGGCCAAGGAAACCTTGGTGGTCGCACCCGTTTCAGCGGTGAAGGTACCTTCAGTTCCCAGGTGGTACTTCACGTCACCCGAGCCGTTGTAGGTGCGCAGGTCGAGGTTGCCCTCGAACTCGGCAAAGATCTGCCCGTAGCTCTTGTTGGCAATGTTCGCCAGCACGTTGAGCCGGCCACGGTGGGCCATACCAATCGAGACCTCGTCTAGACCAGCTTCTGCGGCTTCTGAGATGACGGCATCGAGAAGCGCAATAACGCTCTCGCCACCCTCAAGGGAGAATCGCTTTTGGCCCACAAACTTAGTCTGCAGGAATGTCTCAAACGCCTCCGCAGCGTTCAGCTTGCGCAGAATCCGCAGCTGCTCTTCACGCGGGGTGCGGGTGTACTCGGTCTCTAACCGGTCCTGGAACCAGGTGCGCTGGGCGCGGTCGGCAATGTGCATGTACTCCACGCCGATGGTGCGGCAGTACGAGTCACGCAGGAGGCCCAAGATGTTACGCAGCTTGGCCTTCTTGGTGCCACCAAAGCCGCGCGTGTAGAATTCGCGGTCCAGGTCCCACAGGGTCAGGCCGTGGGTTTGGATATCTAGGTCGGTGTGCTTGCGCTGGCGGTAGGCCAACGGGTCGGTGTCCGCCATGAAGTGACCGCGTGAGCGGTAGGCGTGAATGAGCTCGGCAATGCGTGCCGGCTTTTCCGCGTCCGCGTCAGCGTCCACGTTGTTGTCCCGCACCCAACGTACCGGCTCGTATGGGATACGCAGCGCGGCAAAGATGCGGTCGTAGAAGTTGTCCTCACCAAGAAGCTTCTGGGAGACAATCTTCAAGAACTCACCGGACTGCGCACCTTGAATGACCCGGTGGTCATAGGTCGAGGTCATGGTCATGATCTTGGAAATACCCATCATGGCAAGACGCTCGGTTGAAGCACCGGCAAACTCTGCTGGGTAATCCATGGCGCCAACTGCAATGATCGCGCCCTGACCGGTCATCAGGCGAGGAACCGAGTGCACGGTTCCAATGCCACCCGGGTTAGTCAAAGAAACGGTGATGCCCTGGAAGTCAGCAACCTCAAGCTTGTTGTTGCGGGCCCGGCGCACCACATCTTCATACGCGGCCACGAACTCGGCAAAGTCCATGGTGTCCGCCCTCTTGATGGCGGGAACCATCAGCTGACGGGTGCCGTCAGGCTTGGGTAAGTCAATTGCCAAACCGAGGCTTACGTTTGCTGGGGTAACAATCGAAGGCTTGCCATCGACGACCGTGTAACTGGCGTTCATGGCGGGCATTTCAGCCAGCGCCTCAACCAGAGCGTAGCCAATAATGTGGGTGAAAGAAACCTTGCCACCGCGGGACCGCATGAGGTGATTGTTAATCACAATGCGGTTGTCGACCATGAGCTTTGCAGGAATCGCACGCACCGAGGTCGCCGTTGGCACCTCAAGGCTGGCTTCCATGTTCTTGATCAGGCGGGCGGCCGGACCGCGCAGACGGGAAACATTGTCTGGGGTGTCCGCAACATCCGGGGTGACGGTGCGCTTCGCCACGGCCGCATAGGACGCGGTAGCAGGCTGGGCAGTCGCAACCGGTAGACCCTCGTGGGGCACCGGGGCGGTTGGGGCTGCTGGGGCTGGGGCTGCGGGGGTTGGCAAAGTAGTCACGCTGGGGGCCTTCACGGCTGGTTGGGTGGGGGGCTGAGTTTCTGCTGGAGCAGCCGGCTGCGCCGGGGCAGCAGCTGAGGTCGTAGCAGCGGCGGGGACAGCTTCTTCGGTTCCCACCTGCGATTTGTACCCATCAAAGAACTCCCACCATGCGGGATCAACGGAGTTCTTGTCCTTCAGATACTGGTCGTACAGTTCGTCCACGAGCCATTCGTTCGCACCAAACACCGCACCTGCGGCGCCGATCGACTTTGACTCAGCTTGGGAGGACACTTTGGGATCGCCCACTTTCACACATGTTTTCCGTTAACGCGTAGCGATACGGCTTTCCTTACTAGGTTAGGGCCTAAAGGCCTAGGTTGGGGGCCTTGGCTCCCCGAGTCACACCCGCGTGTTGACCAGTGGGCCGGACGATTTTCTGCCAAGGGTAAAACGTTTGCAATGGGCGGGTTGCTTAGGGTCAAATCTGGCATGGAAATGCCCCTATTGGGGTAAGAAAAGAGTTTCCCGATGCCGCAGGACATTACCTGCCGCAACGTTCGCCTGAAGCGAAATTCTTGTCAGGCATCGGCAATCTCATTTTTTGTGCCTCGCGCCGGGTCCCAGCAGCCCATCCCCAGGCCGGGTTTCAGAGGCCGGGTACCAATTTTTTGGTCCGTGCCTCTGAAACCCGCAGTCGCAGTGCTCCGGCTGGGGCGCAGTGGTGCGGGGGTTAGGAAATATCCTTGCGCAGCGTGGTGTAGCGGCCGATTACCGCAAAGATCACCGCGTAAGACGTAAGCAAGATGGCGCCGGCCCAAAGCGGGAGTAATTCGGTCCCCATCATGGAGTAGAAACTGCCACCCGCAATGGCGTCACCCACCGAGCCCGGTAAGAACTTAGCAATGTTCTCACCCCAGCTGGCCATAGGTAGGGCCATGCGTGCGATTGGTTCGATGAACTGGGTGAATACGAGCAGGGTAACGATTGCTGCAACCTGGTTTGGAATCAGTGCGCCAATGCCAACGCCCACCAAAAGCCACAGGGTGATGGCCAAAACCGAGCGCCCAATGATGGCCCAGGTAGAGGCCTGCCCTAGAAGCGGATCCACACCGTTGGCGTTGAGCGCAATTGCGCCAAGTCCCACGCAACCCAGGGTTCCGGCAACGCCGTACATGAGGCCCATGGGGATGCCCGCGATCATCTTAGCGACCAGCATTTTGCCGCGTTGCGGTGTTCCAAGCAGCGTGTTGGTGATGGTCTTGTGGCGGTACTCTCCGGTAATTGAGAGCACTCCAATGAGGGCCGGAAAGATGTAACCAAAGCTGGCGGCAGTGGTGTAGACGGTCGAAACCGCGCTGCCACTTGGCATACCCATTTCGCCTGAAACGCCGGGGGAAAAGGTGAATGCCAGTGCGGCTGCGGTCAGGCCCATGTAGAGGACCATGATGATCAAGAGCAGCCACCACATCCGGGTGGAGAAGAACTTGCGATACTCGCTAAGCAGGTTGGCGGTCATTAGTTTGCCTCCGGTTGAATCGGCGCTTGTGGTGCCTGTTGTGCTTGGGGAGCCGATGCCTGTGGCTGCGTTTGCGGTGCGGGGTCGCTGGTCAGGCGCAGGAACGCGTCTTCGAGCGTCTCTGAAATATCGGTGAGTTCGTGCAGCGCAATCCCGTTTTCGAAGAGTTGGGCGCCGATCTGTGCCATTGGCTGGTTGTGCACCACGAATGCCGGTCCGGCCTGTTCGAGCGCCCAGTTCTGGGTGCGAGCCAAATCAAGCAGCTGCTGGGGCTGCGGGGTGGCAAGTCGCACCTGAGGTGCCGAAAACTCGTGCATCTGGGTGATCGATGAGTTGTGCCGTAGTTGCCCGTGGGAAATGATCACCACGTCATCTACTGACTGTTGGACCTCAGAAAGAATGTGGCTCGACACCAAGACGGTCTTACCTTCGGAGGCAAGGTAGCGCAGGAAGTCGCGCAGCCACCGAATGCCCTGGGGGTCCAAACCATTGGCTGGCTCGTCCAGCAGCAGATAGTCGGGGTCGCCGAGTAAGGCAGTGGCCAGTGCTAGCCGCTGACGCATTCCCATGGAGAACTCGGATACCCGCTTCTTTGCGGCGCTTGATAGCCCCACAATGTCCAAAACCTGGGCGCAGCGACTGTCTGGTGCCTGTGCCAATGGGGCATAGCAGCGTAGGTGATCTAGCGCGGTGCGGCCGGGGTGAAAGTTGGTGGCATCCAGGGCGGAGCCCACGGAAGATGCTGGGTGTTTCAGGGATGCGTACGGAACACTACCAAAGGTTGCGGTTCCAGAGCTGGCCTTGGTGAGGCCAAGCAAAACCCTCAAGGTAGTGGTCTTGCCCGATCCGTTTGGGCCCAAGAATCCGGTCACCCGGCCTGGCCAAACGGAAAAGGATAGATCATCAACCGCTTTGAAGCGGCCAAAGTTCTTAGTCAGGTTGAAGATGTGAATGGGTTCATGATCGCTCATAAGAACGAGCATAGTGTTCTAGTGTCAATAGAACAACTTTTGTCGTAATTCTATCCCACAATATGATTGCTCATGCCAAATTGTCGGCGCGCTGCCGCAAGACTGGAGGCCAGGGATCGTACTCGTGAGGTCTCGTGTTTGTGAGACCTGCTGCTCGCGAGGCCTTCTGCTCGTCAGGAAGTGCTGGAGCCGCGGCGGGGAAGTTTGCGGCCGCCCGGTCTGCCTACTTCTCGACTTCGGGCTGCGCCGCTTCCCGTGGCAGGCGCACGCTAATGCGCGCACCGCGTTTGGACGGAAGCGCGGATACATGGCCGCCGTGCAGGTCAACGGCCCACCGCACAATCGCAAGCCCAATCCCGGTCCCACCGGAAGATGGGTGATTAGCCGCGGTGGTGTTGGCAGAGCCACGCGCAAAGCGCTGAAATACGCGCTCGCGGTCTTCTTGAGCGATTCCGGGCCCCTCGTCAAGGAACTCGAGGACCACCTCGGTGCCTTCGAACCGGGCGGTGACGGTTACTTGGCCGTCATAGGGGGAGTGTCTGATCGAGTTCTGCACCAGATTGACCACAATCTGGCGCAACCGCTCGGGATCAGAAGCGACAGAAAGCTCACCCGGAATCACGTCAACCACAAAGTTCAAGCCCTTGCCGGCATCGAGCATAGTCAGTGAGTCCACGCAATCCTGCAGGAACTCCTTAAGGGGAACCTCCTCGATCCGTAGCTCGGCTGCGCCGGCCTCAATGCGAGACAAATCAAGCAGATATGAAATCAACCGGGTCAAACGCTCGGTCTGCACCAAGGCGGTGTTCATGGTTGCGGGCGTTGGCTCAACCACCCCGTCAACAAGGTTTTCGAGTTGTGCCTGAAGGGCCGCAACCGGGGTACGCAACTCATGAGAAACGTTGGCAATAACGTCGCGGCGTGCCTGATCGGCGGAAGCGATTTCCTCGGTCATGGCGTTAAATGCGGTTGCCAGTTGTCCTACCTCGTCGCGGGAGGTAGCCCGGACCCGTTGGGAATAATCACCATCGGCCATGGCCCGCACGGCGGCGGTCATCTCCCGCAGCGGAGAGGTGATGCCGTTCGAAATCAGGAGTGTAAATGCAAGCGAGATCGAGATTGCAAGGGGGAAAGACTTGGTGGGGCCAAGCCCGTTGCGCAACCCCCACCAAGTAATGAGAACCGCAATGGTGACCGAAACTAGAACCACGACCGAAAGTTTTACCTTCATGCTCCGGGCATGATCAAGGGGGCGAACATCAGGGATGTTCGCCCGCAACTTTGGGGTGTGCCGGTGCTCTTGGTGCGGGTTGTGGTCGGGGGAAGTGGTCACCGGTTACTCAGCTGGTGGCTCAAAGGCGTAGCCCACACCGTGAACGGTGCGGATCAAGTCAGCGCCCAGTTTGCGGCGCAGCGCCTTAATGTGTGAGTCGACCGTGCGCGTACCGGATGCATCAACCCAGTCCCAAACCTCGGCCAGGAGGTGCTCACGTGTCTGTACGGTCTTTGGAGACGAGGCCAGCATCACGAGTAACTCGAACTCGGTTGGGGTTAGGTGAACTTCTTCGCCAGCACGGTGCACGCGGCGCTGAGCGCGGTCAATGACCACGTCACCGATTGAAATAGTCGAGTCGGCACTCGAACCGGTCGAGGCCTGTGCGGCGCGGTCCACCCGGCGCAGCAGGGCTTTGAGGCGAGCAGCGAGTTCACGCATCGAAAAAGGCTTGGTCATGTAGTCGTCCGCGCCCACGCCCAAACCAATGAGCATGTCGGTTTCATCATCGCGTGCGGTCAACATCAAGACCGGAATGGGGTTCTCGGCTTGGATGCGGCGGCAGACCTCAAGTCCGTCAATGCCCGGAAGCATAACGTCTAGGACTACGGCATCCGGACGGATACGTGCGGCAGCCTCGACTCCGCTCAATCCATCGCGAGCAACCTCGGTGCGCCAGCCCTCGGAGGTGAGCCGTTGAGCAATTGCGGTTGCAATTGCTGGTTCGTCTTCCACAATCAAAATTGTGGGTGGCGTAGCAAACTGACGGCCTTGTGACCCATCAAGGGGTGCGTTTCCAAATGACATACTCAAACTTTGGCACAGATTCATGGGTTTAGCCTTGGCAAACGCTGGATAGTTCCTGTAAATACTCGGGAGAAACTGCGGAGATCAATAATGTGACTGGGAAACACCAATAAATAATGCGCAGTACATAGGGTTTCTATTAGGATCAATGACACTATGAATTCTGACGATTCCCCCCGACATAGACCCAGCCCCGCCGAGCGAGTGGGTGACACCGAGTGAGTGACTGGATTTCCGTACTTATTGGTGTGATTCTCACAGCAGGCACCGCGGTCTTTGTGGCTTCCGAGTTTGCCCTCGTAACTATTGACCCGGCCACGGCCAAGGATCTACACAAAGATCCCGAAGGTGCCGTGAAAAAGGTTGGCTGGCGCACCCGCTCCTTGCGGCACAGCCTGAAACACCTTTCGACTGAACTATCTTCTTCCCAGGTGGGTATCACCATCACCACCATTTTGTTGGGATACACCGCGCAGCCAGCCCTGGTTCGGATCTTTTCCGGATGGCTTGGCGAGACCGGGCTCGCTACGGCCACCGCATCCGTGGTGGCCGGAACCGTGGCCTTTATCTTGGTTAACGCGTTCTCCATGGTGTTTGGTGAGCTAATTCCCAAGAACTTTGCGCTGAGTGCCCCCATGGGCACCGCAATGATCGCCGTGCCAATTCAAGCAATCTTCACCAAGATCGCCCGCCCCGTGATCGTTGTGCTTAACAACTCCGCCAATGCGGTGCTGCACAAGATGGGCATTGAACCGAAGGAAGAACTGTCAGGCGCGCGGTCCGCAACCGAGCTGGCGTTCTTGGTGAAGCGCTCTGCGGAGCTTGGCACCCTAGATTCCTCTGTGGCTACCTTGATTACCAACGCGGTCGACTTTGAAGAGCTGACAGCGGTTGACGTCATGACCGACCGTACCCGCATGGTCGTCATTAATCGGGACTTCAGTGCCCAAGACGTTATTAATACCGCACACAGTTCCGGTCACTCGCGCTTCCCGCTTATCGGAGAGTCACGCGATGAGATCTTGGGGCTGGTGCACCTGCGTAAAGCAATCGCGGTGCCGTTTGAAAAGCGTGCCGAGGTTCCTGCGGCCGCGCTGCTCGTTGATGCGCCACAGGTTCCGGAGACGGTACGGTTAGGTCCCCTGCTCGTTCAGCTCCGTGAGTTTGGCATGCAATTTGCCATTGTGGTTGATGAGTACGGCGGCACTTCTGGCGTGGTCACACTTGAAGACGTGGTCGAAGAGCTCGTGGGCGATGTTGCAGATGAACACGATGCGCGCCGAGGGGGAGTCCTTAAGGCTTCCGACGGCACGTGGGCTGTTCCGGGTGACCTGCGCCCAGATGAGTTGGAAGACCGCATTGACGTAGACCTTCCCGAGGATCCCGACTATGAAACCCTTGGCGGCCTAGTTATGAAGGAATTGGGCCGGATTCCAAGTGTGGGAGACACCGTAACCGCGACCGACAGCACCGGGCAAACAACGGTGACGCTGACGGTCGAGTCGATGGATGGGCGCCGAGTCGAGCGCCTACGGGTAGCGGTGGAGGCAGCACATGAGTAATTCGCTAGCAATATTTATTGGTGTAGTTCTGCTCATTGTGAATGCATTCTTTGTGGGGGCAGAATTTGCTGTTCTGTCAGCACGGCGTAGTTCGATTGAACCGTTGGCGGCAGCTGGCAACAAGAAGGCCAAGACAGTTTTATGGGCCATGGAGCACGTGTCGCTCATGCTCGCGGCCTGCCAATTAGGTGTCACCGCGTGTTCAGTTGCGCTAGGTACCCTGGCGGAGCCGGCAATTGCTAGTGCACTCACGCCGTTCCTTGAGACCATCCGGGTTCCTGAGGCGCTGATCCACCCGATCGCGTTCGCTGTTTCGCTTGGAATTGTGGTGTACCTGCACGTGGTTGTTGGGGAAATGATCCCTAAGAACCTGTCGGTTTCGAGCCCGGAGAAGCTAGTTCTTCTGCTCGGTCCGCCACTGGTGTGGGTAGCCCGTGCCTTGCGTCCGATTCTGCGAGCCCTTGATTGGACCGCTAACCACGTGGTGCGTTGGGCCGGTGTGGTTCCCAAGGGTGAGGTGGCCTCGACCTTCACCGCGGAACAGGTGCAATCGATTGTGGAGCACTCCCAGGAGGAGGGCATTTTGAGGGACGAACAGGGACTGCTCGCCGGTGCGATTGAATTCTCATCGCGCACCGCAGGCGACGTAATGATCCCGGTTGAAAAACTCGTTACTCTCACAGAAGGCTTCACCCCTGCGGACTTGGAAAAGGAAGTCACTCGCACTGGGTTCAGTCGATTCCCCATTACAGACACCACCGGCGATGTCATTGGCTACGTGCACCTGAAGGACGTGCTGTACGCCGGTACACAGCGCAGGGATGAGCCGCTGGCCCGGTTCAGGTACCGCCCGCTTGCCGTATCCGTATTAACCGATGAGGTGGAAGACTCATTAGTTGCAATGCAGCGGTCGGGTGCTCACCTGGCCCGCGTCATGGACGGCGATGCCCTCGTAGGAGTCGTGTTCCTCGAGGACATTATTGAGGAGCTCGTAGGTGAAGTCCGGGACGCCATGCAACGCAATACCTGGAGCTAGACGCTAGCTCAGTGTTACTCCAAGCACACCCTGTCCCACCCTTTAGGACGTAAGCCCTAATGATTTGGGGGTGACTGTTGAAAACTCAACGCTCACCCCCAAATCGCGTGCGGGGGAGGTTGGTTTTCCACAGGGGGTTGGCTATGCTTTTGGAGGCACAGCAGCCGGGACCGGGTGAATTATTCCCTGACGTTCCGCATACGGTGGCAAGTGAAGCATGTAGATAGGCTGCTCAAGCCCAAATGCCTAACGTGCATTTGGGTGTTGTGTGGCCAAAAACAGGCGAGTAGTAGGGGGAGTGAGTGGCACAGCGTGAGGCGAAGGCGGAGAACAATCTTCCGTTGACTCGCAAAGCTATGCGTGAGGCGGCACTAGCCACTCAGCAAGAGATCCAGGTATCTCAGCTTTCTGACTCCGGGGCCACTCCACCTGCTAACATCCCACAAGCACCCGTTATGACCCGGGCTATGCTCCGGGCTCGCCAAGAGTCTGTTCCATCGGTTGCTCCAATTGTTCCCGTGAGCGCCTTTGATGAGGTTGTAGTTCCAGAATTTGATTTGAGCGATCCGCGCGATGCGATGTGCCACGACCACGCTCAGGAGAGCGCTGCGTATAGTCGCCGCGCACAGCAGCAGGAAGCCACCGCGAAGTTTGCCACTCGCGCAAGCCGCAGGGATGCAACGCCGGTCATTATGTTGGACTCTGTGCCAACTTGGGACGCGGTTAACCCTTTGACCGATGCTGAGCCAGAGGCGCGCAAGGCAGCTAAACCTACGCGCGCAAATCGTGGCCGCTTGGCTTCCAAGGTTGCCGTTTTGGCCTCCCTAGCGATGGCAACGGTGGCAGCTCCAGTTGCACTAGCGCACTCGCCAGAGCCAGAAGCTGAGCCTGTTGCTGAAGAAGCACCCGTGCAGTTGGTAGGCCCAAGCACTGCGGAGGTAGTTGCATCTCCTCAGCATGTAGACGCTATTCCTAGCGGTATTGCCCAACAGACTTCAGTGGATGATCGAGTAGTTCAGGTTGCCGCACGCTCTGATATTCGTACCCCGTTGAGTGGTTGCGACAGCAGCCAGAGCGCTCCGGGAGAGAATGGCCAGCTAGATGTCAAGGATCTCTGCTCAGTAAAGAGGGGGCACACCCTCAGAGCTGATGCCGCAGTTGCCTTCCTAGCTCTAGATGAGGCATACCAGGCTAAGTTCGGTACGCCCATGTGTCTAACGGACGCATACCGTCCGCTCGAAACCCAGCGGACGCTCAAGATTCAAAAGGGTAGCCTTGCAGCTACCCCGGGCACTTCCAACCACGGTTGGGGCCTTGCCGTAGATATCTGTAACACGACGTATCACGCCCAGAATAAGTGGGAGTGGCTCAATGAGAACGCTCCACGATTTGGCTGGGCGCAGCCGTCCTGGGCATCACGTTCATATGAACCCTGGCACTGGGAATTTACCGATGCCGTCCAAAGCCAACGCGCAAATTAAGTTCATCCCTTGCCGCCCGTATGAGAAACGGACACATAGACCGTGGCTTTCCCACGGTTTGCCCTGACCATACTTAGAAGTAGCTGAATTGTGCCCCGGTGATGGGCCGTCAAAGAAATTTCCCCAAAGGTAGTTTCCAACTGGCATTTTGAGGCCACAACGGACCGCAAACACACAATAGTCCGTTTGGTCCAGCAGCTTTAGCGAATGTTGCTCACGTGGTGAGTAGTTTTGTCGTGCCCCAATTCCAGTCTGTCGACACTCGAGAACAACGCCCAATCTCAAATTTTGAAAAAATCCCCTAGATATAGGGGGTTAGAATCGTCCGATTTAGTAGAACCGTTGGTTGCCGGATCGAATCGAGACCATCTGGCAGGCATCTGTTTATTCAATATACAAAACCGTCCTTCTAGGCTTAAATCCGGCCTGAAGTCGAACAACGTGGTTCGAGAGGTCCTGAACACCTGACAGATGGCAGCTTTTGGAACAAATTTTTACAGACCATGTGGAAGGTTATGCTTTAATGTCACTCAATGTCACGGTTATGGGGGTTGCGACAGAAGGTTAAGCGTTTTGGCCTGCCCGGCAAATCGGCTGTAAAGGATTAAGTGCGCTTAAGGGTCTCCTGTGGGAAATGCGGAGGCTCAGATCACCTTTTCTGGGATTACACTCGGATTTCATGGGGGACAGGCTAGTGTTTTTTGGCCTCCATGTACCAACGAAGGTATTACCGGCACCCGCGTACCCTTGGAGACGACAGAGCCATGATCAGCCAGCCAAATCACACAAGTAACGAATTGCAGCGCCTTTCACGGGCGCCGCGCATCATTTTTGGGCTTCTCATGACTGCCCTCTTTGTGTTCGCACTCGTTGTCGGAACAACAGGTATGGCTGTTGGTGCGAGCGAGGCTCCCGCGCAGGAACCGGTTACTACCGCTCTAGTATCTGCCGCTGTCGAAGAACCGGAAGCGGAACCGGTTGCAGTGGTTGAAGAAACTGCCGAGGCAGCGGAGGCTGAGCCTATCCCCCTGGATTTGGCCCCCGCTGCCCCGGCTGCACCTGCGAAAGCAGCTGCAGCCTCAGAAGCCAAACCAGCAACACAATCAAAGTCGGCCAAACCGCAGCAGCAACAACAAGCACCCGCCGCAAGCGTCCAATCCCAACCAGCAGTTGACGGGGAATCAGCCGCCGGGGACAGCACGCCGCAAGCTGTCGTCGTGCCAGATGTGGTAGAGCCAGGCGTCGCAGCACTTCGCTGGGCAGTAACCACTGCCGAGGGTGTGAACCAAACTGATACTTCGTTCGAAATTCAAGGCCCCGGCGGAACTGATGTCAATGACGACGCTCAGTGGACCACCGGCCTGGCCGCAACCGTTAAGGACTTCACTGGCCAAGAAAACTACTCCGGTCTAGACCTTGACCCCGCTGCCGGCGTATTCGAGGTAGCACAACTGGTATCCGACGATGACTCAGCCGTAACGGAACAGATCGAAGCAGACCAGGCCTACCGTGTCCGCCCAACCGAAGCTCCCGAAGGTATTGCAGTGGGCAATGACGCCGACTGGCAGCCATCCACCGGTGCCGTCGATCCAAAGAGTGAGATCGATTCCTACCTGCTAACAACTACCATTAGCCAAGAAGTTACCGGTGGTCAAGATGGTACCGGTGATGAAAGTGACTTGGGTTTACAACCTGGGCCGCAGAGTTTGCAAGCTGCACCCCCAGAATTTGGCACACTAGCGGCTGGTCCGGATGGGGCTGCCGCGCCGTACCTTTACTGGAGTGTGAAAGACCAAGATGGCAATCCGGCCGGGGGGACTTCGTTCCGGGTCAGCCACCTTGTTTCTTCTAGGCTTGGCGCCTGGACTTGGTCAGGGGATGCGAATTCTAGAGTAGTCGAAGATTGTGTCTCTGCTCCTAAACCATGCCCTGCTGGGAGCCTGGATAAAGACCCGGATCCCGGCGAATTCTTAATAACGCAATACCAAGAGAGCCAAACCGGCGGCAACACCGTGGTTTTTGGTAATAACTACCGGATCCGACCAAATGGCGTGCCGGTGGGAACGACATGGACTTCTGCAACAGGGTGGAAGACGATTAATGGCACTAACAATAACACTGCGGCTTGGAGCAACTCAGCTGGCCAAACACATAACTTTGGGGCTTTCAATGTAAAATCGCCAACGCTTCTGACTCCTACCTGTGCTGCCGGTTATGTATACAGCATCGCTGGTAACGGTCAAATGCGCCAAGTAAGCCCCAACAACGTGGTCACTGCATTTGGTGCCCCCGGCGCTAGCGGTGAGTTTAACGGTCTGGGTATTGGCGCGGATGGAAGTCAGATTTACTCGTTCACTCGCAGTGACCAGACTGCAACCATTCAGAAATATGATGTTTCTACCGGGCAATGGACTTCAACTGGGAAATCTGTAACTACGGGGTCTGGCCAAAATATTTCTGCCTGGGTAGCGGGCGGTGTCGACCTATCAACCGGGGACTACTACTTTGGTGGTTTTGGCACCAAAGTCATTAGTTGGTCGAATTGGACAGTGTTTCATATTTGGAAGTACAACCCCGGCACCAACACCATTTCGTATTCGGGTTATGCGCGGGTCATCAATTCTACCTCTGGAACTAGCAACGGTGACCTAGCATTTAACTCGAGTGGTGACATGCTCGTGGTCCGAGGATCCGGTACCTCTGTTCGAATTGTTAGCATCAATGCTGTATCGCTCGCATCTGCCAATGGTGGTGAACTTGCTGCTGCGTCATCGGTAGACAAGAGCGGCGTTTCTAGCAGCGTAAATGGTATCGCTTTTGATGCGGCTGGTAAGGGGTTCTTGGGTAATGGCACCACCGTCACCCAATACAACATGCCAGGGTGGCAAAATGGGGTTTCTAAGACCACGAGTTTGAGTGATAGTACCGACCTTGCAGGGTGTTCCTCGCCAGCGACGATTGCCCTGTACAAGAACGTCAACGGTGAGCGTGTCAGGATCACGGACCAATTCAAACTGAACCTGAATACGGTTCCGGCAAGCACCTTGGAAACAGTAACAACGCAAGGCACGGATACCGGGGTGCAAAGTCAAAATATTGGACCGCTGCCGACAGCTCGGGGAACCAAATTCACGTTCAATGAACAGTTTGTTGGCAGCGGCAACGCCTCAGCCGACTATGTTTCTAAGTGGGTCTGCACAATTGACGGTCAACTTCTGAGCAGGAGCGATACTACCACCGGGGCAACAGGAACGAGTGGCACCGTAACTATTCCCGCTACTGGTGATGCTGTTGTTTGTACCATCACCAACGCGCCACTGGTTGCAAATGTGACCGTGCATAAAGAGATCAATACGGTTGCAAACCCATCCGTCTGGACTCCTAAATCTGGATGGCCTGTTGGGGTTGCGGTAACTTCATTCGATAATCCAACCGTCACCCCCCAAGACCCAACTCAAAATACGGGTCCCACGGGTGACGCATCTTGGAAGATCAGGTTTGCTGACCAGAACCATTCTGCAAACCTGTCCATATCTGAAGGAACAGACACACCCGGCTATGAATTTGAATCCGGTGTATGTACAGTCTGGGACCTAAACGGCGCACTCACGTCGACTGTGGAAATTGAGGATCCAGCGAGTACGCCAATACCTGGTGTCAAGGCAGGGGACAAGGTTGACTGCACCTTCAGAAACAAGGAAGTTCCCGTTTCGATTGTCGTCAAAAAGCAGTGGGTGGTTAATGGTGGCAATCCGATTGCGCACGATGAGCAAGACGTCAGCCTTGGTGCGACTTTGAAATTGGATGATGTTGAGACACCGTGGGGATCAGTCATTGGCTCCCGAAGTGTTGGTGAAACTATCAACGTTAGTGAACAGTCAACAATTGAGACTGAACAATGTACGTTGACCGCTAGCACGATTTCGGGCCCAGGTCTCACCGGTGAAGTCTCTATTAAGGATGCTCCGGTAGACGTGGAGTTGGAATTGGGCGAGAACGCCTACATGGTCACCAACTCCCTCGACTGCGTCCAGGAACTTACCCTCACCAAGGTAGTAGACAATTCCTTTGAAGGTACTCTGCTTCCAGATGACTGGAGTCTTGCTCCAGCGGACTGGAACCAGAAGCTCGTCGCTACATCGGGAGGAACTGAATACAAGTTTGACTCGGGCGAGACGATTAATGTTCCGGAGGGAACCTTTACGCTCTCCGAGTTGGATCAGCCCGGGTACCAATTTGTCTCGCTTGTTTGTGGAGATGAGACCATCACTGACTCGACAATTGAGATTGGGTTTGCTCAAGCGATTGAATGTACGTTCACCAACAAGATTGCTCCGGGCTCAGTCATCTGGCAAAAAGTTGATGCGGCAGTTCCTGCTAACTTGCTTGGGCAGTCTGAATGGTCACTTACTGGACCTGATGGCACCGAATTCCTAAGCGGTCCAATTATTGACTGCGTCGAAGCTACTTCGGGTGAATGCAGTGGACCAGACCAAAACCATCAAGCTGGAAAGTTCGCGCTGTCGGGTCTTCCATGGGGTGTGTACACCTTGACAGAAACGAAGGCACCTCCTGGATACGTGCTACCGATTCAGAATTCACGCGACTTCATCATTGGACCGGACAACATCGGAGAAAATATCCGGATGCATTGGGACTTCGACAAGATTGTCAATGAACAGCAGGAAGGCATGAGCCTGCCGTTGACCGGTGGTTTAGGCACACAAATCTTTATTCTTATCGGCGGTTCCGCCCTTGCAGCCTCGCTGGGAATAACCGCAATGCGTCGCAGGAAGGGAGCCACAGAAACTGTGTAAATCTGCGTTGCACCGCAACGCAAGGAACCTGCAACTCAAGCAAGAAAATCCTAGTGGCCGCAGCAAAGATGCGACCAGTCACGAAAGGAACACTAGTCAAATGACTAAGCATCAGCTCTTCTCTTCCAGACGAGCCTTAGCGGGGTTGAGCGCTTTGGCGTTGGCCTCCGCGAGTTTACTCGGTATGAGCGCCGCATCAGCCGAGACAACCCTTGGAGACATCAATTTTGATGAGACCGGTTCGATTACGGTCCACAAACACAAGCACCAAAATGAAAGTGAACCTGTCGAAGCGAATCCTGATGGTAGCGAAAGTATCGCTACCGAGGGACTCAACGGGGTGACCTTTACCGTCAAGAAGTTGGAATTTGATCTGACTGATCCAACCGTCTGGGATGACCTGGCGGATCTAGATCCTGCTGGCTTAACCTGTGGCGGTTCTGGTGGAGTAGTTACGGGTACCGTAGATGGTGTGGATGGTGTTGCGGAGTTCTCGAGCCTTGAATTGGGAGTATATCTAGTCTGTGAAACTGATGCTCCGGATGAGGTAATTGATAGGGCGGATCCGTTTATCGTGACGGTGCCATACCCTAACCAATTTGCGGGAGACAGCGCGGGTACATGGTTGTATGACGTGCACGTCTACCCCAAGAACTCAACTGGTGACAATCCCGTTAAGTCGGTTGGTGCTCCATCAGGTCTGGAGTTGGGCAGCACGGTAGACTTCCCAGTTGAAATCACGATTCCAACGGTAGGTACTGCCGGCTTCACTGGTTTCACAGTTTCTGATGACTTGGATGCAAGACTAACTCCGGTTGGTGATGGAGTAGAAAGCGTTATGGTCGGTGGAAGTGAGGTGGATACAGGAAACTATGATGTGACTACATCTGGTAATGAGGTAACCGTAACATTCACAGATCCTGAAGGTTTGAATTTCTTGGCTACCAAGCAGGGTGCGACGCTAACTGTAACATTCCAAGCAACGGTAACCGGAGTGGGAACCATCGACAACACTGCAATTGTCAATGTCAACGGTAAAGACTTCACATCCAATGAAGTCTTTACCAGTTGGGGTGATATTGAGATCACCAAGCAAGATAGTGACAATGAATTGCCACTGAACGGAGCGGTCTTTGAAATCTATCCTGCAGCAACCCCTTATCCTACTGCAGGTGCCGAATGTGCCAATGTGATTGAAGCTGGTGCTAGCGCACTTTCGTTTGGTGATCCAGGTGAGACCACCTTCACTACATCTGTTGATGGCACCGTAGTTATTCCAGGAGTCTTTGTCAGTGACAGCAACACCATCCCAAGTTCTACGGTTCGTTGCTATGTATTGGTGGAGACTGTGGCACCTGCCGGATACGTGCTGCCAGATAACCCGAATACTGCGGTTAAGGTGTCTGCCTCTGCGACAACAGAGGTTGGGATAACTCTTGGTGCAGAGGTAACAATCAATAACACCAAGCAAGATGTTCCGCAGCTGCCGTTAACTGGTGCACAAGGACAATTGCTGATGGTATTTGGTGGAGCAGCAGTCCTGTTGACCGGTGCTGGTCTCATGGTGGCTAGCCGCCGTAAGTCCGCATCAAAGAGTGAGTAAACCGGTAATCCCCTAGAGGTTAACTGACTCACAACTGATGGGGGGAAGGCGAAGTGGCCTTTCCACCATCAGTTCTTTCTAACGGATACGGTGTGCCGCGCGGCATGCCCAACCGTTGGTCACAGACTTTGTGACAACAAGATCCACGCCTTGATCCAAGGAGAACACGTGCAAACCCTGACTGAGCACCCAGTTGATGCGCCCCCACCGGTACCACCTGTGCATGACGTTCTGTCTGCTCGAGGTCGTAAATGGCGGCCAGGACTCATGACTGTTGCAGCGGCAGTCATCGCGGTATTTGGGTTGACGATTCTGCTTTACCCATCGGCAGCTAGTTGGGTCTCGTCCTACAATCAATCAAAATTGGTCAAGAACTACTCGGAACAGCTCTCGAATGTGCAGCCGTCTGCTGCTGAGCAACTACAGATAGCACACGAGTACAACAACGCGTTGAGTTCCGGAGTGCGGTTGGATGCAAACGCGAATGTTCCTACCGGTGATGGCGTCTCAAGCGATGACTCATTGATCTATAACGACATGCTGAAAGCCAGTTCGAATGGACTCATGGCTCGGCTACGGATCCCATCGATCGATGTCGACCTCCCTATCTATCACGGTACAAGTGATCCGGTCTTGCTTCGCGGAGTTGGGCACCTCGAAGGGTCGCACTTGCCAATTGGTGGGATTGATACCCATTCGGTTTTGACAGCCCACCGTGGTTTGGCGAACGCAACTATGTTCACCAACTTGGACGATGTCAAGGTTGGTGACACTTTCACCATTGAGGTCTTTGGCGAGGTTTTGACCTACCAAGTAAATGAGACAAAGGTCGTTGACCCTGGCGATACGGACACGTTGCGAGCCGTGCCAGGCAAGGATCTGGTCACGCTCATTACCTGTACCCCGCTTGGTATCAACACCCACCGCATCCTAGTGACGGGGGAGCGGATCACCCCGACTCCGATTAAAGATATTGCAGAGATGGGATCAGCTCCCACAATTCCTGGTTTCCCTTGGTGGGTAGTCTGGTACGGTACGGGACTGGCCCTCATAGGCGGCTTTGTGTGGCGCGCTGGCCTTACCGATTCAAAACAGCGAGCTCCGCGCAGCGCACGGTTGAGTGCAAGTGCGGAGAGTGCTTGAAAGACGGTGTCAGCGCTAGAACCGCTTTGCATTGAACGCACAAGGTGCGGAATCCAAGCTGGATTCCGCACCTTCTGAGTGGTCGCTGAGGCTACTTCTTCTTGGCGGCCTTCACCTTTTCAGGCTTGGTAGGTGCCTCGTCGGCTGCCGCGGTAAGGACCTGGGCTGCTTGGATGGCCGCTTCCTTACGTTGGGCTTTCACCTGGTCAAAGGTGGTGCCGTAGTAGGCGGCTTCCATGAGTAGCTTCATGTCCGCCAGCATTGGCATCCGGGGGTTGGCCGGTGCACACTGGTCCTCGTAAGCACCCATGGCTAGCTCATCAAGGTTGCCCATGAAGTCAGCCTCGGGAACACCCTGCTCCTGGAAGGACTGCGGTAGACCAACAGCAAGACGCAGAACTTCAACGGCGGCCGCATAGGATTCCACACCTTCTTGCGGGGTACTAGCTGGCAGACCCAGGTGGTTGGCAATTTCTTGGAACCGCTCGGGAGCAACGTAGTGCTCGTACTTAGGCCACGCGTTCAACTTGGTTGGCACCGTTCCGTTGTACCTGATCACGTGCGGCAGGTAGGTGGCGTTGGTCCGGCCGTGTGGCAACCCGTAGGCGGAACCCGTCACGTGGGACATTGAGTGGACTATACCTAGGAATGCGTTACCAAATGCCATGCCGGCAATGGTCGATGCATTGTGCATCTTTTCCCGAGCCTTGACCACCTTGGGATCCTTGGAACCGGGACCACCCTTAATTGAGGTGACAATGTTTTCAAAGATCAGCTTGATTGCGTGCAGGCATAGGCCATCGGTGTAGTCGTTGGCGTAGACCGAAACATAGGCCTCGGTTGCATGCGTAAGTGCATCAAATCCGGAGTCAGCTACCAAGAAGTCCGGCATCATCGCGGTCAAAGCTGGGTCCACAATCGCAACGGTTGGGGTCAGCGCGTAGTCCGCTAGCGGGTACTTCTTGCCGGCGACGGGATCGGAGATAACCGCAAACGGAGTCATCTCTGAACCGGTTCCCGATGTCGTAGGCACGCAGACAAGGGAAGCTAGCTTTCCGAGGTCAGGGAACTTGAATGCCCGCTTTCGGACGTCGAAGAACTTCTCCTTCATGTCCGAGAACTCGATCTCCGGGTGCTCGTACAACAGCCACATCACCTTGGCGGCGTCCATGGGGGAGCCACCACCAAGCGCAATGATGGTGTCCGGGTTGAATTCCCGCATCAACTTGGCGCCCTTTTTGACGTAGTCAACCGTTGGCTCAGGCATGACATCGTCAATAATTTGGAGCGCAATGCGATTCTCCCTGCGGTTTAAGACATCGAGAATCTTGTCCACAAACCCAAGCTTGGTCATGGTTGAGTCCGTAACAATGGTGACCCTGGAAACCCCGCGCATGTCTGCAAGGTAGCGGATTGCATTGGGCTCAAAGTAAGTCTTGGCTGGAACCTTGAACCACTGCAGGTTATTGTTCCGGCGGCCAATACGTTTGATGTTCACCAGGTTCACCGCAGAGACGTTGTTGGAAACGGAGTTGTGGCCGTATGAGCCACAGCCCAGCGTGAGTGAAGGAATGAACGCGTTGTAGATATCGCCAATGCCACCCAGCGACGACGGTGCGTTCGTGATGATTCGCACGGCCTTGACCCGGCTACCAAACTTCTCAATAACTTCTTGGTTCTCGCTGTGAATCGCACCGGAGTGACCCAGACCGTCAAACTCAACCATCTGTTCTGACAGTGAGATTCCGTGCTCTGCGTCGGTAGCTTTGAGGACGGCAAGGACCGGGCACAGCTTCTCCCTGGTCAGCGGCTGGCTTGGCCCAACCTCGGGGACCTCGACCAAGATGATCGAGGTATCCTCGGGGACTTCAAAGCCTGCTTGCTCAGCGATCCATGCAGGGCTCTGTCCCACCACTGCGGCATTGAGGTTGGCCTCACCACAGTTGGCACCCTGAGCGGCAACACCAAAGATGAACTCCTCAAGCAGAGTCTTCTCTTGCGCGGTGGCAACGTGTGCGTGCAACTTCTCGAACTCTTCGAGTGCCTCATCATAGATGGGCTCGTCCAGGATTACGGCCTGCTCAGAAGCGCAGATCATTCCGTTGTCGAAGGCCTTGGATAGGACCACATCATTGACGGCGCGCTTGAGCTGCGCGCTGCGTTCAATGAAGGCGGGCACGTTTCCGGCACCCACACCGAGTGCTGGTTTACCGCACGAGTACGCGGCGCGGACCATGCCGTTACCACCGGTTGCCAGGATCAAGGCCACACCGGGGTGGTTCATCAGGGCGTTAGTCGCTGCAAGTGAAGGCGACGCAACCCACTGCACACAGTTAGCCGGGGCACCCGCCGCAACTGCGGCATCGTAAACTGCTTTGGCTGCCGCAACGGAACTGTGCTGAGCGGAGGGGTGGAAACCAAAGATAATTGGGTTCCTGGTCTTGATGGCAATAAGTGCCTTGAAGATGGTGGTTGAGGTGGGGTTGGTAACCGGGGTGACGCCGCAGATGACTCCGACGGGCTCGGCGATCTCGGTGATTCCGCTGAGTTCATCGCGGTTGATGACACCTACGGTTTTCAAACCCAACATGGAGTTGGTGACGTGCTCACACGCAAAGATGTTCTTTACAGCTTTGTCTTCAAAAACGCCGCGCCCGGTCTCAGTAACCGCGTGGGCGGCGAGCTCACCATGCACGGACAGTGCTGCTACGGAAGCTTTCTTAACAATGTAATCGATCTGTTCTTGATCGAAGTTGGCGTATTGACGCAGCGCTTCTTGGCCGTTGGCCACGAGGGCATCAATTTCGGTGGACACTGCCTCGGGTATTTCGATTGCAGTCATCATTCCTCTTCCTGAGGTAACAAGATTTGTTTGTACAACTCCAATCTAATGCGCTGTAATCTGTGTCACCTGAATCTAACGTCCCATGACTTTCGTCCGTGTTATTACTGGTAATTCGTGTGTGCTAGCCACGATGGTCCAAATCTGAGGTGCCCAACTACCGCCAAAAAGGGGTTTGACGTATGCTGGCTGGGTGCCGAGAAATATTTTTGGCACATGTGCTCCGGGGTCGGTGAAATTCCGAACCGGCGGTTATAGTCCGCGACCCTTACTGACGTGATTGCCTTGGCAAGAACACCGGTGAGGTTGAACTGGTGAAATTCCGGTACCGACAGTCAAAGTCTGGATGGGAGAAGCACAACTGGCTTTGCCGTATCTAGGCTGCCGTTTTGCCATATTTGGCGGAACCGTGGCCGCGGTATTTGCATGAGTCCGTCCTCCCCGAAAGTACATTACGACTCGGAAGGGGGATTTTTTGTGACCATTATTGAATGGCTATTTAACGCTCAGCTCCACATCGGTGATCAGTCGATTATGTGGCGTGAGCTCATTGGAAACCTGTTTGGCCTAGCCTCCGCACTCGGTGGCATGCGCCGCAAGGTCTGGGCTTGGCCCATTGGTATCACTGGCAACGCCCTACTCTTTACGGTATTCGTGGGTTCGATTTTTGGTACCGCTGACCACGTCAACCTGTTGGGGCAGGCCGGCCGCCAGATCATGTTCATCACGGTTTCCATCTACGGTTGGTACCGCTGGAAGACCCGTGCTGATGAGGGTAAACCCTTCATCCCGCAGTGGGCTACCGGTAAGCAAAGGACCATGTTGATCGTTGCAATGGTTGCCGGCACGCTCGCGTTGACCCCCATTTTCCGTGCCTTCGGTTCATATGAGCCGGTCTGGGCGGACGCATGGATCTTTATGGGTTCCCTGCTTGCCACCTACGGCATGGCCAAGGGCTGGGTTGAATTCTGGCTGATCTGGGTTGTCGTGGACATTGTTGGTGTGCCGCTATTGTTCTCCGCCGGATACTACGCCACCGGACTTATGTACGTGTTCTACGGTGTATTCACCCTGGTCGGGTTCTTTGTGTGGTGGCGGGTGCAGCGAAAGGACCGCATCGCCCACCAGAAAGAACTCATCCCACAGTAGGCAGTCTAGCCTTGTGGTGGTGGCGCGCACCGCTATCACAGGGCAAGGATTGACAATGAATCAAGTTAGGCCCAAATTTTGGGTCTGAGCGGGGCGTGCACTGGGCAAGAAATTTCCCGATGCCCGCCCCGCTCTCATTTGACCGTACGACCAGCCCGGTTACGCACGAGTTTGACTACAGAACTACGTGATGATGGGGCGGGTGAGGTTGGCATCCTTAGGGGCTACGCCCTTGGATTTGGTAACGAGTTTGTGGCCCACCCAGACGGCGATAAATATTGGTAGTCCAATGTAGGACGAGATGATTTCGATCAAGCTGCCTGAGCCAAAAAATGCTTGGTAATTCTGTCCCAGAATGACAAAAGCACACATGAGGAGAGCGATGATGGGCCCCAGTGGGAACCATCTAGCCCGGAACTTGAGGTCCCGCAGGTCATAGCCTTGAGCCTCATAAGCCTTGCGGAACCGGTAGTGGGACCAAGCAATCCCCATCCACACAATAAAGCCAGACAAACCGGAAACGTTGACCAACCAAATGTAGGCGCCACCATTACCGATGATTGAAGTCAGAAATGCGAAGCCACCAATTGCGGTTGTCATGATCAACGCTGGGATGGGAACACCGCGGCGGTTGACCCGGGCAAAGAGCTTGGGCGCCTTGCCATCGGTTGCCAGTGCGTAGAGCATGCGGGTTGAGGCGTACAGTCCGGAGTTACCCGCCGAGAGTATCGAGGTCAAGATGACCGCATTCATGAGGGTTGCGGCTCCAAGCACGCCGGCATTCTGGAACACTATGGTGAACGGGGACACCGAAATATCGGTGATGTCGGTGTTGAGCAGGCGTCCGTCGGTGTACGGAATCAAGAAAGAGATCACCAAGATCGCACCAATGTAGAACAGCATGATGCGCAGGAAGATAGTCCTAATTGAGCGCGGGACGTCTTTTTCTGGGTTCTTAGACTCACCGGCAGCGACGCCCACCAGCTCGGTTCCTTGGAAGGAGAACCCGGCGATCATGAAGACCGCCAGAATCGCGGTCATACCACCGGGAAACGGGGCATTGTCGATCTTCCAGTTACTAAACCCGGGAGACTGGCCACCGAGAATCCCAAAGATCATGGCAATTCCCAAGACCAAGAAGACGACAACGGCGATGACCTTGACCAAGGCAAACCAGAACTCGGACTCGCCAAAACTACGTGAGCCTAGGAGGTTCAGTGCCAAAAGCAACGCTAAGAAAAGAGCAGACCATATCCACGCTGGAACGTCTGGCAACCAATAAGACATGACAATAGCGGCCGCAACCAGCTCAGCGGCGACCGTGATTGCCCAGTTGAACCAGTAGTTCCAACCGGTAGCAAAACCAAACGATGGGCTGACAAACCGGCCGGCATACTCTGCAAACGCCCCGGGAACAGGCAGATAGGTGGCCATCTCACCGAGGGACTGCATGAGAAGAAAGACCATGAGCCCAATGACGCCGTAGGCAACCAGTGCGCCACCCGGGCCAGCCTGGGCAATGGTTCCGCCTGAAGCGACGAATAGCCCGGTGCCAATCGCACCACCAATGGCAATCATTGTCATGTGGCGTGCAGAAAGACCTCGATGTAAGGTATTTTCTTGTTCCGGAGCTGCCCCTGGTTGAGGCATAGCAGTAGCAGAATCTGACATCTTAGTCCTTGCGAGTAAAGGGTGTTTGTGACAACCAATAACCGCGGAGCTGGTGAGCCGAGCGGCTATTTCCCGCCAATGTCAGCGGATACGTACTCGCCAAGTCTAGAGGTTAGGTTGGTGAGCGTCCCAATTATGGGGCGGGCTGTGGGCGGATTCACGCTACCGTGCGCTCATGAGGTGCAGTCAGTACCAGACGCACAATTTGCTCGGTGCAGGATTCCTCCTGAGGTGAATTGACCCAGCGCTGAGCAAACTTGCGCACCGAGGTTAACTCTCCGGAGAAACCTTCAATGTTGTCCCTAAGTTCCTCAAAGCTGGCCGCGATTGGGCCCGGAGCCTCGGCCTCAAAATCCATGTAAAAACTACGCTTCTGACGGTACTGAGCCAAGTCGGGAGCCAAGATGAAAACCGGAATGTCGGCGACAGCGGCCTCAACCATGATTGAAGAGTAATCGGTGACGACATAATCAGCTACTGCCAGCAGATCAAAGGCTGAAACTTCGCGGTACCTATTCGGTTTGCCTGCCCCAAGGGAAACCGGGTGTGGTTTGGCAATGAAGGTGAACCCGCGCTGGGCAAAGTACGTTTCTAACGCTGCGGCATCGAACGTTTGGCCCTTATGGAAAGTCGGCGCAAACAAAATGTTCTTGCCGCCGGCAAGTTCAGGGAACCGCTCAATCAGATTGGCTCGGGTCAAAGCCAGGTACTGCGCATTGGTCAGCAGATCCACCCGGGGAAGCGGCGCGACAACCACACGGTCAGTGGGAACGTTGAAAGCCTCGGCAAAGAAGGGGGCCGCTGCCGGGGAACTGGCAAGGACCACGTCATAGTTGCGGTGCATATGCATAGCCCGCGCAATCCCACCGGAAGAACCTTCGCCCCGGTCCAAAATGGAATAACCAAACTTCTTGATTGCCCCCATCGCATGCCAGGTCTGGATGATCCGCAGCGACTTCTTGTGCGTCAATGCGCTGACCGGAATGCAGTAGGTGTCCACAACGACCGTGCGTGACGTGGCAATATGCGCCATCTGTTTAAGGATGTGCGGGATATAGGCCAGCTTCTTGGTCAACGAACTATGAAATTCGTGGGTCAGCACTACGACCTTTGGGGCCTGAGAGGCCGCCTGCAGTTTGGCAATGAGTAGTTCAAAGTCGATTGACGGTGTATCTGCCTGCCTAGAAATCAGGGTGACTTTGTTCTGGGTGGGTAAGAGTTTCATTGGGGCGTAGATAACCGCAAGCCCGGTGCGAATAGCGATTGCCGCGGCAACCTTGACGCGTTCCATGGCTGATCCCGATCCCGCACTGCCTGTTGCCGAGCGAGCTTTGTTTTCAATCTGGCCCAGGTGCGGCGCAAGGAGCTCGTCGACAACCCGCTCGGTGCTGCGACCATCGCACGCCCCAACAAAGAATTCCCGGAACTGAGCCAGGTCCGCCGGGCTCAGTGCGGCATCGGAAATAGCGTCTGCTAACTCGGAGTAAGTGTGCGCAACCGGACCGAACGTGTAGCGCTCAAACGGGTAGTAAAAATCGCGGCTGGCCGTGTACTGCTCAAGGTCGGGGCAGAAGAAGATGACCGGACGTTCCAGCAGTGCGTAGTCAAAAATAATGGACGAGTAGTCCGTGATTAAAAGGTCCGTTGCCATGAGCAGGGCGTTTGGATCCGGGTATGTGCTGAGGTCGAGAAATCTAGTATCCGTGGTCAGTGCTGGCGGCGGCACCTTTACAAAGGGGTGCATGCGAATCCCCAGGACGTACTCGTCACTGAACCGGCTAGCTAGGTCTTGCCAATCGATCAGGGAATGATCGTAGTACGCGCTGAGCTGGCCATTTCCCCGGAACGTAGGGGCAAATAGGAGAAGTTTCTTGCCCTGCGGAATCTGCAGGTCCGCCCGTACCCGTGTGGCGGTAGCCTCGACAAAGTCCTGATCAAAAAATGGGTCTGTGCGCGGAATCCCGGTGGCGTGTACCTTAGCCAAAGCGATCCCAAACGCCCGAGCGTAGTCCTCGCGCACGGACTGTGAGGAGCAAATGGCGGCCGTGTAATTTTTGTGGGTCTTGGACCCCTTGATTGGGCCACCGGGCTTACCCACCCGGCTGAATCCCATGGTCTTAAACGCGCCCGATGCGTGCCACAGCTGTAGGAGTTGGGTGCCGGGGCGGAGCCGGATCTGGTAAATCATAGGGAAAAAATCATCGACCATAATGACGCGTGCGCGTGCCATCAATATGCAAAGCTCGAAGTGCTCTCGCAAAGTGCGCCGCACCCGTAGGCCGGGACGGGTCACCGTTTGTACCTCGTAGCCGCGGACGGAAAGCTCCTCAATCACGGCCCTGGCGTTGCCGACCGGGGTTGCTGCAGAATCCGACAGAAATAGCACCAATCCGTCGCGAGGTTTAAGGAACGCTCGGCACAGGGCGTAGCCAATTATGTAGAACACTTGCCGCAGCGTTTGCAGCACTGACTTGAACGAATGACTTGAGGGCACCACACCACCTTATCTGGTTGGAATTGACGCGATGGTGACCGTCTGCCAACAGAAGCTGAATCACGTGGCCGGCCAAGCGATTGGCCCCAGTTTGAACTGATTGTGGGGTGATATCAGGACCCAAGAATTGCTGCAGAGACCGCCGCGTCACGCCCAAAAAGTGATGTAAATTGTCCCAATGCGCGGAATGGTGGTAAAACTCACAGGCCCATGGTTGTTGCTGAAATATTTGCTGCTTCTTCGAGAGAAGCCAGCAAAACGAACCCACGCCGACGGCCGCCAAAAGATCTAACAGGGCGCAGTGCTCGTTGCCAATGGGCCATTTATGACGAGTTGGACGCCCGTCATACCGCCACTTTCGGTACATCGGGTTGTGTAAATCATTTGCTGCGTTTACTTGCTTAGGCATGCGCGTTTACTCGCTCTTGCATGAGCGGACGATTGAAATTCTCTCGAGGCTTCTCTTGTGCCGCATGGGAAATTTCACCCGATAGAAATCAACAATCTTGTCCAAAGCGCTGATAAACCATACATGAGCACTGTTTGTTGAGATAACTGCTTTCCAACTGGAAGGTATTGTCTTATGGTGGATGAAATATATCTCTAGGGGAGAAGTATCCATATGAATAGCATTTTAAGTAGGGCCAATTATGCCCTGCCCGAAAGCAGGCCCAAAAGGGGACTGCAACGACTCTTAGCGGCCATAGTGGCCGTTTTCCTTGCAATGGCGGGCGTAGTTACTACTGCAGGCGCAGCAACTGCGGCCACTCCGGGCATTGTCTCGGCAGAAGTGCTGCTTGACGGCCAGAAATACAACGGCACTCAGGTCGTTGCTGCCGGGCAGGAACTAACGCTCAGGGTCCAGTACAACAAGGACGCTGCGCCAGGCTCAACTGTTGAGTTTAAGTTCACAGATTCAATATCAATTCCCAGCGTTCCGGCTGGTAACGCTGCAGTTGAATCGATTGTTCAGGAAAACAATACCGTTAAGGTGACATTCAAAAATCCTTGGCCTAGCGGTGTAGACCAGGGTGTTTTTGATCTTAAGCTCAAGGTCAATGAGGTTGAAAAAAGTGAACTGAATAAGATTGCCTGGACCTTAGACGGTGAGGAAACCTCAATTGACGTCATTGTCAAAAAGCCAAGCGACGAATTTGCCAATGTAACTAATGGGCAGAACAAGTTCATTGATAACAATGCAAACCTTGGCCAGTACGTCTCTGTGACTGAGGAAAATGGTGTGCGCACGGTCGTAGTGAATCCGAATATCCTTAATGCAGAGATTCAGTACCGTTTGGCCATTGACACCGTTGCTGCACAACCCGGCCTGGTCATTAAAGACGTTCTCCCAGCAGGTTTTGCGTATGTGGCGGGATCGTTCGTTACCGAGCACACCACTTGGGATGCAAACGGTCTGAACAAGGTAACTAATCCGGGAACCTTCAACCCCCAGATCACCGGCAACACTTCTTCCAGCGCTTTTACCGGTCAGATTGATCTGCCAGCAAATTCCAAGACCAAGATCACTTACAAGGTAAAGGTTGCAAACCAGGCAGCGGTAACTGCACTGCAGACTCAACTGCAGGCCTCCCTGGACGCACTTGGTGCAGGTAAGTACGGTTCCTTCAACATTCCGGTTAAGAATGTCGCCACATTCGGTACCGTTGACAAGGACGCAACGTTCTCCTTTGGCGGACGTGTAGATGCACCACCAGCTCCTCCGGGCCCAGAACCGGGTAAGTCATTTAGCAAGAATGCTAGCTGGATCGACCACTCCTTCACTGCCGGCGAGGTTGACCAAGACGGCAAACTAATTACGCCATATCCAATCGACTACAAGCTGACGGCCAATCTCACCAAGATCACGGGAGAGTCAGACTTTGAACTAACCCAGAACGTTGTCATCAAAGATCAACTACCAGCCCAAGCTGAGTGGCTTGTAGCCGATCCAGCCTTTATTACCGCAACCGGTAATCTGGCTTTAGATAAGGTAACCGGCACGTTAACCGAGGCAGAATTTGCCGGTGACGACTACGTTGGTAAGTACTGGGTGGATGGCCAAACCCTTTGGGTTAACGTTGGCAAAGACCACGCAACGACCGTAGTTATTGACGTTAAGGCGCAAGTAACCACCCTGGCTGGTTTACCTGCTGAGGGTAACAAGACTCAGGTGCAAGGTGCTGAATCATTCCGGCTGCGTAACGTAGCGGAATTTACCTGGGATGAGGGAAAGGCCGATTCCAGGGGATTCAACTCTTTCCCAACGGTTTTTCCTGAGACCGATGAGGGCTACAACGACCCATCAGTATTCAGCAAAAAGGGCGCCGCTGTAGGAGCGATTGAACCCGGTGAGACCGTTACAGTTAAGTACAACTTTGTTGTTACTGCGGGTAAGGGAATTGACGTTGCCAAATCCAGGATTGTTGACTACGTGGACGCAGACATCTTCGATGTCAATGACGCCGACGCAGTCAAGGTGTCTGGAAAGTACAACGGAACTGCTCTAATAGCCGCAGACTTTGAACTTGGCACAGATGCGGACGGTAACCTTGTCATCGAACTCAGCGATTCCGGCAAAACTAAGGTGACTGAAGCCAACAAAAAATACGAGGTAGTGCTGGAACTGACCTCGAAGCCGTTTGATGGCAAGGAAACTAAGACAATTGCGAACAAGGCCACCCTGTTTGGTGAAGACGAAGAACCTTTGTTCTGGTCAGAGACTGAATCAGAGGTAACCTCCTACGGTGACGAGGCTGAGGTACGCAAACGGGTCTACGACCGTTCTGAATCGGCTTGGGTTCAAACCTTGGACGCCATTGTTGATGAAGATGGGAACCTACTGCAGGAACAGTATGTTTACCGGGTCGAGTTCATTCCACATGGCTCGTACAACCAGGTAACAATTGCAAACGTGGACGACGTATTGCCTGATGCTGCGAACTTCTTAGGGTTCGTAACCGAGGCTAACGCAGCCACCGGAGCAAACCCTACGCCGGGTCCGGTAGATATTGGTGGAAACCTTGAGGCTGTTTACAACGACGGCACGGTGACACTGAAGCAGAAGGACGGCACCAAGCTGCAAGCCGGTAACCCAATTGCTGCTTACTTTGCGGTTGAGATTACCGATGCCAGCGCTCCAATCGTTAACAAGATTGGTTCTACCACAGCTGAGATCGTTCCGGTTGCATACCCAAGCATTGACATTGAAAAGTGGACGCTTGAGGCATCCGGTGAGAAGCCGCAGTACAACGCTGCAGGTGTCTTGCAAAACGATGGCTTTGATGGTGACTTTGACACCGACAGCAAGTTGGTTGCTTCCGGTATCGAGCAAGAGATCCACTTCACCGTTTCTAACGATGGTGGCGAGGCTCTAAAGAATGTTGCCGTTTCTGACGAGCTAGTTGCTGGTGAAGGCGCTATTTCAGGCCTAGTCTGCACCTTCCCAGATGGCACTACGGGCGTAACCTGGGACGGACCATTTGCTCCAGGTGGACAGTTCGAATGTGTTGGGACCTTGCCTGGACTAACTTTGGGTGACACTCACCAGGACCGGGCAAGTGTGACAGCGCAGGGCCTAAAGTCTGACATTGAAGTTGCAGACCAGGATGACTGGAACGCAAAGGTCAAGTCGTACGCAGTTGGTGACTATGTTTGGATTGACACCAACCGGGATGGTATTCAGGATGCCGCAGAGGCTGTATTGCCTGGAGTTACCGTAATCCTGCTTGATGGTGCGGGCGTTGAGGTTGACCGCACGGTAACGGATGACAACGGTCGCTACCTGTTTGATGAGCTTGAAGCTGGGGAATACCAGATCAAGTTTGAACTGACCAATGACCAAGCAGCCCTGTACAACTTCACCGAGCAAAATGCCGGTGCAGTAGGTACAGATTCTGACGCTGACGTTACAACGGGGGAGACCGTCAAGTTCACCCTCGGGGACGACAACGTGAACCTGACCAACCAATACACCGACCAAGACGTCAAAGCGACCGTAGGTATTGACCCAACCTGGGATGCCGGTGTTGTTTTGAAGACCTATGCAGTTGGTGACTATGTTTGGATTGACACCAACCGGGATGGTATTCAGGATGCCGCAGAGGCTGTACTGCCTGGAGTTACCGTAATCCTGCTTGATGGTGCGGGCGTTGAAGTTGAGCGCACGGTAACGGATGACAACGGTCGCTACCTGTTTGATGAGCTTGAAGCTGGGGAATACCAGATCAAGTTCGTGTTGACAGATGCTCAGGCCCAGGAATACAAGTTCACTGCTCAGAACGCTGAAGCTGCTGAAAATGGTAACGACTCTGATGCTGATGTTGTGTCTGGTCTGTCTGCTAAGTTCAACCTAGACGGCACCAACAAGTCGCTCACGGATGATTACAGTGATCAGGATTTTACGGCTTCCGAGGGTGTTGACCCAACCTGGGATGCCGGTGTGGTACTGAAATCCGTGTCCGTTGGTGATTTCGTATGGTTCGACAAGGACCGCGATGGCGCTCAGGGCGAGGGTGAGCCAGGAATCCCCGGAGTGGTTCTGGTTCTGACGGGACCTGATGGCAAGCCTGTAGTTGATATCTACGGCGAACCAGTTGGCCCGGTAACCACGGATGAAGACGGTAAGTACTCTTTTGACAACCTTCCGGTTCTTAAGGACGGCGAGAAGTACATCGTAAACATTGACCGTGAAGATGAGTCCACCGTTGAGGCCCTCAAGCCTTACGTGCCAACGTATGAAGAAGGCGCAGAGCGCGACAAGGACTCCTCTACCTGGGAATCTGAATCACGCACGCTGACCGAAGATGGCGACCGCGACGACACCTTGGACTTTGGATTTATCCTCAAGTCCTACGGTGTTGGTGACGTTGTTTGGGTTGACGCAAACAACAACGGCGTTCAAGACTACGACTCTGAAGAGCCACTTGCTGGCGTTACCGTAACCCTGTTCCGCGTACTGGAAGACGGCACGCTCGAAGAGGTAACCACGGACATCGACGGCGACGTAGTTGAACCGCAGGTTACCGATGAAGACGGCTGGTACATGTTCGATTACCTGCCAGCAGGTAACTACCAGGTCCAGTTTGAACTGACCGAGGAGCAGGCGACCAAGTACATCTTCACCAGCTACGTTTCCGGTGATGATGACTCGATCGACTCCAACGCGAACCCAACCACCGGTTTCACCGATGTCATTGCACTCAATGATGACAACGAGAACCTGGATCTTGAGTACCTCGAAGGTGACTTTGGGGCATCGGAAGGTATTGACCCAACCTGGGACGCTGGTGTTGTAGTGAAAACCTACGCCATTGGTGACATCGTTTGGGTTGACACCAACCGCGACGGAATCCAAGGTGAAACCGAGGTTCTTGAAGGCGTTACCGTAACGCTGCTCAACGACAAGGGCGACGTCATTACGTCAACCAAGACGGACAAGAACGGCCGGTACATCTTCGACGTACTGCCAGCCGGCGACTACCAGGTCAAGTTCGAACTGACCAAGGAGCAGGCTGCCAAGTACAAGTTCACCTCGGTGAACTCGGGCAAGGACGCTAAGGCTGACTCGGATGCAGATCTTGGCACCGGTTTGACCAAGGTGTTCAAACTCGATGACAACTCCGCTGGTTTGACCACGGACTATGAGGATCAAGCATTCGAGGCTAACCAGGGTATTGACCCAACCTGGGACGCTGGAGTGGTTCTGAAGTCTGTATCCGTTGGTGACTTTGTCTGGGAAGACAAGGACGGCAATGGGCGCCAGGACAAGGGCGAGCCTGGAATTCCAGGGGTAGTTCTTGAGGTAACCGGTCCGAACGGCAAGCCAGTCACCGATGTCTACGGAAACCCGGTTAAGCCGGCAACCACCGACAAGGACGGCAAGTACACGTTTGAGAACCTGCCGGTTCTTGAACCTGGACAGTGCTACACGGTAACCATCAACCAGAAGAAATCGGCTAAGGCACTCGAGAAGTACCTGCCAACCAAGTCTGGTGCTGGAGACCGCGGCGGTGACTCATCCACCTGGACCGTTTGCTCCGAGGGGCTGACTGAAGACGGCGAACGGGATGACACCCTGGACTTTGGATTCGTTCTGAACCCTGAGTTCCTAGCTGTTACCGGAACGAACCTGCTGGTTCCAGTGTCCGTTGCGACGCTGGCTCTGGGTGCAGGAGCGTACCTGGTACTACGTAACCGCAAGACTGGATCACGCCGCGCCTAACTAGTTAGGTAGCCGTCCCAGTCGGGCAGTGAGAGCGGGGATTCACCGGAAACGGTGGGTCCCCGCTTTCGTGTTTGGGCAGGACAGTCCCGGGACCTTTGCCGGCGTCGGAGTCAGCTGCGCCTGATAGTGTAAAAGATCACTAAGAAGTTTTTGGTGGTTAGTGTTCACCGTGTAGCCAAAGGAGTCAATATGCTTCATACGGATATCCCGACCAGCAGTGACATCGCCCAACTCATGAGTGCTCGAGCGGCGGCTAGCGTCTCCATTTACCTTGAAACCAGTCCCCTTCCAGACCGATCAGAAACGGCGCGGCTTTCATTCAAAGACGCGGTGAAGTCCGCGCTCCTGCAGATCCGCCAGGGCGGCCAGGACCGCGAAACAAGGCTCAATGCCGATGCCGTAGAACAGTTTGCGCAAGACCTCATGGACGATTCACGATTTTGGGTTTTCCTGTCAAACTCGCTCGCAGTTTTCATCACGCCGCAGGGGATCAAGACCTTTCGTCTGCCCAACAACCTCAACCCGAGTGTTGAAGTGGCAGACCGGTTCAACGTCAAGCCACTGCTGCGGGCACTGACTTTTGCTCAGACGGCTTTTGTGTTGGCACTTTCGCAAAATGGTGTGCGGCTCATTGAGGTGACCGCGGATTTGCCCGCTCACACTTTGACTGTGCCGGGCCTACCGCAAGATGCTGTCGATGCGGTGAACGTGCCATCAATCTCTGGGCGGTCCCAACACAATCGGATCCAAGGATCCGAGGGGCAAAAGGTGCGGTTGCACCAGTATGCCCGGGCGGTTGACCAAGCGTTGCGGGGAATCCTATTAGGGCATGACCGGCCCCTTGTACTCGTGGCGCACGAGCCAATTGCAAGCATCTTCCGGGGCGTGAGTTCTTATGGAAATCTGTTGCCCCAGGGGATTGCTGATAACCCCGAGACCACAAGCGACGCCGAGCTTGCGCAGTTGGCCCGGCCAATCTTGGACGAGTATTACGCGGCGGCGCTGCAACGGGTCACGGAACGTTTTGAGGATTTGGTCTCAGCGGGGCGAGCCCAAAAGGATCTGAGCGAGATTGCGCGTTCGGCAACTTTTGGCGCGGTTGAAACCCTGCTTATCAACATCGACAAGTCCACGGCGGGCACGGTTGATGATGACACCGGTGCGATTGTGTTCGCTGACAAGGATGATTCCGTAAACTACCCAATAGTTGACGAGATAGCTCGCCGGGTCTTCCAAAACGGTGGGACTGTGCTGGCCGTGCGTGGCGAGGACCTTCCGGGAGCGGCACAGGAAGCAGCAGCGATTCTGCGGTTCGCGCAAGCCAAGTAACTACTTTTGTTTGGTAACGCTCAGATCCCGCTCTAACGGGCCGGCTCCAACTCAGTAGGTGCACGGCAGTAGATAAGCACGGTGATAGGGGGATCCCCTCAAGGAAGGGGACCCCCTATTGCCATGCTCGTCGTGTCCATGGATCTCGCTCTGGCCAGTTGCCCGGTCCGGTAACCGGCGCTGGGGGAGCTTGGCGTTCCAAAAGGATCAGAGTAGATCGCGCCGGTTGAACCCAATGAAGGAGACAGTCAGCAGGACTAGGATGACTAGATTAATTGCCAGCCAGCCGCCCCAGTTGATGGTTGCTGCGGTCACTACCGGGACGTGGTGAAACGGGCTGATCCCCAAGATCCAGTGCCAAAGGTTAAACATGGGGCCAAAAATGGTCAGGGCGAACACCGCGACTAAGCCCAACCACCCCACAATCTTGCGTTGCGGGTGAGCACCAACTACGGCAAATGACAGTGCGATCACGGTCCACACCGCGGGGATGGTCATAAGACCTTGGCCCAGAATGTTGGGCACGCGCAGATCTTGATCTAGGGCGGAACCCAAAAAAGCGATGATGCTCGTAGCTACAAGCATGGCGACAAGCGCGGTCCCAAATGAGACCAGCAGGTAACTAGCCAAATACTTGGTCCGGGTGACCCTGCTGGCAAGCAGAGGGTCCGTACGCATCGCGGTTTCCTCGGCAGCCATGCGCATGATGATCTGGACGCCCGCAACGGCCGCGATAATGCCCACCATCTTCAGGATCATTCCAATAAACCCTGACATGAGTTGGCTGGTATCCGTAGCTCCGGACCCTAGGATCTTGCCAATGTTTGGGTCGGTCGCAAACAGGTCCCGAACCGATGAGGACAGGTATCCAAATACCAAGCCCAATACCACAAATCCCGCTAGCCATGCGGCCGAGGACGCGAGGTTGAGCTGGAACGTGAACCCAAAGATGCCGCCGCGGTGCTCCGCGGTAGCGGGCCCCGGCCGCGGCTGAATCAGCGCTGCCCCAAAATCTCTGCGGCCGTTCAACCCGAACGCAACCGCAAGCGTTGCCGCAGTGAACACCGCAGCCAAAGCGAAGGGCCACAGGGTGTAATCGCCCGCTGGCTTGACCGCCTGCATCCAGCCCAACGGTGTGAGCCAGGTAGTCCATTCGGGTGCGGCGCTCGCATCCAGGTAACCGCGTAATACAAACCAGCCACCCAAAAGCGCAACGCTCATGGTCTGCGCGGCACGGGCATCGGCACCGATTTGCACCGCAATGGCGGCAATACCTGTTGCCATCAGCGCGTTTGCGGTAAATGTGGCCGATAGCAACATGGTGTCAAAGGCGCCCGCGCCAAACGCGATGGTGAGTAAGAAGCTAACAATCCCCAGCAGCACCGATGCAACGGTGGCAACCAAGACGGCCGCCGCTAGTCGGGTTTGGCGGCCCATGACACCGGAGGCAAAGAGCTCGGCCTGGCCGGTGTCCTCGTCCGCGCGGGTGTACCGGACCACAATGAACGTCGCCATGAGTGAGCCAAAGAAGCCACCTAAGGCGAGTGCCCGCCAGGTGTTGAAAGCCTCGGTTGTGCTCAGGTCTCCGGGCGGACCAAAGATGATGCTGAGGGCTGGGTTGCCGCTGAGGGTTGCTGAGAGCTGGGCGCGGCTGGCTTGGTCCGGAAAGATCCAGATGTAGGCAAGGACGGATGTTACCGAGAGCAGCGAAATTAAGATAACCCACGGCATGAAGTTGCGGACATCTTGGCGCAACACCATCGCGGCATACGGGCGCAGTCCCGTCGTGCTGGATGTGCTGGGTTTGGTGCCGGGGCTCAAGTCTGGGGTTAGTCCCGGTCTGGTCGTGGCAGGTTCGGGTGCAGCGTGGCTGCTTTGGTGCCCGGACATTAGGAGACCTCGTATTGGCTCAAGAAGAGGTCTTCTAGGGATGGCTCGGAGACCGTGAGGTTGGTGATTCCATAGGGCATCAGTGCAGCGAGGACCGCACCGACCGCGTGGCGGTCGACCCCGGCGCTGAGAGTAGGGCCTTGCCACGAGGGGTTCTTGAGGAGCTCGTCGAGCCGAACTTTCTCAGCCCGGCTGCTTGGGGGAGTGTTCAGGGTGACCTGCAGTGAGGCTGGGGTGTGGGAGCGCAGTTGGTCGATGGTGCCTACCTCGACGATCTTGCCGGCTCTGATGATCGACACGCGATCGGCAAGGGCCTCGGCCTCGCTCAGGATGTGGCTGGACAGCAAGATTGTGCGACCTTGGGCCTTTTCGTGACGGATCTCGGCTTGAAAGACTGCTTCCATAAGGGGGTCGAGCCCGCTAGTTGGCTCGTCCAGAATGAGTAGATCCACGTTGGCGCATAGTGCGGCGATGATGGCGACTTTTTGACGGTTGCCTTTTGAATACTGACGGCCGCGTTTGGTGGGGTCAAAATCAAACTTTTCAATGAGGTCGGCCCGTCGTTGTAAGTCTTGGCTGCCGCGCAACTTTGCCAGCAGGTCGATCGCCTCGCCGCCGGTGAGCGTGGGCCACAGGGAGACATCACCCGGAACATAGGCGAGCCGGCGGTGGATGTCCACTACGTTTTTCCACGGATCTTGACCCATGATGTTGACTGCGCCGGCGTCAGCTTTGAGCAGGCCTAACAGGATGCGGATGGTGGTTGATTTTCCTGAACCATTTGGGCCCAAAAATCCCATGACCTCGCCCTGCGCCACCTCAAGGTCAAGCCCGTCGAGCGCACGAAACTTGCCATAAGACTTCTCTAGGCTTGTTATCTGGATCACAGTTTCAAGGTATCGCACTTTGTCTGCTGGCGCAGGTGGCGTGCCGCGGTGGAGGAGGGCGGTACGGTCCGCTGGCTGGGTCGCAAGCTGGGGCGAAGCGTGTGATTGAGGGTGTGTCTAGAGTGCTCGGACCTTAGGTGCCGAAAAAAGAACGCAACGACTATTGCGCAACAACTATTGTGTTTATATGCTGGTGCCATGAATGTTCCAGAAAATTTCCGTGCCACCCTTGAATCTGCGGCATCTATGCGGGTCATGGCCCACCCAACCCGGCTGAAACTATTGGGTCTCCTGCGCGAGCTGGGGCCGCAAACAGCGGCCCAGCTGAGCGAAAGCGTAGATGAAGCTCCGGGGACTTTGAGTTACCACCTGAACAAGCTGGCATCGATAAATTTGATCGAACCGGCGCCGGATCAGGGAAGCGATCGGCGCGAGCGGTGGTGGCGGGCAACCGCCACCATGACCTCGTGGGAACCCGCGGAACTGATGGATGATCCGGAACAATTTGCGGCATCGACGGCTTTGCTGAAGTCCGTAAGCCAAGGGCATGCGGCCACCTACGGAGAATATCTTGATAAGGCCCCGGAGCTGGAGCGAAAGTGGGTTGCGGCGGCCGCGAGCAGCGACTATTTGCTGCAGCTGGCGGCCCCGGAGCTGGCGCAGCTTCGCGCCGAGCTAGAAGCGCTCGCGGAGTGCTGGCTTGAGGTGAGCGCGGCAAATGTGGCGAACGGGTCGGGAGATCAAGCAGATATTCAGTCCGTGGTGCTTATGTTCCAGGCCTACCGCCGTCCGTAATGTCGCTTGGAACGGGGTGGCGCCATGAAAATGAAACTGGGTAGGCCGGTGCGAGATTTAGCGCGCGTGGCCAAGAGGCGAAACTTGTCTGCGTTGATTGGGCTGCTGGGTGCGCACGCAATTTCGCAGACCGGAAACGTGGTTACCGCATTTGCGGTGCCGTTTTATGTTCTTGGCACGGGCGGCTCGGGGACTGAGGTTGGGCTTGCGGCATTCTTTGCGACCGCGCCCATCATTATTGGCGGAGGCTTTGGTGGCGTGTTCCTTGACCGCGTGGACCGGCGCCGCGCGGCGATCGTTGCGGACCTGATAAGTGGCGGCGCGGTGCTTGCTATTCCGCTGCTTGCGCTCAGCGTTGGTCTGCCGTTTTGGGGTTTGCTCGCGCTGGTCTTTCTGGCCGGCCTGTTGGATACGCCGGGGCAGACGGCGCGGCGTGTCATGCTGCCGGAACTCAGCGCTCGGGCGGAAGTGCCGCTTGAGCGGAGCGTTGGATTTCTGGACGGCTCGGAGCGCTTGGCAAAGCTGGTTGGAGCCTCGCTCGCGGGCCTGTTGGTTGCGGTGTTGGGACCGGTTGCGGCGCTCTTTGTCAACGTAGTTACGTTCGCAATCTCTGGGACCCTGACGTGGTTACTTGTTCCATCGCTGGAGGGTGAGGCGCGAGGCGGGGCCCGGGCGGATTCTGGCGTTGGTGCGGATGGGGCTGGCGTGCGGAGGTTTCCCGATGCCCCAGGTGCGCAGGCCCGGCCGCGTGCGTCCTACTGGGCTGAGCTGGGGCAAGGATTGAAGTTTATTGTTCAAGATCCGCTCTTGCGCCTCATAGTCGCGTTGGTCATGGTGACAAACCTTTTCGATGCCGCTCGTGCGTCCTCACTGATGCCTCTGTATGCGGATACCCACTTGGGTGGGGCCGGTGCGCTGGGCCTGCTGGTTGCGGTTATGGCCGGCTGTGCGCTAGTGGGAAATGTGCTCTTTGGGCTTGTGGCGCACAGGTTGCCGCGCCGAGTCACCTTTGGCATCTGTTTCTTAGTGGCAGGTGGACCGTCGTTCCTAGTGTTTGCGCTTCACATGCCGTTTTCCATCCTTCTGGGCGTCACCGCCTTGAGTGGGTTAGCGTCAGGGGCGCTCAACCCGATTCTTGGTGCGGTTCAGCTTGAGCGGGTGCCCGATCATATGCGGGGCAGGGTATTTGGTCTGACCGGTGCGGGTGCGTGGGCTGGTGTTCCCATGGGCGCGCTGCTTGGGGGCGTGGCCGCAGATCTGGTGGGGATCTCAGTAGCCTTTGGGGCCATTGGGGTTCTGTATCTGGTGGTCACCACCAGCCCATTCTTTGGGGGATCCTGGCGGCTCATGGAACGTGGAGGCTGAGAGCGGGCGGGGGCGGTTAGCTTTGGGTGCTGGGTGCTGGGTGCTGGGTGCTGGGTGCTGAGTGGCGATGTCAGACAGTGGATATAGCGTATTTACAAGGTCTCTTCTTGGCGGAAAAACAGTGGGAAACGGTTGCGGCTCAACTGGTGTGGCTGGTGAGTCTTGTTGCATGCGGTCGGCTAGATTTCGGTGAATTGGCTGATCGCCCCTATTGCCAATAGAACGCCTGTACTATAAAATAGAATTAAGAAGTTCATCACAAAAGCGCGATAAATGAGTATATGGCCCATGTTTGTAGAACCAGGAATCGCGCGCTGAGGAACATAGAAGTCCCACAGGTTAGCCATCCCAAACGATGCTGATCCGCTACACGGTTATTCCACAAGGAGGTGAAGTCATGGCGGAGAATTCCGATAGTACGCCCAAACCGGGCGGGGCTAGTCACAAGCAAGAAAAGCGTGCAAGCGAGCTCAAGGAAGTCGATGTGGGCAATGTTGATGTAGGCAACCCTGATGCAGACAATGTTGATCTAGACATGGCTGACCCTGTAGTTGTGGCCACAAGACTTATTGAAGAGTTGTATGCGGCTTTGGTGCAGCGCGCGGAATATCCACAATTGGACCATGAACAGTCCCATGCATTCCTGTCTGGAGTCGATGCTACTGCGCTGAGTCTGCAGGAGATTAGTTCGCTGAAACTTGAATCTGCGGCTGATCAACGGCTCTCAAGCCTATTGGATCGGGCAATCACTGCTTTGCAGGTAAAGCAGGCAAGTTTGGTGGTTAAGGGCAAGTCCATGTTCGCTCTTGTTGGGCGCGGGAAGGGCTTGAAGTCGCATGTAGAAGCGAGGGCCAAGAGTTCAGGGATTGGGCAGCGTGCCGCAGCTAAAGAGATCCGTATTGGTGAGACGTTGGCTGCAAATTCAACGGCGCAAGCAGCGGTTACTAGTGGTGAATTGGGCCTTGAGCAGGTAGATATCTTGTCTCGAGCGGTCACCAAGTATGAGGAACTGACTGGGAAGAAGCTGACCTCAAGTGAAAACTTTGCGGTAGTAACCCTTGGTAAAGGGCGTACCCCAGAGCAGTATGCGGTTGACGTAAAGAAGTACTTAGATTCCCGTGATCCTGAAGCGCATGACAAATCCCACAAGAGACAACACCTTGAACGGTATTTCAATATGAGCATGGGGCCGGACGGTGCCCATTTTCGAGGATTCTTGGACTCTAGTGCTGCTCAGTATTTGCGTGCTTCCCTAGATGGGGCAATGGGTAAACCGGCAGCTGGTGATGAGCGTAGTTTTCAACAGCGTCAGGCAGATGCTTTGGTTACGGTTGCCAAGACTTCCTTGGGTAGTGGTGAGCTCAAGCCAGGTGCACATGTACCTCCACATGTCTCCTTGATCATGACCCAAGAATCTTTTGTGAATGCTACGAAGGAGCTGAAACGCCGGGATCGTGTCCAAGAAGAGTTGCGGCGTAGAAACCTCAGCAGTGTAGACCAGCTACGAAGCCAACTAGAGGATGAAGCCGGACCCCAAGTTGCCCTCTCCGGTGCTGTAACTAGCCAGGATGAGTTTGATGTCAGTTTGTTGAAGCCTAGTGCAATGGACCCGATTGAATACTCAGATGGTACGCCTGTGGCTCTCGCTGAGGTGAGCCGGGTCCTCTGTGATTGCCGTATTACTCGGATTGCTCTAGGAGCTAAAGCGCTCCCAACTAATCTTGGCCGCACAGTTCGGGTGTATTCCAAGGAGCACCGTATTGCGGTTGAAGCTCGTGATGGTTCCTGCCGGTTTGATGGCTGCGGTACCGTGCCTAAATATTGCGAAGTCCATCATATTGAATGGTGGGAGCGGGACGACGGGGAAACTTCCCTAGATAATGCGATCTTGGTGTGCCTTTTCCACCATGGACAGATCCATAACGGTTCACTTGAAGTCATTGAGAACAGCGATGGAATGCCTGAAGTTGTTGTTGCTGGCTCACGTGCTGGCTCACGTGCTGGCTCACGTGCTGGCTCTCGCACTGAAACTCGTGCTGGCTCACGTGCTGGCTCTCGCACTGAAACTCGTGCTGGAGTTTCTGGTGGATCTTCTGCTGGGTCGCGCAGGAATCAGGTATCAAACCCCACGAACATGGAATTAGATGGGTCGCCCCCTGCTGAAGAGCGGAATGGCCAAAGTGGATTGGATATAGATACTCCAGACTCAGAATCTGGAAATGTGCAGTCTGCTCGGGGTAACCATGGAGCGCAAGATGAACCAACTGACTCGTCACGGTCAAACTTGCCGCCGCCTTCTAACCTAACGGAGCCTGATACGGCATTTGTAGGAGACTCCTCAGAATTGAACTCGTTCCATGCGGGGAATTTAGTGGAGTCTGATGTGGGATTGTCAGAGAATCTTGTGGGGTCAAACTCGTTTTATGCGCGGGACTCGGTGGAGTCCGACGCGGCACCGACAGAGAACCCCATGGAGACGAAGTCGGTGGCGCCGCAGGGTGTATTCGTGCCCAAGGCAGCATCATCACCGCCCTCAGTGGATCAGAATTTATCGAGTCTTCCTGAGACTAATGTTGGGCGAGTGAGTACTCAGAAGGATGCACGGCGAGTGAGCTCTCGGAAAGCTGAGAATCGGTTGCCAATACCGTCCCCAAGAACGCAGGGGCGCAAGCCTAAAGTGCGGCGAGTGGAGACGGGATACGATCTGTTCGGCTCGGTTGATTCAAACTGAACCCTCAGATGATTTAATCCTTCTTGAGGGTCTTGAGGGTCTTGAGGGTCTTGAGGGTCTTGAGGGTCTTGAGGGTCTTGAGGGTCTTGAGGGTCTTGAGGGTCTTGAGGGTCTTGAGGGTCTTGAGGGTCTTGAGGGTCTTGAGGGTCTTGAGGGTCTTGAGGGTCTTGAGGGTCTTGAGGGTCTTGAGGGTCTTGAGGGTCTTGAGGGTCTTGAGGGTCTTGCTCCTTCACGAACTGTGTTTTACCTTCATCTCATCGACCCAAGGTGTCCTGATGGCAATATCTTCGTTCCTATGCATGGCTGGAATGCCAGGAAGCGCTAGATATCCAGTACAACCCAGCTAAAACCGGAAGTCCTGCTACACATGGGCGAACCCAACTAGAGACTCCTTGGACCAACGTGGGCCAATAACAAATATCCCGCCAAAATCTGAAGTGCGGCAAATGCTGATACTTGTGAGGGAAAGCAAAAACCGCTGGTCAGTACTTGTCTGACCAGCGGTTCTACTGTTTTGTGCCCTCGATATGATTCGAACATACGACCTTCTGCTCCGGAGGCAGACGCTCTATCCCCTGAGCTACGAGGGCTTGGGAACGAGAACTACATTACCAGTATGTCTGCAAAAACTAGTCGCCGTGACGGTATCTGGACGCGATTGAAAGTGTTGAACGTGTCACGTGCTAGAAACTAACCGTTCCACGTACCTGAAGTTGGAGTCACTCGGGCTGACCCTCAATATAAGTTTCGAGGTAGGAGCCCATCTCTTCCATCGCTAAGAAGGAATCGCCCAACACAATAGCTTCGATGAGGTCATCGTGGTCGTCACGGACCTGGCTGCGAAGGAGCAACTCCACATTGCGCCGGATGGTGGCCTGAACGGAATCGGTAAGCGAGTCATATAGGGAAGCCAAGACTGGATTCTTGGAAACTCTGGCGATCTCCGAGTGCAGGTGCATGTCGGCTTGAACCATCCGGTCAATATCCTGCTCCAAGAACGCCTCTTGGCGTAGCCGATTAGCCTCACGCAACGCAGTAATGTCTTCTTCGGTACGGTGCGTAGCTGCGAGCCGGGCCGCCTCCACCTCAAGACTACGTCGGACTTCCAAGATGTGGGTGTAGTGGGCATCCTCAAGGTGGCGGCCAATCGCCATGGACATTTCAGAGATTGATTTTACGTAGGTGCCGGAGCCTTGCCTGCGCACCAAAAGGCCAGCGTGGACTAGAGCCTGGACTGCCTCTCGGACAGTATTACGCCCCACCCCAAGTTTTGCGGTGAGTTCAGGCTCTGTGGGAATACGGTCTCCAACCTGCCACTGCCCACCCAAGATTTGAGAGCGCAGCTTTTGCACGGTTTTTTCAATCAGACCGGAACGATCAGACATTGCAACGAGGTCCTACCTGTAAAGGGCGCAACTTTGGGCCCAAACTAGTTACCCAACCGGGCCATGTGACCCAAGCCAAATTCTAGCTGAGCTTCACGCAAACAGGGGACAACACTCGTGTGTTGTCCCCTGTCAGGGCTGTTCGAGGTAGCTCGGCATCCTGTCTTGCGGTAGTGCTGTTGCTAACTCTATGTGCGTTTCATAGAAATACTTCTACAACAATTCCTTACGCAGGTCAGCAGGGGACTTGGGAGACAACAGGCCAGGGGCAACGTCAAATACGGTTGCGGCGCCCGTGTGACCACTTTGATTCATTCGGTTGGCAGCGCGTGCGTACGCAATCAGAACCGCCGCGGTGAACTGCGGGTTTGAATCCAGTTGGAGGCGGTATTCAACAACTTGGTTTACTCCGTCCGTGGTGTTTCCGCTACGGATTACAAAGCCGCCGTGTGGCATTGCGGAGTGGTTTTCGGCCAACTCCTGAGCAGAGATGAAATTAACCTCGGTGTCGTAGTCAGCAAAGTAATCCGGCATCGTAACGATCGCCTGTTCGACCTCAGACGCGTTGGCTCCTTCTGCCAAAACAATAAAGCACTGGCGGGTGTGCTTCTGGCGGGTCGATAGCTGCGGACGTGAACCGCTGCGTACCTCGGCAATGGCGGTTTCCGAAGGCAAGGTGTACTGGACCCCGCCCGCTACTCCTGGAACGCGACGTACCGCGTCAGAGTGTCCCTGGCTCAAGCCGCGACCCCAAAACGTGTACGTGTCTCCGTCTGGCAATAGGGCTTCACCAAAAAGGCGGTTGATCGAGAACAAGCCCGGGTCCCAACCAGCTGAGATGATCGCGGTCTTGCTTCCGGAGGAGGCTGCAGCATCGACAGCCGCAAAGTGCTCGGGCACCTTGGCGTGGGTATCAAAACTATCGACGATGTTGAACTTGGCCGCCAGCTCCGGGCTCTGGGTGGGCAGATCGGACTTGGAGCCACCACACAAAATCAGTACGTCAATGCGGTCGCTGTACTCATCGAGGTCCGCTAACGGAAATACTGCGGTCTGCTCAAGGGCCGGAGTGAGGTCCTTGGGATTACGGCGAGTAAAAATACCTACGAGTTCGAGGTCTGGGTTCTTGAGCAGGCCAAGTTCTACGCCTCGTCCCAAATTTCCGTAGCCAACAATCCCAATACGCGTGCGTGCCATGTTCTTCTCCTTGATTGGTGTACCGGGGTCAATTGTATGGCTCCCCGATCAAGAGTGGTTTTCCAGAATATTTCGGGCGTGTAACCAAACCCGAGGTAGCGCATGTAACTACGGCACCAGCAATTGAAAGTCTGGCTCGGACCTGTGGGTGCTGGGTGGTGAGTGCGGCATCGGGAAGCCCGTAATTGTGGACCGCCAACGCGCGTGTAATGGGAATTACGCGGCCTGTGATGGAATCAAGTTCCCGCCCGCTGGTAAAGCCGATAGAATCACGGGGTGAATCCCAATGAACTCTCCCTCGCAATCCACGGTGCGTTGACCAGCGCCATTGAAGACGAAACCTTTGCATTAAGTGTTTCTGACCTACCTGACCAGGTGCACGTGGAGCGACCACGCCAGCGCGAGCACGGTGACTGGGCCACAAACATTGCCCTCCAGTTGGCAAAGAAGGCCAAGGTTGCTCCCCGCGTTATCGCTGATGAGCTAGCTAAGCGTCTGAGCGTAACCCCCGGCATCGCCGCCGTGGACGTTGCCGGACCCGGCTTCCTCAACATCACCCTCGATGCCGCCGCAGCTGGCGAACTGGCCAAAACCATTCTTGAGGCGGGCACTGCCTACGGCACCAGCCAAACCGGCGTGGGCAAGAACATCAACCTAGAGTTCGTGTCAGCCAACCCAACCGGCCCCATCCACATTGGTGGAACCCGCTGGGCCGCCGTTGGTGACTCCCTAGCCCGCGTGCTGCAGGCAACCGGCGCAAAGGTAACCCGCGAGTACTACTTCAACGACCACGGCGCCCAGATTGACCGCTTCGCTCGCTCACTCATGGCACGCGCTCGCAACGAAGACGCACCTGAAGACGGCTACGGCGGTCAGTACATCGAAGACATTGCTAACGCGGTAACCGCAGCAGCCAAGGCCGCCGGTGACCCCGACCCGCTGACGCTTCCAACCGACGAAGGTCAGGAATACTTCCGGGCCAAGGGCGTGGAACTCATGTTTGGTGAGATCCGCAAGTCCCTGCACGAGTTCGGCGTGGACTTTGACGTCTACTTCCACGAGAATGACCTCTACGTCTCCGGTGCGGTAGACCGCGCGATCGCACGCCTCGAAGAGGCCGGCAAGATGTATGACGAGGGTGGCGCTAAGTGGCTGCGCACCACCGACTACGGCGACGACAAGGACCGCGTAGTCATCAAGTCCGACGGCGACGCCGCCTACATTGCCGGAGACATCGCCTACTACCTCGACAAGCGCGAACGCGGCTTTGACGAGGTCGTCCTCATGCTCGGCGCCGACCACCACGGCTACGTTGGTCGCCTCCAAGCGGTTTGCGCCGCGTTTGGCGACGAGCCCTACAAGAACCTACAGATCCTTATTGGCCAAATGGTCAACCTCGTCAAGGACGGCGCCCCCATGCGCATGTCCAAGCGCGCCGGAACGGTAGTCACCCTCGAAGACCTCGTTGAGGCAGTAGGCGTGGATGCCGCGCGCTACTCGCTCGTGCGCTCATCGGTTGACTCCTCAATCGACGTGGACCTCGACCTGCTGGCAAAGCAGACCAACGACAACCCCGTCTTCTACGTCCAGTACGCACACGCACGCACCGCCAACGTGGCCCGCAACGCGGCCGCTGCCGGCGTTAAGCGCGAGGACGCTTTTGACCCAGCAACGCTCACCCACGCAACCGAAGCTGCGCTCATTGGTCAGCTCACCGAATTCCCGCGCGTGGTCGCCCAGGCCGCAGAACTGCGCGAGCCACACCGCGTGGCCCGCTACGCCGAGGCGCTCGCAGGCTCGTACCACAAGTGGTACGCCGAATGCCGCGTCACCCCGGTTGGCGAGGAAGCGGTCACGGACACCCACCGCACCCGCCTGTGGCTCAACGACGCAACTCGCCAGGTCCTCGCCAACGCGCTTGGCATGCTCGGAGTCTCGGCACCGGAGCGCATGTGATGACTTCGAATACTGACCTTTTGGCAGCCGGGCCGTCCCAGCGCACCGAACTCGCCGCCCACGTGTGGCCGCAGTCCGCGCGCTTGGTTACGGACGAGCTTCACGATGCCTCACTTGCGATCGGTGGCATCGACTGCGCCGCGCTCGCGGCAGACTTTGACACCCCGGCGTTCATCATCGATGAGGCGCACTTTCGGGACCGCGCCAAGCTATTTGTTACCGCCTTCAACGAGGCGTTTTCAGAAATTGGCACCGGCGTGGATGTTTACTACGCAGGAAAGTCATTCCTTTCGGTAGCGGTTGCCAAATGGGCACGCGAAGAAGGCCTGTTCATTGACACCTGCTCCGACGGGGAAATGGCAGTTGCCGAGCGGGCCGGCGTAGCCGGGGCTGACATGGGTCTGCACGGCAACAACAAGTCGGACGCTGAGATTAGCCGTGCGATTCGCCTTGAAGTTGGCCGCATTGTTGCCGACTCCCTGCCGGAAATCGACCAGATCGCACGGCTGGCTACGGCTGCTGGACGCACCGCAGAAAACCCGGTTCCCGTTATGATCAGGGTCACCACCGGTATTCATGCCGGCGGCCACGAGTTCATTGCAACCGCAACCGAGGACCAGAAGTTTGGCCTCTCCCTAGCCGGCGGTCAGGCAATGGCGGGCTTGGAAAAGGTGCTCTCATATAAGAACCTGAGACTCATTGGGGCCCACGCTCACATTGGGTCGCAGATTCAGGACCCCACCGCATTTGAGCTCAACGCTCGCAAGATGCTGGTGTTGCGTCAGGAACTGGAAGCCAAGACCGGGTTCCTCATGCCTGAACTCGACCTCGGTGGGGGCTACGGCATTGCCTACACCCCCGAGGAAACCCCAATCGATGTGGTTGCACTGGCAAAGGCATTGGCGCAGACGGTAAATTCCGTGGCGCAGGAGTTGGGCACCTCGGTTCCGCGGATCTCAATCGAACCCGGACGCTCAGTGGTTGGTTCAACCACGGTCACCCTGTACCGCGTGGGAACCATTAAGCCGGTCACCCTCGAGGACGGAACCGTGCGCACCTATGTTTCGGTCGACGGTGGCATGAGTGACAACTTGCGGCCCATGCTTTACGAGGCCGAGTACACCGCGCGCCTTGCAAACCGTGCCGGTAGCGCGACTCCCATGCTGGCTCGTTTGGTAGGCAAACACTGCGAAAGCGGTGACATCTTGATTTCGGAGATCGCGCTGCCGCAGGATACTGCCGCTGGAGACCTCATAGCAGTCGCAGCAACCGGGGCCTATGGGCGCTCGATGGCCTCGAACTACAACAACCTGCTCAAGCCGCCGGTCATTGCCGTCAAAGATGGTCAGGCCCGGGTTATTGTGCGCCGGGAAACCGAAGATGACCTGCTCGCACTTGATCTTGGGTAGTTGCTGCCTAGTCTTGCCGTGACTGCTGTTTGAACGCAGTGGTTGCCCATTGGACGTGGCTTAACTTGCTGATCTGAGGGTGAGCGTAAAAGTTCCCAAAAAGAAACATGACTAAAGTCTCTTTCAGTTTGGCAACGCCAGTGTTGTGTAATTCGAAGCCACCCAATAAATTAGGATAGGCAAACCTTAGTCGGGCTCGCTAAATGTTAGCGGGCCCGATTTTTTGTACGGGTATTGATGTGCCCGTCCAAAGTTGCTATCTGATCAGAATTGGATGGGATCAAGTGCACTTTCTCGCCGGCCCGCGTGCCCGCACCCGCTCCGTTGCTCAGCGCCCAAAAGGCGTTGCTCTAGCCGCCTTGGCACTCATCGTGAGCGTGAGCTTGGCTGCATGCGGAGGTAACTCGAACCAAGGTGAAGGTCCTTCTAAGGAACAAACCCATGAGCTCGATGGCGGCAAAGTCCTTGCTGAAACACAGGAGTTCATTTCCGCCGATCCGCTCGCTGTCGAGGGCCCCAGCACCGCGCTGATCCACGAGTCGACCATGGAAGCTCCCGAGGTTTTGCCCACGCCCGAGCTTCCCGTCACGGTCACCGATATGCAAGACACCGAGGTCACCGTGACCGATACGTCGCGGATTTTGGCGATCGACATGTACGGCACCACCTCACGCATTGTGTACCGCCTTGGACTTGGGGATAACCTGGTGGGCCGGGACACCTCAACAAACTTTCCCCAAGCTGAGCACCTACCGCTTGTGACCGTTGGCGGTCACGACCTGACCGCTGAGGCGATCCTTGCTCTGGACCCAAGCGTGATTATTACGGACACCTCGCTGGGTCCGTGGGACGTGATCCTGCAGATGCGTGAGTCCGGCATACCCGTGGTCGTGGTCGATTCCCAGCGCAACATCCATAACGTGGCACCGATGGTGCAACAGATTGCCGATGCCTTAGGCATCTCCCAGCGGGGCGAGGAGTTGGCCGCCGAGGTAGATTCCGAGATTTCCGCAAAGATCGCTGAGATTGCCAAGAATGCGCCGTCCGATGAGGCCAAGAAACTGCGCATGGCGTTCCTCTACGTCCGCGGAGACTCTGGGGTCTACTACATGTTTGGCCAGGGCACCGGGGCGGATACTCTCATTACGGCACTGGGTGGAATCGATGTCTCAGCCGAGATTGGCTGGGACGGCATGCGGCCGATCTCGGACGAGGGGCTTATCTCTGCGGCCCCCGATGTCATCTTTGTGATGTCTAAGGGACTCGAATCGGCGGGCGGCGTAGACGGGTTGATCAGTACGCTTCCTGCTGTCGGGCAAACACCAGCGGGGGAGAAGAAACGGATCATCGACATGGATGACACCCAAATCCTTAGTTATGGTCCTGCCACCGCTGACGTGCTCGACGCTCTTGCGGTTGCTGTGTATGCACCGGAGGCCAATAACAAATGAGCCTGACCACCAAGAGGGGCATCGAGCCGAAGCTCAGCGCGCAGACCCATGAGCCAAACGGGTGCGTCACCAAGAAGGAACTGCACATTTTTAGGATGCGGCGTCTCAAGACCCTGATCCTGTTCTCGCTTCTCGCGGTAGCGCTGGTAGTTCTGCTCATCGTCAGCGCGAGCAGTGGACAACTCCATGTCCCCGCGGGAGAAGTGTTTTCATCCCTCTTAAATAAACTTGGACTAGGCGGCAGCCCGGTAACCTCGCACGCCAACGGTGAGGCCGCACTGTGGCAGATTCGGTTCCCGCGCGTGGTACTCACCATGCTTGTGGGAGCCGCACTGGCAACCGGTGGCGCGCTCATGCAGGGCGTCTTTGGTAACCCGCTAGCCGACCCGGGCGTGGTCGGCGTCTCCTCAGGAGCCGCCGCAGCCGCGTGCACCGCGATGGTGTTTGGCTGGGCATTCTTTGGTAACTGGACCGTGGCAATTTTCGCGTTTGCCGGCGGATTAGTGGTGACACTCCTGGTTTACGCAATCTCTAGATCTAACGGCCGCACCGAAGTAGTAACCCTGGTCTTGACAGGTGTAGCCGTCAACGCCGTGTGCGGGGCAATCATTGCCCTGATGACGTTCTTGGGCGACCAGCAATCACGCGAGCAAATTGTGTTTTGGCAGTTGGGCTCCATGAATGGAACCCGCTGGGATTACGTAGCCGTGGTCGCCCCAATCGTCATTGTGGGGATCGTGTTGGTCATGTTCTTAACCCGCAAGCTCGATCTACTTTCGCTGGGGGAACGCTCCGCTCGCCACCTAGGCGTTGACGTTGAGCGCCTGCGAATTGGCTCCATTATCTTGGTTGCGTTCTTGACCGCAGCTGCCGTTGCGTTTGCGGGCATCATCTCCTTTGTGGGGCTGGTAGTTCCGCACATTATCCGCATGATTGTGGGTCCGGGTCACCGGGTACTGATTCCGGCATCGGCATTAGGTGGAGCTGTTCTGCTCAGCGGCGCGGACCTCATAGCCCGCACGGCCGTGCCCTTTGCGGACCTGCCAATCGGCATGCTGACCGCGCTGGTGGGTGGGCCGTTCTTCTTCTGGCTCATCCGCAAGACCCGTAAGAGTTCAGGAGGCTGGGCGTGAGCGCAACCATGCAAGATTCAGCAACAAGTACGGTGGCGCTTGAAGCCAAGAACGTTGTGTTTGAGGTCCCCGGAAAGACCATCCTCGATGGTGTTTCCGTGGCTATCAAGCACGGCACCGTGGTTGCGCTAGTCGGCCCAAATGGGGCCGGAAAATCGACCCTGCTTTCAGTGTTGGCGGGAGACGAGAGCCCCAGCGCCGGCGAGGTCTACCTGGACGGCAAGCACCTGACCGACCACAAACTGGCTCACCTTGCGCGCAAGCGTGCGGTCTTGCTCCAGGAGCAGAAACTCTCCTTCCCGTTTCAGGTCTTCGATGTGGTCCTCATGGGCCGGGCGCCGTGGCGGGGACTGCCGCAAGAAGATCAGGATGAGGTGGTAGTTGCCAACGCGATCGAGGTTGGCGAGGTTGCCCACCTGACCACGCGACTGTTTCCTACCCTGTCCGGTGGGGAAAAGGCACGGGTTTCTTTCGCACGAGTGCTGTCCCAACAGACCAAAATCATTATGCTCGACGAGCCCACCGCGGCCCTTGATATTCGGCACCAGGAAGCTGTTCTGGCACACGCCCGAGTCGAAGCAGCCGCGGGTGCGGCCGTAGTCGTAGTCCTGCACGACCTCTCCTTGGCCGCGGCCTATGCGGATGAAGTCGTTGTGCTCCAAGACGGGCACATTGCGGGTGCAGGAAGCCCGCGTGAGGTCTTTACCACCGAGCTGCTGACCGAGGTCTACCGGTACCCAATCGAAGTACTAGACCACCCGGTGACCGGAGAACTCATAGTCTTGCCGGTACGCGGTGGGTCAAACGCATGAGCGGTGAGGCATCACTGTTCAGGGAAGGTCCCACGGGACTGATCTGGGACAACTAACAAAATCAAAATGCATACCCTACTTGGAGAAAACCTTGAATCTGTTACAACGTAGTGGCATGACGGCTGCCGCACTTGCGCTAGGCTCCATGCTGACCGTGGCCGCTCTACCGGCAAGTGCAGCGGGCGAAGCGACCGTGACCATCACCAACGAGCAAGGCGCACAGGCCCTCACCGCCGGTGGCACCACACTTTCGTTGACCGGTTCCGGTTTCCAATCCGTCAAGGGTGGTCAGGGCGGAATTTACGTGGCCTTCGGTTGGGTAAATGCAGAGGGTGGAGCAAGCTGGCAGCCAAGTGCCGGCGGTGAAAACGGAACGGACTACAGGTTCGCTCCGGACACCGAAGACGTGGACAACGCCGGCTTCCTCAAGTTTGTTTCATTCCCGGGTGGGGCAACCTCCGCTGCGGCAAATGGTGGGTTGCTAGAAGAAGACGGTACCTGGGCTACCGACCTTGCAATCCCAGCGGCCCAATTTGAGAGCAAGGACCGCGATGGCAACCCCACCGTGGTTGACTGCCTCGAAGTGCAGTGCGGAATTGTGACCATTGGTGCGCACAACATCAAGAACGCCAATAACGAGACCTTTACCCCGATCGAATTTGTTTCTGAGTATGTAGCAGGTTCGGGAGTAGCAGGAACTGACTCCGGCGACGCGGACAGTAACGGTGCGGAAGCTGACGGTGCGGGCACCGATGTTGCAGACGCGGGCGAGGCTGACGCGGGAGCCGCTGAGGAACCGGGAGCGGCGGACGCCCAGGATGCACAAGACAATGCGGACTCCGATGGCTCGGCACCCGAGGAATCTGACGTGGAAGGATCCGGTGACTCCGGCAAAGACGGATCCAATCTGCCAATCATCTTTGGCTCGGTAGGAGCGGCACTAGTTGTTGGAGTCGTTGTGGCCCGCCAAGTGTTGCGCAAACGCATGGCTGGTTAGGTCGCTGCCACCTAGGTTATGGTTTCGCTCGGATGCTCGGATGCTCGGATGCTCGGATGCTCGGATGCTCGGATGCTCGGATGCTCGGATGCTCGGATGCTCGGATGCTCGGATGCTCGGATGCTCGGATGCTCGGATGCTCGGATGCTCGGATGCTCGGATGCTCGGATGCTCGGATGCTCGGATGCTCGGATGCTCGGATGCTCGGATGCTCGGAATGGGCCTCCGGGCGTTCGGCTTTCCGGACGCGATATTCACCTGCCTGGTGAGCTTGAAATGGGCTCCGATAGCAGGTGCGGAAGGTGCCGGCGTACCGGAGGTTGAAACCACAAACACGCAGCGCACGATTGCGCGTATTCTAATAGCCGGTGCTCAGTAGCCTGAGTCCAGCCCCGTTTTCCCAATGAAAGGTTCTCTTCTGTGCCTACCTCTATCGCGCCTACCGCGTTGAACGTTGCCCTCTTGGGTTGCGGCGTTGTTGGAACCGAAGTCGCAAGAATTTTGACCCAGGACGCTGAGAACCTGAAATTCCGGGTCGGAGCTCAACTTAACCTCATTGGCATTGCGGTGCGTGACACTTCAGTACCGAGATCCGAGATTATCGACCCAGCATTGCTGACCACCGACGTTGAGGCCCTTATTGCCAAGGCAGACATTGTGGTTGAGGTCATGGGCGGCATTGAACCGGCCAAGTCATACATCAACCAGGCCATCGCCAGCGGCGCCGCAGTCATCACCGCAAACAAGGCCTTGTTGGCACAGGACGGCCCCGCGTTATTCCAAGCGGCGGATGACGCCGGCGTGGACCTCTCATTCGAGGCCGCGGTTGCCGGAGCGATCCCAATTATTCGCCCCATCCGTGAGTCCCTTGCCGGTGACACCATCAAGCGCGTCCTTGGGATCGTCAACGGCACTACTAACTACGTGCTTGACCAGATGACCAAGAATGATTTGGCCTTTGACCAGGCAGTGGCCCAAGCCCAGGAACTCGGTTACGCGGAAGCAGACCCAACCGCGGACGTTGAAGGGCACGATGCCGCAGCTAAGGCAGCGATTTTGGCTTCCCTTGCGTTCCACACACGCGTGGGAATTACCGATGTCGGTTGCGAAGGTATCACTAAGGTAACGGCTCAGGACGTTGCGTGGGCAAAGAGGTCCGGGCACACGATCAAGTTGCTGGCCATCTGCGAGCAGACATCCCAGGGCATTTCCGCCCGTGTCCACCCCGCGTTGGTACCAAACGAGCACCCACTAGCGACCGTCTCGGGCGCGTTTAACGCGGTTTTCGTTGAGGCAGAGAACGCTGGATCTCTCATGTTCTACGGACAGGGTGCCGGAGGCGCCCCTACGGCATCGGCAATCATGGGCGACCTGGTATCTGCGGCTCGCAACCGCGTTGCCGCCGGCCACGGCGCGGGTGAATCCGCTTATGCAAACCTTCCAGTTCTGGATCAGGGCGAGACAATTACCCGCTACCAAATCCGGTTGTCAGTCGCTGACCGTTCAGGCGTGCTGTACCAGATCACCGAGGTGTTCTCGGAGCATGACGTATCAATCGAAACGGTTACCCAAGCCCCACGGCCGGACCGCGAAGATGAAGCCTACTTGATTGTGACCACTCACGCAGGCAGGGAAAAGGCGCTCGCCAAAACGGTTGCCGCCTTGGAGGACCTCGAGGTTGTCCAAGAAATCATGTCGGTTCTGCGGGTCGAAGGTTTCTGACCCGCCTAAGAACTTAACCTGACTGGAACACGAAGCCGCTTGCGGGCTAACGCCGGTAGTAAGTATTCAGCGGTCAGGAACCAACGAAGTAGTTGCCATGCCCACGGGCATATCTTGAGAAGAACACGATTGAGGAACAAAACATGCGGTTAGGTGCAGACCGGGTACGGGTGGTTGTGCCAGCAACGAGCGCCAATTTGGGTCCCGGTTTTGACTCCTTAGGGATGGCCCTGAACTACCACGATGAGCTGGTAGTTGAGGCCCTTGGCAGCGACCGAGTCGAAGTTGCAGTGCACGGACAGGGGGCCGGACAGGTCCCAACCGATGGCACCCACCTGGTAGCTCGTGCAATTCACCGCGCCCTCGAGCACGTTGGTGCACCGCTTGTGGGGCTGCGCCTGACCTGCGATAACCACATTCCGCATGGGCGGGGCATGGGTTCATCCGCCGCAGCAGTCGTAGCCGGACTCTTCGCCGCCCGCGGACTTATTGCCGAGCCCGAGGCCTTAGACGATCACACGATCTTGCAGCTCGCAACCGAGTTTGAGGGCCATCCAGACAATGCGGCTCCCGCGATCTATGGTGGAGCAACCGTGGCATGGATGGAAGAATCCTTACCCCACGCCGTCCGCCTTGCCCTTCACCCGGATGTCACACCAACGGTCATTGTCCCAACCGTTAGTCTTTCAACCAACCGAGCCAGGGGAGTGTTGCCTCCGGCGGTAAAGCACGCTAGCGCCGCATTTAACGCCGGCCGCACCGCATTGCTGGTTCACGCGCTTGCCCAAGCCCCCGACCTGCTATTTGCGGCAACCGAAGACAAACTGCACCAGGACTTCCGTTCCGAAGTCATGCCGGATTCCTACGCGCTCATGAAGCAACTGCGGTCCAAAGGATTGGCCGCGACTATCTCGGGTGCAGGACCAACCGTTTTGGTGCTTGACCGGGCAACTCATGGCGACCGAGTACGTAACGTCGTAACCGATTTACTGGGCCAAAATGCGCTCGAGGCAGTGAACCCTGCGTGGCAAGTTTGGGAGACCGGTGTGGACGCCGAAGGTGCCGTAGTTACAGCCGTGTGACTTAGTTGTCAAAATCCGTGCCAGAAAATGTCCGATTGATGGCCAACAGATGTTATAGTGACTGTAGTTTCTATGCGCAGGGGTTACCCCGCCGGTCAAAAATTTAGCGTTGACACCCTAAAGTTTTGCGGCGCGCGCTTCCAAACATCATCAGAAATGATTCCCTTAAAATAACAGTCCAGTTGGCAACGAAAAAGTTCTAGCTGGAGTTTTTGGGAAGAACCTCTGCCGTTTAGTTAAGAGACTTCCAGTAACTGCGTAATAGCGTAATCTTCGCTGTGCGTTAACCGCCAACGGCCGTTTTCAAATCTATTTATGGCCGTAAACGAGGGGGAAGGGTCCTTCGTGTCACAAGATACCCCAGCTGCCAAATCACAGGCTGGCTCTACATCAACCGGTTCATTGACCGCTCTGCGTTTGCCAGAGTTGCAAAAAATGGCCTCCGGGTTAGGTGTAAAGGGAATTTCCAAACTGCGCAAGGGTGAATTGGTTGCAGTATTAGCCGCACACCAGTCAGGAACCCCGCAGGCATCTGCTGCGCCCGCCAAGGCGAAAGCATCAACCGCTGACTCAGCATCGGCTGGTCCAGCAAAGTCGAGTGCTAAGGCAACGACTTCTAAATCAGCGCCCGCCTCCAAGGCTCGCGCTCCCAAAACTACCGCACCACAGTCGGATGCAACCGCCGCTATTGTGCTGGATCTGCCTACCCCGGTTACAAACGACTCAGCTTCCACCACGGAATCTGGTCGTTCCTCACGGTCAGGTCAAGACGGTCGCACAGGCCAGGACGCACGTTCTGACAAGGACAAGCGTGGCCGCAGCAACTCTGCCCGCCGGTTCGAGTCCGACAATGAAGAGACTTCGGACCGTTCCGGTCAGGCCTCCGCAGTTGTTGCCGGTGACTTTGAAATTAAGTTGCCAATCGCGGAAGAACGCCGGTCCAATAACCGCAACAACCGCAACCGTAATGATCGCAACGATCGTAAAGATCGTAATGATCGCAACCGCAACGACCGCGGACGCAATACGAGCGATGGTGACGCGAACGAGCGCTCGGACATCCGCGACAGCCGTACGGACAACCGCAGCGAAAGTCGTGACAACCGGACCGACAACCGCACGGACAACCGCAGTTCCGGTCCAAACCAGAACCGCAATACCAGCCGCTTCGATGAGGATGATGACAGCCCGGGCAACCGCCGCCGTCGGGGCCGTGATCGCCACCGCGACCGCGACCGCAACACGCGTCCTCGCCGCGGGAACGAACTAGGGTTTGATGACACCGAGGCAGCCGAGGGCGAAGTACTGATCCCGGTTGCCGGTGTCCTAGACATCCTTGATAACTACGCGTTTGTGCGCACGACCGGGTACCTGCCCGGACCAAACGACGTGTACGTTTCACTCGGCCAGATCAAGAAGTCCGGCCTGCGACGCGGAGACGCCATCACCGGCGCAATCCGCCCACCACAGGACAACGACCACCACTCAAACAACCGCCAGAAGTTTAACGCCCTGGTTCGGTTGGATACCGTGAACGGTCTGCCCGCTGCAGAGGCAAAGGACCGTGTTGAGTTCAACAAGCTCACCCCCCTGTACCCACAGGAGCGGTTGCGTCTGGAGAACAACGAGGTCAACCGCATGGCTCCACGTGTCATCGACATTGTGGCGCCAATCGGTAAGGGCCAACGCGGCCTTATTGTCTCCCCGCCAAAGGCCGGTAAGACAATCGTTATGCAGCAGATTGCGAACGCAATCGCCATGAACAACCCTGAGGTTCACCTCATGGTCGTTCTGGTTGACGAGCGCCCAGAAGAAGTTACAGACATGGAGCGCACGGTTCAGGGTGAGGTCATTGCCTCAACCTTTGACCGCCCAGCTTCCGACCACACCATCGTTGCCGAGCTCGCCATCGAGCGCGCTAAGCGCCTTGTTGAGCTGGGCCAAGACGTAGTGGTTCTGCTGGACTCAATCACTCGCCTAGGCCGGGCCTACAACCTGGCTGCTCCGGCATCGGGAAGAATCCTTTCCGGTGGTGTGGACGCCGCTGCGCTGTACCCGCCAAAGCGTTTCTTCGGTGCTGCGCGCAACATTGAAAATGGCGGATCCCTGACCATCTTGGCCACGGCGCTCGTAGAGACCGGATCCAAGATGGACGAGGTCATCTTTGAAGAGTTCAAGGGAACCGGCAACATGGAGCTGCGTCTGTCGCGTCAACTCGCGGAGAAGCGCCTCTTCCCAGCCGTCGACGTCAACTCCTCAAGCACCCGCCGCGAAGAGATCTTGGTTTCCCCTGAGGAACTTAAGATCACCTACAAGTTGCGCCGCGTGCTGCACGCACTGGATCAGACCAGTGCACTTGAGCTGCTGTTGTCCAAGCTCAAGGAGAACAAGACCAACGTTGAGTTCCTCCTGCAGGTCCAAAAGACCACGCCGGATAGCTTGATGGATCTGCACGATGACGGTGGACACGTTTAATCTGTCTGCGGAATCACAGTACTGGGGTGCCTAGAATCTTTTATTCTGCACCCCAGTTCTGGCACAATTAAGTGTTGCTTCCGCGCCTCGCGCGAAAGAGCTAAGTTGCTGGTTCACAGAATTCAAAAGGATTCTGACCCAGGAACACTCATCCAAGGAGAAGTAGTGAAGGCTAACATTCACCCAAGCTACGTTGACACCACGGTCACCTGCACCTGTGGCAACGTATTTGAAACCCGCAGCACCCAGACTTCCGGCAAGATTGCCACCGAAGTTTGCTCTGCCTGCCACCCGTTCTACACCGGTAAGCAAAAGATTTTGGACACCGGTGGCCGCGTAGCCCGCTTCCAGGCCCGCTACGGCGACAAGAAGAACTAGCTACATTTCAAGCGCCGGCTGGCTCAACCAAAAGCAACCTCTCCAGGGGCAGTTTTTGGTTAGAGCCGGCCGGCGCTGTTGCTATATCTGAGCCGGGTTAGCTGCAGGAGGTGGCGGCCAGCAAGGAAATCCGCAGATCGCAACCAGCGGTTGGGACACCGACAACTGGGAGCCGAATAGGCGGAGGACCAACAGCCGTGCCCCCGCTAACCGCTATGCACGGCCTAAAACCAGCTAGATCATAAGAGTCATCCGTACCCCAGTTAGAAGAGTTGAGAACCATGAGCGAGTCCTTTGCCGCCGCGCAGCCACTGTTAGCCGAACACGCCGAAATTGAGGCAAAGCTTTCAGATGCCTCCGTGCACGCGGATCAGGACCTCGCCCGTAAACTGGGGCGCCGCTATGCAGAATTAGGCCAGGTTGTGGCTGCCTACCGCGCGTGGGAAAGCGCGTGTGAGGATCTTGAAGCGGCCAAAGAAATGGCCGCCGAGGACGAATCTTTTGCCGAGGAAATCCCGGCCATGGAGGAAACCCGCGATGAGGCAGCCGAGCGCCTGCGCCGCCAACTCATCCCGCGTGACCCCGATGACATCCGTGACGTGATCCTTGAAATCAAGGCCGGTGAAGGTGGCGCCGAGTCCGCGCTGTTCGCCGGTGACCTCCTGCGCATGTACCTGCGGTACGCCGAGCGTCAGGGTTGGAAGACAGAGATTTTGGAGTCCAACGAGTCTGATCTCGGTGGATACAAGGACGTGCAGGTAGCCGTTAAGGCCCGCGGCACCATCACCCCCGAGCAGGGCGTGTGGGCTCACCTGAAGTATGAGGGTGGCGTGCACCGCGTCCAACGCGTCCCCGTGACCGAGTCACAGGGTCGCATCCACACCTCGGCAGCCGGTGTTCTGGTCTTCCCAGAGGCTGAGGATGAGGGCGAAGTCCACATTGAGCAGCACGAGCTACGCATTGACGTGTACCGCTCGTCCGGCCCCGGTGGTCAGTCGGTGAACACGACCGACTCCGCCGTGCGCATTACCCACATCCCAACCGGCATTGTCGTTGCCATGCAAAACGAGAAGTCGCAGTTGCAAAACCGCGAAATGGGTATGCGCGTATTGCGTGCCCGTATTATTGCCGCCCGCCAAGAAGAGGCCGATGCCGCAGCTCAGAACCTGCGCAAGTCTCAGGTGCGCACCATGGACCGTTCCGAGCGGATCCGTACCTACAACTTCCCGGAGAACCGGATTGCGGATCACCGCACCGGTTACAAGGCGTACAACCTCGATCACGTGCTCGACGGTGACCTCGAACCGGTGATTGCATCCGCAATCGAAGCCGATGAGGCCGCACAGTTGGCAAACACCGGGGAATGAGCGCCGTGCCACCTGCGGTCGCACCTACGGAAATTGACACTCCGCGGACCGCGATTACGTGGGCTACCTCAGTTTTACAGGCCGCAGGGGTTCCGACCCCAGCGGTCGATGCCGCATTGCTTGCCGCGCACAGCGCGGGTTTGTCGCGGTCTGAGTTTGAAAAGGCTCTCCTGCTAGGTTCTGATATTTGGGCCGCCGAGGTCAGCAACCAGTTTGCGGACTTGGTTAGGCAGCGAGCGGAGCGCGTGCCGCTGCAGCACCTGACCGGGATGGGGGCCTTTCGGTACCTCGAATTGGCCGTGGGCCCCGGGGTGTTTATTCCGCGCCCCGAAACCGAAGTGGTTGCCCAGCAGGGGATTGATTTCGCGTTGGAATTGCCCCAACCGGCGCTCTTAGTAGATCTGTGCACGGGCTCGGGAGCGATTGCGATTAGTCTGCTGACCGAGGTACCCGGCGCGCAGGTTTACGCGGTTGAGCTAGACCGCGCTGCCCATGCTTGGGCGGCCAAGAACGTGGCGGCAAATCCAAATGCGCACGGCCAGGTAGTACAGCTTGTCCGCGGCGATGCCCGGACCGCACTGCCACAACTCAACGGCACGGTAGACGCGGTAATTTCTAACCCGCCCTACGTACCCCCGGGTCACATCCCGCGTGAGGTCGAGGTTTCGGTCCATGACCCCCAGGTTGCCCTGTACGGCCTGGGCGATGATGGCCTTGAGGTACCGCGCGGCATTACGCTCGCCGCGGCCAGGCTATTGAGGCCCGGTGGGCTGTATGTCATGGAACATGCCGAGGTCCAGGCCCTTGGGGCCCGGGAGATGGTTGACGCAACCGGCTACTTTGAGCCAGCACGGACCATACTTGACTTGACCGGGCGTGACCGCATGGTAGTTGCTCGGCGTAATACCCGGCCCTTTGAAGCCGGATCAGTTTTGGAAGGACAACCACTGTGAGTGCAGTTCGCAGCGCGCAGGACGCCTCCTCTTGGGGGCCAGCAATTGATGAGGCCGTCAATGCGATTGGTCGGGGCGCAAACATTGTGCTGCCCACGGACACCGTCTATGGGATTGGTGCGGACGCCTTTAACGAGGACGCTGTTGCGGGGTTGCTCCGGGCAAAAGGCCGCGGCAGGGACATGCCACCGCCGGTGTTGATCGGTAACGTGGCCACCATGTCCGCCCTTGCAATCGATATTCCAGACGGCGCGACCGCGTTGGCGCAGAAGTTCTGGCCCGGTGGCCTGACCCTGATCTTGCGGGCTCAGCCCTCGTTAGCTTGGGACTTGGGGGAGACCAACGGAACCGTAGCTTTGCGCGTGCCGGACCACCCAACTGCGATTGCGTTGTTGTCCCGGACCGGCCCACTGGCAGTTTCAAGTGCGAACGCGTCGGGGCAGCCAGCTGCCGTGACCGCGCAGGAAGCCCAAGAACAGCTTGGGACCTCGGTTGCGGTCTACCTTGATGCCGGTCACGCACCGGGGCAGGTGGCCTCCACTATTGTTGATGCAACCGGACCTCGCCTCAAAGTGGTGCGCCAGGGTGCTATCTCGCTCGAGGCACTGCGAGAGATCACCGATGTTGCCGATATTTCCGAGAACGTGCACGCAACGAAGGACGAGCAGACCGAAACTGACGGGCAGATCGAAACTGACGGGCAGACCGAATCTGACGGGCAGACCGAAACTGACGGGCTGATCGAAACTGACGGGCAGATCGCAACTGACGGGCAGACCGAATCTGACGGGCAGACCGAAACTGACGGGCTGATCGAAACTGACGGGCAGATCGCAACTGACGTGCAGACTGAAACTGACGGGCAGACTGAAACTGACGGGCAGCCGCTCGAAGACTCTGCCTCGGCAAAGGCCTCGGCGCCGTTAGATGACTCCTTAGGATCAGACGATGCCGCGCTGTCTAAGGATGCCGCGCAACCCCGGAGCACTGAGGAGTCTAGTAACTCCTTAGACCAGGAAAGCGTGGGATAAGCCAAGTTGAAGGTCTATCTTCTGGTCCTGCTCATTGCGGCAGCCACCACATACCTCTTGACACCGCTTGCGCGCTGGCTAGCCCTGCGCACCGGTGCGGTCACCGCAGTGCGGGCTAGGGACGTCCATACGGTCCCTACACCGCGCCTTGGTGGGGTTGGCATGCTCTTGGGAATGACGGTGGCCTTCATCTTTGCCTCGCAGGTACCCTACCTGCGTGATGTATTTTCCGGCGACTTATCTACCTGTTTGGCGGGCAGCTGTAACTCGGCCTGGACCATCTTAATTGGCGCCGCAATGGTGTGCGTGCTCGGGGTAGCCGACGATATTTGGGACCTCGACTGGATGGTCAAACTCGTGGGCCAAGTTGCCGCCTCCGGGTTTGTGGCCTGGCAGGGTGTCCAACTGATTTCGGTGCCAATTGGTGGACTAACAATTGGTTCCTCACGTACGTCCATGCTGGTGACCATCTTTGTCATTGTGCTCGTGATGAACGCCGTGAACTTTGTTGACGGCCTCGACGGTCTGGCCGCCGGTATTGTGGCGATCGGTGGCGCGGGCTTCTTTGTTTACACCTACCTGTTGACTCAGCAGACCAGCCCCGGCGGCTACGCCTCGGTTGCGATCACCGTGATCGCCGCGGTAGTGGGGGCCTGTATTGGCTTCCTGCCACATAACTTCCACCCCGCCAAGATCTTCATGGGGGACTCCGGATCCATGGTTCTGGGCTTCATGATGGCCTCCGCCTCGATCCTTGTGACCGGCCAGATCGATCCCTCCTCGATTGCCCCGGGCAGATCGATTCCGGCACTGGCACCAATCCTCTTGCCAGCCGCAGTTCTGATTTTGCCCCTTGTCGATATGGGGTTGGCTGTCATTCGCCGCCTGGCCGCAGGAAACTCCCCGTTCGCACCCGACCGGTTGCACATTCACCACCGATTGTTGGGCCTGGGACATTCCCACCTGCAGGCAGTGTGGGTCATGTACCTGTGGAGTGCGGTCTTTGCTTTTGGGGCCGTAGCCCTGTTCATCTTCCAATTCCGCTACGTAGCTGCCGCCGGATTTGGCGCCATCTTGATTATGCTTGTAGTTACCGTGTGGCCCATGCTCGCCCGGAAATTCCACGCGCAACCCAGCACAGAAAGGGCCATGTAAATGACCCAGCAACCAACTCCCGAGCAACCAGAAGCGGGCGGGCACAGCCAGCCAGCCGAAGCTACATCAAACGTGACCCCACAGGAAACCACCGGGGGCACCCCAACTGCCACCGGCCAAACCCCAGCTCAGGGTGCAAACGCACCTGAGGCATCGGAAACTGGCGACGCAGCGGCAAGCAGCTCAGCACAGCCAGCATCACTGTGGCAGACGGGACAGGCCACACCGCAGGCTCCGCAGGCCTTGGCGGACCTACCCGTCGTGCCGGCGCACGTGACCAAGGAAATCTTCAACTCCGCGCTGCGTTCGATGCTCATCTTGGTAGCGGTGGTCCTTGTGGTTGGTTCCGCACTTGGGTATCTGTTTGCGGGACTGCCTGGACTGTGGGCAGCGCTCATGGCCGTCGGCGTCACCCTGATCTTCTCGGGCACCACCATCTGGTCCATGATCTACACGACGGACAAAAGTCCCAACACCACGATGGCGGTTGTGCTCGGGGCCTGGGTGGGCAAGATGGCACTCTTTGTCGTTGTTTTGGCACTATTGTCCGGCGCCACGTTCTACCACAAACTAACGTTTGGAATCATTGTTCTGCTGTCTGTATTTGCCAGTGCAATACTCGACATGCGAGCCGTGGTTAAGGGACGAATGCCCTACGTACAGCCCACTTCGAGCTAGTGTGATCGGATTCACCAAACCCCTGTAATCTCAACGAAATACGTGTTTACAGCGGCGTTTGCTCTGGTTCTTCGATCGAACTGGGGCCCAAACAGTAGTGACGTGCGGATAATTCCTGAAACACCTGTGAATTATTTACACTAAATAGGTTAAGATTCTTGCGATCCATAACGCATAGGTGCCCAGACGCTTGGGCGAAGCCGCCCAACGACAAAGCACCATGACAACCGGGAGATTAAACTGTCCACGCTAGTGACAATCCAGCACCTCGCCGCCTCAGGTGACGGGGGCGGTTTCATTCCGCCGTCAATTTCTGAATTTTTCCCGGCAGCGATCTTCGGTGAGGGACAAATTTGGGAATTCAACCGGATCATTCTGGTCCGCGTCATCGCCGCCATAGTTCTTGTGATGCTATTCGTCATGGCCGCACGCCGGGCCAAGCTGGTTCCCAGCCGCGGTCAGAACGTCGCGGAAATGGCACTCGACTTTGTGCGCGTTCAAATCGTTGAGGAAATCCTCGGCGAGAATGCACGCAAGTACCTGCCAATGCTGACCACCATGTTCTTTGCCATCTTGGCGTTCAACATGACCGGTGTTATTCCGCTGTTGAACATTGCGTCAACATCGCTGGTCGGTATGCCAATTCTGTTGGCTCTGTGGACCTACTTCATGTACCTGACCTCAGGAGTCAAGAAGTTTGGCTTCTTTGGGTACCTCAAGAACTCACTGTTCCCACCGGGCATCCCATGGCCCCTGTACATCCTGATCACCCCGATCGAGATCCTCCAGGTGTTCATCTTCCGCCCGGCCACGCTCGCACTGCGTCTTACCGCCAACATGATCGCAGGTCACCTGCTGTTGGTGCTCTGCTTCATCACCGCTAACTTCTTCTTCTTCCAAATGGCTGGTGCCATGAAGGGAATGTTCGTTGTCGGTGTGGCAGCCGGTGTGGTCTTCACCCTGTTCGAAATCCTCGTTGCAGGACTTCAGGCATACGTCTTTACCCTGCTCTCTGCCGTGTACATTTCCATGGCGATTGAAGAAGAGCACTAATCTTCGAGATCCTGGTCAATTGACCTACGATTCCGTACCGCTTTACCGCGCAGATAACCTATCTGCGCTGCACTAAATCTCCAATTCAGTATTGACGCCCAACAGGTGGGCGCCTAACGAAAGGAATCCCCCGTGGATACAACTACCACCCTTGCAGAGGTCTCAGGAAACATCGCGACCATCGGTTACGGTATCGCGACCCTAGGCCCAGGTATCGGTCTCGGTATCCTGATCGGTAAGACCGTGGAGTCAATGGCTCGCCAGCCAGAGGTTGCCGGCCAGCTTCGTACCACCATGTTCATCGGTGTTGCATTCGTTGAGCTCCTTGCTCTCCTTGGCTTCGTTGCAGGATTCCTCTTTTCATGATCCAACTCACCACGACAACCGCGATCATGGCTGCGGGAGAGCCAACAGGTTTGAACCTGTTTATCCCTGCCGGCTATGACATCTTTTGGTCGGCTGTGGTGATGGTTATTATCGGGATCCCGTTCTACAAGACGGTCCTGCCAACTTTCACCCGTATCCTCGATGAGCGCACAGCGAAAATCGAGGGTGGCCTGAACCAAGCACAGGAAGCACAGGCGGAAGCCGACGCACTCCTGGCAGATTACAAGGCTCAGCTCTCCGAGGCCCGTACCGAGGCCGCGCGCATCCGTGAGGAAGCACGCACCGAGGCCGGACAGATCGTGTCCGAGGCAAAGGATCAGGCTGTCGTCGATGCCCAGCGCATCAACGAGAACGCCAAGCGTCAGATTGAGTCCGAGCGTCAAGCTGCTGAGGTTTCCCTCCGGGGCGACGTAGGCACACTGGCAACGGAGCTCGCTTCAAAGATCGTTGGAGAATCGCTTGAGGACGTGGCACGTCAGTCCCGCGTAGTCGACCGTTTCCTCGATGACCTCGAAGCAGCAACTACCACCACCGCCGTAAAGGGGAAGTGATGCGCGGGACCAGCCAGGCATCTTATGAAGCGACAAGAGCAGCGGTAGACCCCGTTCTTGTTGCTGCAGGTGAAGATGCAAAGACAATCGGTGAACAGTTGTTTGCCGTTGTTGATGCGCTTGACAGTTCTGGGTCCCTGCGCCGGTCAGTTGCGGACCCTTCCCGGTCCGCCAAGGACAAGTCGGCGCTGATTAGCGCGGTCTTGTCAGGCGGATTTGACCCACGGACCGTCTCCATCATGGAGGCGCTTGTGTCCCAGCGCTGGTCGCGGGATACCGAGCTGGTGAACTCCGTCTCCCTGCTCGCCATCGACGCTTACCTTGCGTCCGCACAGTCCCGTGACGCTTTGATCAGGGTTGAGTCTGAACTCTTCGCGATCATTCACGGATTGGACGGACAACGAGAGCTACGTCAAGCACTGTCTGACTCTTCGACTGACGCAAGTCGCCGAGTGAGACTGGTTGAAGAGCTGGTTGCGGGTAAAGCTGACCCGGTTACGGTTGCACTAGCAGCGCGTGCCACAGCGGTACCCCGTGGGGAGCGGTTTGTGCCGGCCTTGGCCCGAATTTCCGACGTTGCAGCCGCGCGCCGTAAGCGCACAGTTGCTCACGTAAAGACCGGAAGTCCGCTAAGCCAGGCTCAGCAGGATCGCCTTGAACAGCTACTGACCAACGCTTATGGCTACGGCATGCAACTAGACATTGCAGTCGAACCATCGGTGATCGGCGGAATGCGCATTCAGGTGGGTACGGACGTGGTTGATGCCACCGTTCTATCCCGCTTGGCAGACGCACGCCGCGAACTAGCTGGCTAATACCCACATACGCAGCCGGCCCGCAAGCCGGCACCACAGGACATAACAGTTGACCGCATTGCGGCCACGACAGGAGAAGAGCTAATGGCTGAGCTGACGATCCGGCCGGACGAGATCCGGGCCGCTCTTGACAGCTTTGTGAAGTCCTACGAACCTGCCAAAGTTGTCACAGAGGAAGTGGGACGTGTTTCCCTCGCTGGTGACGGTATTGCGCACGTAGAAGGACTTCCAGGGGCAATGGCTAATGAGCTGTTGCGATTTGCAGATGGAACCCTTGGACTTGCACTGAGCCTCGACGTACGAGAGATCGGTGTCGTTGTTCTTGGAGAGTTCACAGGAATTGAAGAGGGACAGGAAGTTCGCCGTACCGGTGAAGTTCTGTCCGTCGCCGTGGGAGATGGCTACCTTGGCCGCGTTGTTGACCCATTGGGTAACGCAATCGATGGTCTTGGTGAGATCGAAACTGTCGGGCGCCGTGCACTTGAGCTGCAGGCACCGGGCGTTATGGACCGTAAGTCCGTACACGAGCCACTGCAGACCGGTATGAAGGCGATCGACTCCATGATCCCAATCGGTCGCGGTCAGCGTCAGCTGATCATTGGTGACCGTCAGACCGGTAAGACCGCAATCGCGGTTGACACCATCATTAACCAGAAGGCTAACTGGGAAACCGGTGACCCAACCAAGCAGGTGCGTTGCATCTACGTGGCGATCGGTCAAAAGGGTTCAACCATTGCTTCGGTTCGTTCCGCACTGGAAGAAGCCGGTGCACTGGAATACACCACGATCGTTGCTGCGCCAGCCTCAGACCCAGCAGGGTTCAAGTACCTGGCTCCGTACACCGGCTCGGCCATTGGCCAGCACTGGATGCACGATGGCAAGCACGTTCTGATCGTCTTCGATGACCTGTCCAAGCAGGCAGAGGCATACCGTGCCGTATCGCTTCTGTTGCGTCGTCCACCGGGCCGCGAGGCTTACCCAGGTGACGTCTTCTACTTGCACAGCCGTCTGCTTGAGCGTTGTGCAAAGCTCTCCGATGAACTCGGTGGCGGTTCGATGACCGGTCTGCCGATCATTGAGACCAAGGCAAACGACGTCTCCGCATTCATTCCGACCAACGTAATTTCGATTACCGATGGTCAGATCTTCTTGCAGTCAGACCTGTTTAACGCTAACCAGCGTCCAGCCGTTGACGTGGGTATCTCGGTATCCCGTGTTGGTGGTTCGGCTCAGATCAAGGCGATGAAGCAGGTATCGGGAACGCTCAAGCTCGAGCTGGCTCAGTACCGTTCACTCGAGGCATTCGCACTGTTTGCCTCCGACCTTGACGCCGCATCCAAGGCTCAGTTGACCCGTGGAGCACGCCTCATGGAGCTGCTTAAGCAGGGCCAGTACACCCCGTACCCGGTTGAAGACCAGGTCGTTTCGGTGTGGGCTGGAACCAAGGGCAAGCTGGATGATGTCCCGGTTTCCGACGTACTGCGTTTTGAAAACGACATGATTGATTACCTGCGCCGTAACACCGAGGTATTGACCACGATTGCCGAGACAGGCAAGTTCGGAACCAACACCGAGGACCAGCTGAACGCTGGCATCGACGCCTTCCGTAACCTGTTCATCAAGGGCGACGGAACCGCTCTTGTTGAGACGGAAGACGAAGTCGAGGCACCAGCCGAAGTTGAGCAGGAAAAGATCGTTCGCCAGAAGAAGGCTTGATCTGTGTCCGGTAACCAACGCGTCTTTAAAGCGCGTATCAAATCGACTCAGTCGCTGAAGAAGATCTTCCGTGCCATGGAGTTGATCGCTGCCTCACGTATTGGAAAGGCTCGCGCTCGTGTGAACGCGAGTGTTCCATACGCCGATGCACTGACCAACGCCGTGGTTTCGGTTGCGTCTAATTCAGATGCGGAACACCCGCTAACCTCTGAGCGCACCGACACCAACCGGGTTGCGGTTCTTCTTGTCACCTCTGACCGCGGAATGGCCGGGGCCTACTCGGCCAGCGCTATCCGCGAGGCCGAGTCGCTTATTGAGCGCTTGACCGAAGAGGGTAAAGAAGTTGTCTTGTATGTTACGGGGCGCCGTGGGATTGCCTACTACCAGTTCCGAGGCCGCGAGTTGGCTCAGGAATGGGCGGGCTTCTCTGACGCTCCGACCGTGGAGATCTCTAACGAGATCGCACAAACCCTGCTCGATGCCTTCCTGGCCAAGCCGGAAGATGGCGGGGTAGGTGCGCTGCACGTCGTGTACACGCAGTTTGTGAACATGGTGACGCAGCGGCCACGCGTCGTACGTCTCTTGCCGCTGGCAGTTGTGGACGCGGAAGAGGGCGATCAACTCGATCAGGTCCTCCCGTTCTACGACTTTGAGCCTTCGGCCGGTGAGGTGCTGGATGCGCTGCTACCACGGTACGTATTCTCCCGGATCTACAGCTTCTTGCTCGAGGCAGCTGCCTCCGAGCTTGCGGCTCGCCAAAGTGCAATGCACACGGCAACGGAGAATGCTGAAGACATCATCCGCTTGAACACCCGGCTTGCCAACGCGGCCCGTCAGGCTGAGATTACCCAGGAAATTTCCGAGATCGTGTCCGGTGCGGACGCACTCGTAGCATCCTGATCCGACTAAATGCGATTCGCATGACGTCACGCAAGAAACTTATGTTTGCTAACCGCACAGACCAAACCGGGATCAAACCCGGAACAGTGAAGCGAGGCCAGTAATGACTGCCACCACAGTCGAAACACCGGTCGAGTCCGCAAAGTCTCGTGGCGAGGGCCGTGTTGCCCGCGTTATTGGACCTGTTGTTGACATCGAGTTCCCGGTAGACGCAATTCCTGAGATTTACAATGCGCTCACGGTTGAAATTGACCTGACCGCGCAGGGCGAGGGCGAATCCGCCTTCACCTTGACCCTCGAGGTTGCCCAGCACCTCGGCGACTCCCTGATTCGTGCAATTGCCCTGAAGCCAACCGATGGTTTGGTTCGTGGGGCCGTTGTTACGGACACGGGTGCACCTATTTCCGTTCCTGTTGGTGATGTCACCAAGGGGCACGTCTTTGACGTGACCGGTGAAGTCCTCAACTTGAAGGAGGGTGAGAAGCTCGAGATCACGGAGCGCTGGCCAATCCACCGTAAGCCCCCAGCATTTGACCAGCTCGAGGCTAAGACCACCATGTTCGAGACGGGTATCAAGTCGATTGACTTGCTTACCCCGTACGTTCAGGGTGGAAAGATTGGTCTGTTCGGTGGTGCCGGTGTTGGTAAGACCGTTCTGATTCAGGAAATGATCTACCGTGTGGCCAACAACCACAACGGTGTTTCGGTATTCGCCGGTGTTGGTGAGCGTACCCGTGAGGGTAACGACCTGATCGAGGAAATGACCGACTCCGGTGTTATCAACCAGACCGCGCTTGTGTTCGGTCAGATGGACGAGCCACCGGGCACGCGTCTGCGCGTTGCACTGTCGGCACTGACCATGGCGGAGTACTTCCGTGACGTGCAGAAGCAAGACGTTCTGCTCTTCATTGACAACATCTTCCGCTTTACTCAGGCCGGTTCTGAGGTTTCCACGCTGCTCGGCCGCATGCCGTCAGCCGTTGGTTACCAGCCGAACCTTGCCGATGAGATGGGTCTGCTTCAGGAGCGTATTACCTCGACCCGTGGTCACTCGATCACGTCCCTCCAGGCAATTTACGTACCTGCAGATGACTACACTGACCCAGCGCCAGCTACGACCTTTGCGCACCTTGACGCAACGACCGAGCTGTCCCGTGAAATTGCTTCACGTGGTCTGTACCCAGCGATTGACCCTCTGGCATCAACCTCACGTATTCTTGACCCACGCTACGTTGGTGAAGAGCACTACCGGGTTGCTTCCGAGGTGAAGTCGATTCTGCAGCGTAACAAGGAGCTCCAGGACATCATTGCGATCCTTGGTGTTGACGAGCTGTCTGAAGAAGACAAGACCGTTGTTGGCCGCGCACGTCGTATTGAGCAGTTCCTGTCTCAGAACACGTACATGGCTGAGCAGTTCACCGGTGTGGCCGGTTCGACCGTGCCGATGTCTGAAACCATTGAGGCGTTCCGTGGCATTGCTAACGGAGACTACGACCACATCACGGAACAGGCATTCTTCAACATCGGTGGACTAGAAGACCTGGACCGCAACTGGCACCGCATCCAAAAGGAATACGGTCTGTAATCCTTTGAGGATGAGACTAGTATTTCTTTTAGCCCAAGTTAAGGAGTCCCAGTGGCACAGCTTGTCGTAGATGTCGTGGCAGCAGACCGCAAGGTTTGGTCCGGCACGGCAACACTAGTGAGCGCACCGGCGGCAGATGGTGAAATCGGTATTCTTGCCGGACACACGCCGATTCTGTCCGCTCTGCGCGCTGGAAACATCCGTATTACACCGGACAAGGGCGACAGGGTCCTCCTCGAGATCACGGGCGGTTTTTTGTCCGTTGACCACGATGAGGTAACTATCGTTGTTGACCAGGCTACTGTGCTTTCGGGCACGGACGCGTAAGCCGCCCGGGAAATTTTAGACGAAGCCGTGAGTACCTTCGGTTGGTGTGTGACAGCACTGTTGTGTGTCGTTGTCATCCTGACACTGTGGGGATACTTGCGGCTTCGTCGTCTCTCCTTCCAATTTGGCACGTTTGACTGCGCTTGGCGCACCGTCAAGGACGGCTCCGACCCAACCGACCGATGGGTGCAGGGGCTAGGAGAGTACCGGTCTGACCGGTTGGTCTGGTGGAAGGCATATTCGCTTTCACCCAGACCGCGCCGGGTATGGCTGCGCAGCGAGTTTGAACTCGTTGGCCGGACCCCACTGAACCTGGTGGACCTACCCGGCATGTATTTGGTCGCCTGCAAGTATGCGGGCGTGCCGTTTGAAATGATGATGTCAGCGGAGGCCTACCATGGGCTTTCCTCATGGAGTGAATCCGCACCGCCTCACCTTCGAGGCTTCGTACTGTAAAAAGGACTATCTTTGCGTTTAGTTGTGGCTCAGTGTTCCGCCCACTACACGGGACGGCTCTCGGCTCACCTGCCATTCGCCACCCGGCTGATCATGGTCAAGGCCGATGGCAGCGTGCTGTTGCACTCCGACGGTGGCTCGTACAAGCCACTGAACTGGATGTCTCCACCGTGCGGCATGGCCATCAACGAACCGGACGAGTTAGCCGCGCAGCGCGGAGTAACCCAAGTGTGGGTCGTGCAGAACGCCAAGAGCGATGACCGCCTAGAGATCGAACTCTTCGAGGTCTTCCATGACTCTGAGCACAACCTTGGGATTGACCCGGGCCTCATCAAAGATGGGGTTGAGGCTCACCTGCAAGAGATGCTTGCGGAACAGATTCACCTGCTCGGTGAGGGGCACAACCTGGTACGCCGGGAATACCCCACCGCAATTGGACCGGTCGATCTCCTAGCTAAGGATCCCAATGGTGGGACGGTAGCGATCGAGATCAAGCGGCGCGGCGATATCGACGGTGTTGAGCAACTCACCAGATACCTAGACCTACTCAACCGTGACCCTAACCTAGCTCCCGTCAAGGGCATCTTTGCAGCCCAGGAGATCAAACCGCAGGCCCGCGTGCTGGCCAACGACCGGGGGATTGATTGCCTCATCCTCGATTATGCGGCTATGAAGGGGTTCGACGACGTCGACTCCCGGCTCTTTTAGTTAGCGTCTTCACCTTTCAAGTACTCAGCCCCACGATCGGGCTGGATCTTTGAGTTTGCCGATTGGCAGCAGGTTGTCACCGGATCGGGGACTCAGCCTCCTGCCAATTTTGTACGTGACGCAGGACGGTTTTTCAAGATTGTTGGCTAGGTCTGTCTTCGTAGCTCGAAGCGTGTTGTACTTGTAACGGCTAGGACCTAGGCGATGACGGCGAATACTGGAGTTGAAGTATTTGGCGTTGTTTACCTTGGGAAAATTTTCTGGCCTTAACCGGATTGGCTTTCAAGGAGTGACTCAATGACGAGCGTTCGTACATTCCCAACAGACTTTGTTTGGGGTTCCGCAACGGCTGCATACCAAATTGAGGGGGCCGCGCAAGAAGGTGGCCGTGGTCCATCAATTTGGGATACGTATTCGCACACCCCGGGATTGGTGCAAAATGGTGACACCGGCGACGTAGCGGATGACCACTACCACCGCTGGGAAGAGGACATTGAGCACATGAAGTATCTAGGCCTCAAGGCCTACCGGTTCTCTATTTCATGGCCCCGGGTGCAGCCCGGTGGAAGTGGGGTGTTCAATGAGGAGGGTATTGCGTTCTACAAAAACTTGGTTGCCGGGCTCGTCGCTGCTGGCATCAAGCCGGTTGCGACCCTGTACCACTGGGACCTTCCTCAGGAACTTGAGGATGCGGGCGGCTGGACTAATCGTCAGACCGCACTGAACTTCGGTGTGTATGCGCGCCGGATGGCGCAGGAACTCGGAAGCGACATCGATGTTTGGACCACACTGAACGAGCCGTGGTGCTCGGCGTACCTTGGGTACGGCTCCGGTGTGCATGCCCCGGGTCGCACCGAGCCACTTGCTGCGCTGCGGGCGGTCCACCACCTGAACCTGGCGCACGGTCTGGCGGGCCGGGCTATCCGGGAAGTGCTGGGTGAGGAAACCCAAGTTTCCATCACGCTAAACCTGCACGTCACCCGCATGGTAGACCCTAATGATCCAGGGGATCAGGACGCATTGCGCAGGATTGATGGGTTGGCTAACCGTTTGTTCTTGGGCCCTATTCTGGATGGAGAGTATCCCAAGGACGTCCTTGAGGACACTGCGGGCGTTACCAACTGGGACTTCATCCTTGATGGTGACTGCGAGATCATCCACATTCCAATTCAGGTGTTGGGTGTGAACTACTACTCAACCGGAATGGTACAGGCCTCTAGGCGCGGTAACGCGACCTCAGATAATGACGGTCACGGTAACTCGGCGCACTCGCCATGGATTGGTAGTGAAGACGTGGAGTGGATGGCCATGCCTGGTCCGTACACGGCAATGGGCTGGAACATTGACCCGGCAGGTCTCACCGAGCTGCTGGTTTCTCTGCACAAGAATTACCCCAACCAGCCGCTCATGGTCACCGAGAATGGTGCCGCATTTGCGGACGAGGTATCCGCCGACGGTCGCGTGCATGATGTCCGCCGGGTCTCTTACCTACACGATCATGTCGCAGCGGTTCTCGATGCCTTGGAGGCAGGGGTTGATGTGCGCGGCTACTTTGCGTGGTCGCTTTTGGACAACTTTGAGTGGGCTTGGGGTTACGAGCGTCGCTTTGGGATTATCCGGGTCGACTACGACACTCTCGAGCGAATCTGGAAGGACTCGGCGTTCTGGTACCGCAAGCTGGCACACACCAACGAGCTGCCGGCAACGACGGATATTGACTACGCGGTGATATAAGACCAAGGCAAAAGCCCTGTTCAGAGGAATCTTCTGAACAGGGCTTTTGTATTGACGTTATGAGCTAAGGACGCCTCGGCTTACAGGGCAATCTCCTTGGCACTCGTACCGATCGACGGTGCTAGCGGAACAAGGGGGTACAGGAGAGCCTGGAACGCGTGGTAAATGTCAGGCTTGCCTGGCCAGACCTTAGCGGTTGGCTCGTTCGCGGCGTTGAGTTCATGGTGCCAAGATCCCAGCTCGGTGTCGATGAAGAACTCCGAGATGTGGTCAAACCAGCGTTCGTAGTCATCGGCGTAGCGGGTCTGTCCGGTTGCGTGGAACAGCGTAGCTGCGGCCGCTAGGGCCTCGGCTGCCACCCAGTGCATACGGGTCTCGACAACGGGCTGGCCCTGCCAGTCGGTCGTATAGACGAAGCCCCATGCGCCCTGGTCGCTCAGGCGCCAACCGTCGGCAATGGCGCGGTCATAGAGGCGCGCCGCGCTGTCAACCAACCACGGGTGGTTACCGGAGCCAAGGGTCGCGTCCAAGTGCAGTAGAAGGCGGGCCCATTCGATTCCGTGACCAACCGTCGCACCAAAAGGCTTGAACGGGTCGTCGGGGGTCTCACGGTTGAGATCGAGCAGGGGAGTCCACTGCTCGTCAAAGTGCTCTGGAATACGCCAGGAGTACTTGGCCGCCCATGACAGGGCCACCGTGCGAGCAATCTCCAATGCCCGGTCGTGCCACTTGGCGTCACCGGTTACGTCGCCCGCGGCAAGGAGGGCCTCGACCGCGTGCATGTTGGCGTTAACGCCGCGGTAGTCGCTCAGCTCGGACCAGTCGGCGTTGAACTCGTCTGCGTGCAGGCCGTACTTTGCGTCAAAGAAATGGCGGTCGAACACATCGAGGGCGTCGGTCAACAGCTCTTGTGCGCCGTCCAGACCTGCCCGGACACCGGTTGAGGCAGCCAAAATCACGAATGCGTGCGCGTATGCGGCCTTGGTGGTGTCAGCCCCAATGGGGGCGCCGTTGGCGTCTGTCTCGGAACCTAAGGTTGCTGGAATGGAAGCGTACCAGCCACCATTTGCGGCATCGTGAAGCGGTCCGCGTAGTCCATCAAGGGCCTGCTGAGCCAGTGCGCCGGCCCCCGGAACGCCCATCTGGTGGCCAATACCAAACGCGTGGGCCATGCGGGAGGTAATCCAAGTGTGAACCGGACGCTCAAGGTCGAGTTCCCCGGTGTTAGTCAGCCAGCCAGCCCCACCAACCGGGGCCGGAAACTTGGCAGCAAATTCTAACAACGAGGTTGCGTGAGCGGCTAGAAACTGCCGGTGCTCGGCGCCTAGAATTAGCGGTTGGTCAGTCATTATGCTCCTGAATTGAAGACGAAGGTTTGAGTCGGTCCGTCAGCCATCTGAGTTGGGCAAGCACCTGAAAAAACTGGCCGCCCTCATGGCGATTATAGGGGTAGATCTCGATCGCACGCTCTGGTGTTTCTCCCAGTGAACCGTACGTATTGAAAGCGCTAAAAACCGTTGACGGTGGGCACACCGGGTCCATGAGTGCAACCGAGAACAGGGTTGGTGCGGTTGCACGTTTGGCAAAGTTCACTCCATCAAAATATGACAGGGTGCTAAATACGGTGTCCGTGGCGTCACGGTGGGTAGCTAAATACTGTGTGACCTCATAATACGGGGTTGCATCAGTGATTTCCGTGGCGCGCCGCATGTTGCACAGGAACGGTACATCGGGCATGACCGCAAACAGATCCGGAACCAAACCGCCCACGGCTAGGCTAATGCCGCCGCCTTGACTGACCCCCGTCACAGAGACGCGTGCGGCATCAACTTGGGGTACCGCCCGCAATGCGGCAACCGCGCGTACGGCGTCTGCAAAGACCCGGCGGTAGTAATAGTTCTCGGGATCGTCAATTCCCTTGGTTAGAAATCCTGGAACGGCAGGGCCGGACCCGGCTGGGTCTGGTGTGTGGCCGCCGCTGCCCCACACTGAACCCTGACCGCGGGTATCCATGACCAGATGGGCAAAGCCGGCGTTCGCCCAGACTAGGTGCTCCTGGCTCAAGCCCCGGCCACCGCCATAGCCGACGTAACTGACTAACCCGGGCAGGCTTGCGGGGTGGGCACCGGCCGGCATGATCAACCACGCCTTGATTCGGTCCGCTGCAAACCCGGCAAACTCGACGTCAAATATCTGCACCAACTGCAAGCCCGCCGCTACGGGAGTGAGTGTGAGGTCAAGGGGAAATGCGGCGGTCTGCGCCAGTGTGCGTGCCCAAAACTGATCAAAATCTGATGGTTCGACTACGCGCGGCGCAAAGGACCGCAACTCCTCTTCGTTGAGGTCAAAAAATGCCATGGGACACACGTTCCTAATCGCCTAGTTAGGGATAAATCCTGTTCTTACTGGGTGAGCCTACGGCAAAGAAGGATGGGGGTGGCTCTAGCTATGGGGAGGGTCTGAGAAATTGTGATTCCGCACGCCATAAATTTGTATTGCCAACAAAATTTAGCGCCGCAAACTCGATAAAAACCAGAGTTGTCCACAGCCGGTGGAGAACTGTGAGTTGCCCTACGTGGATAACTTTTTGCGGCCAATAGAAGTAGAAGTACTCGCCAGACCGGTTGCCAAATAGGCTCGGGGCCGCATGTTCTCAAGCCATGTCACAGGGGCGTGGCACTATTGGTTCAGGGGTAAGAAAAGGGGGTGATTTCTGGCACCACGGAGTGTCGCATTTTTGGGACGAGTTCTCCACAGGTTGGTCCACAAGTCAAGGCAAAATGCTGTGGGAGCGTCATAAAGCACTTTCGGAGAAACGCTAGGTCTTGTGGGTTGATCTATTTCGCACACTAGGTATAGTGGTTGCAGGTGATAAGAAGTCTAGCGAGAACGAAAATGACAAGTCCGTAGTTTCAACTATGTAACTTCGAAAGTCAAGACTGCTGGTCACCCTAAATTAAGTAAAATTCCACTACTTCGATGGTTCCCCACAACAGTCACAAAAGACCGGATTTTGGGGGTCCAAATTCAGAGCGAGGAGCCTGTTAGATGAGCATCACCGTTTACAGCAAGCCGGTATGTGTCCAATGCGATGCTACGTACCGAGCTCTGGACAAAAAGGGTATCGAATACAACGTTGTGGACATTACCCAAGACGCTGACGCACTGAAGATGGTCCAGGATCTGGGCTACTTGCAGGCTCCGGTAGTAATCGCTGGAGAAGAGCACTGGTCAGGTTTCCGTCCGGACCAAATCAACGCGCTGGCCGTCAAGGTCGCAGCAACCGTTTGAGATTTCTCCCCGGGTTATCTCGGGTGCAGGTAGGCCAATGCATCTAACGGATTGCAGGGGCTGTCAAGGGCAGGCCGGGCAACCGGCAAGTTCCCTCTGAAAATAGATGCCGCAAGGCTGACCGGATGAGGATCATGGCAAACCTTGTTTATTTTTCGAGCGTGTCTGACACCACGCACAGATTTGTGCAGCGGCTTGGCATACCAGCCCAGCGGATACCGCTGCGCCCTTCCGACCCTTTCTTAACAGCAACCGAACCCTTTGTCTTAATAACTCCCACCTACGGGGGAGGCACCCATCAGGGGGCCGTTCCTAAACAGGTGATTAAGTTCCTTAATGACAAGGGCAACCGTTCCCTCATCCGCGGAGTTATTGCCGCCGGGAACACTAACTTCGGAGAGGCTTATCTCCTCGCCGGCAAAGTAATTTCGAGCAAGTGCCAGGTTCCTTACCTGTACGGGTTCGAACTCCTTGGGACATCCGATGATGTTTCCCGTGTACTTGAAGGATTGAATCAATTTTGGCTACGTCAGTCGCAGATTCCAGCATGAAAACCGAGCTGGACTACCACGCACTCAATGCAATGCTCAACCTGTACGGACCTGATGGTGAGATTCAGTTCGACAAGGACAAAGAAGCAGCCCGTCAGTACTTCCTGCAGCACGTTAACCAGAACACCGTTTTTTTCCACTCTCTGAATGAGAAGCTGGACTACCTGATTGAGAACAAGTACTACGACCCGCAGGTTCTTGAGCAGTACTCCCGTGAATTTATCAACACCTTGTTTGACCACGCGTACAGCAAGAAATTCCGCTTTGAGACCTTCCTCGGCGCTTTCAAGTACTACACCTCATACACGCTCAAGACCTTCGACGGAGAACGTTACCTCGAGCGCTTTGAAGACCGCGTGTGCATGGTTGCGTTGACCCTGGCAGCGGGCAATGAAGCATTTGCTGTCCAGATAGTTGATGAAATCATCTCCGGTCGGTTCCAACCAGCGACCCCAACCTTCTTGAACTCGGGTAAGGCCCAGCGTGGTGAACCGGTGTCCTGCTTCTTGCTGCGCATTGAAGACAATATGGAGTCGATTTCCCGCGGCATTAACTCTTCGCTCCAGCTGTCCAAGCGTGGTGGTGGAGTTGCACTCCTGCTGTCCAACCTGCGTGAGCTCGGTGCCCCAATTAAGCACATTGAGAACCAGTCCTCGGGCATCATTCCAGTAATGAAACTGTTGGAAGACTCCTTCTCGTACGCCAACCAGCTCGGTGCCCGTCAGGGTGCAGGCGCCGTTTACCTGCACGCCCACCACCCAGACATCATGCGGTTCATGGACACCAAGCGTGAGAACGCCGATGAGAAGATCCGCATTAAGACCCTATCCATGGGTGTTGTTATTCCGGACATCACGTTCCAGCTGGCCCGTGACAACGCGGACATGTACCTGTTCTCCCCGTATGACGTGGAGCGCGTATACGGCCTGCCGTTTGCTGACATCTCCGTCACGGAGAAGTACCAGGAAATGGGTGATGATGCACGGATCACCAAGACCAAGATCAAGGCCCGTGAGTTCTTCCAGACCCTAGCGGAACTGCAGTTTGAGTCCGGTTACCCGTACATCATGTACGAAGACACCGTGAACCGTGCCAACCCCATCAAGGGCCGCATCACACACTCAAACCTGTGCTCCGAGATCCTCCAGGTAGCCTCGCCATCCACGTACAACACGGACCTCAGCTACGACCACATTGGTCGCGACATCTCCTGCAACCTTGGTTCCTTGAACATTGCTAAGGCCATGGACTCGGGCGATATTGGGCAGACCATTGAAACCGCAATCCGTGCCTTGACCGCAGTAGCAGACCAGACCTCAATCGACTCCGTGCCATCGATTCGTCGTGCAAACGATGAGGGCCGTGCGATTGGCCTGGGTCAGATGAACCTGCACGGCTACCTTGCCCGCGAGAGCATTCACTACGGGTCCGAGGAAGGCATTGACTTCACGTCCATCTACTTCCTGACCGTTGCCTACCACGCAATTAAGGCATCGAACAAGCTCGCAATCGAGACCGGAAACCCCTTTGGTGGCTTCAAGGACTCCACGTACGCCTCGGGCACCTACTTTGATAAGTACACCGACCAGGTGTGGGAGCCAAAGACCGACCGCGTTAAGGAACTGTTCGCTGAGGCTGGCGTAGCTATCCCAACCCAGGAAGAGTGGCGCGAGCTCAAGGCCTCGGTCATGGAGCACGGTATTTACAACCAGAACCTCCAGGCCGTGCCACCAACCGGGTCCATTTCTTACATCAACAACTCGACCTCATCGATCCACCCAATTGCATCGATGATCGAGATTCGTAAAGAAGGTAAGCTCGGGCGCGTTTACTACCCGGCGCCATACCTGACCAACGACAACATCGAGTACTACACCGACGCGTATGAGATCGGTTATGAAAAGATCATTGACACGTACGCGGCAGCTACCGAGCACGTGGACCAAGGGTTGTCTTTGACACTGTTCTACAAGGACACCGCAACTACGCGTGACGTGAACCGCGCCCAGATTTATGCTTGGCGTAAGGGCATTAAGACGCTGTACTACATCCGTGTACGCCAGGCTGCCCTTGAGGGAACCGAAGTCGATGGCTGCGTTTCCTGCATGCTTTAAGCGCTTGCCGTAGCGCCCTTTGGCGTTAGCAAACGCTTGTCGGCGCGGCTCTTAACGGAGCCGCGCCCAACAGTATTTCATCCGTGCACCCGTGGTAACCGGTGCACTAAAGAGTGACCAAGGGAGTTGGAATGTCCAGCGAAAAGCTCAAGTTAGTCAGCCGGGTCCAGGCGATCAACTGGAACCGCATTGAAGATGAGAAGGACCTTGAGGTCTGGGATCGTCTTGTGGCTAACTTCTGGCTGCCTGAGAAGGTGCCGGTATCAAATGACCTCCAGTCGTGGGCGACCCTGACTGAGGATGAGAAGAACATGACCACCCGTGTGTTTACCGGGCTGACCTTGCTGGATACCATCCAGGGCACCGTTGGCGCCGTTTCACTCATCCCGGACGCCTCGACTCCTCACGAAGAAGCCGTTCTGACGAACATTGCGTTCATGGAATCGGTCCACGCAAAGAGCTATTCTTCGATCTTCTCCACGCTGATCTCCACTGCGGAGATTGATGAGGCGTTCCGCTGGTCAGAAGAGAACCCGTACCTGCAGAAGAAGGCCGCGATCATCCTCGGCTACTACCGCGGTGACGACCCTCTTAAGCGCAAGGTCGCTTCGGTCATGCTGGAGTCGTTCTTGTTCTACTCGGGCTTTTATGCGCCCATGTACTGGTCCTCACGGGCCAAGCTGACCAACACCGCTGACCTGATCCGTTTGATCATCCGCGATGAGGCCGTTCACGGTTACTACATTGGGTACAAGTACCAAAAGGCGATTGAACTTGAGACCGCAGAGCGCCAAGAGGAGCTCAAGGCATACACGTTCGAGCTCCTGTTTGAACTGTATGAGAACGAAGTTGCCTACACCGAGTCCTTGTATGACCCAATTGGTTTGACCGAGGACGTTAAGAAGTTCCTGCGGTACAACGCCAACAAGGCGCTCATGAACCTCGGCTACGAGGGCCTCTTCCCTAAGGATGAGACCAACGTGAACCCAGCGATTCTTTCAGCGCTGAGCCCGAACTCAGACGAGAACCACGACTTCTTCTCTGGCTCTGGCTCGTCTTACGTCATTGGTAAGGCAGTTGTTACCGAAGATGAGGACTGGGACTTCTAAGGTCTCTTGGTTTTCTCAAAGTAATTACTAACAAGGTGGGCAACTGGTTAAACCAGTTGCCCACCTTGTTGTTTGCGTGCTGACCTAGAAAGCGTCCGCTTGATCCCCACGCAAACGCGCTGGCACGTTCGCCATTGGAAAACCTCATTAGTCCTGCCGTGCGCGGGGACGAATTTGAGAGTAGATTTGAGTTATTGGAAGGTGCCGGGCACACTGAGTGCCAAGAGGTTTCCTCGGTGCTGACCAATCATGCTGGACCCACCTGATCCCCTAGAGTACGGTGAGTCCGGCATTCTTGCGTCTAAGCGTCGATCGAGTGGTCTTGACCAATCGGAGGCAATGCGGACCACGGGAAGGTAATCCACTCGTCGGTGGCCTTCCAGGAGTACTCGGGGGTGATGATCGAGCGTGGCTTGGTATACAGAACGGCGCTGCGGGCATTGGAGCCCTTCGCCTTGAGCTTGGCCATGACCAACTCGAGGGTGCGTCCGGAATCTGCTACGTCATCGACCACTAAGACGTTCTGGCCCGGTAGGTCATTGGTGTCCATGAACGGTGGTAGCACGCGTGGATCGTTGAGGGTTTCACCAATGTCGGTGTAGAACTCGATGTTCATGGTGCCCACTCCCTTAGTCCCCAATGCGTAAGCCATTGCGCCTCCGGGTACTAGACCTCCGCGGGCAACAGCGACCACTACGTCCGGCACAAACCCGGAGTCCACCACCATTTGGGCTAACTCACGTGTTGCAATGCCAAACTCATCCCAACTTAGGACCTCACGGATACCGTGTTCAGTTTCAATCTCAGCCATAGACCAACAATAATCGGTTAACTAGCCGAGTTGTGGAACGAATGGCCCACACTTTGCGGTTTTCATATGTGGTGTGAGCAAAACGGGGTCGTTGTGGGGGTCCGAACGCTAGGGACCAGGCTCTAGGAGCAAGGCTTTAGGGGCAGGGCTTTAGGGGCAGGGCTCTAGGGGCAGGGCTCTAGGGGCAGGGCTCTAGGGGCAGGGCTCTAGGGACCAGGCTCTAGGGATAAGGGGTTAGGAGCAATGCTCTAGGGCAACGGGAGACGGGAACCAAAAGGCCGCGGTGCTGGCAGAATCTTAGAATCTGCCAGCACCGCGGCCTAAAGATGAAGATGAGTACGGGGATTAGCCGTCTGCCCCCAAGATGTCGACTACAAAGACGAGGTCTTCGTTTTCCAGTTCGTGGCCGGCGGATCCGCCGTAACCAAGGTCCTTAGGAATGAGCAGCAGGACGCGTGAACCAACGGTCTGGCCCTTAACACCGTCCATCCAGCCCTGAATAACTCCACCCTGAACGGAGAACGCGAACGGTGTGCCACGGTCCCAAGAGGAGTCGAACTGTTCCCCGTTGGAAGCCTTCCAACCGGTGTAGTGGGAAGTCACGTACGCGGTGTCACTAACAACCGGTCCGTCGCCCTTAATGAGCGGAATAACCTTAAGCTCGGAACCAACCTTGAAGCCGTCTGGCAACTCAATCTGTGGCTTGCCGTCAGCGTCAATGGTGAGCTGTGGGTTAGCTGGGTCCTGAGGAACTTCCTCGCCGCTGGCAACCGCAGGTGCAGCATCGGAAATCTCCATAACAAACACAACGGGCTCAATCGCCTGGGTCTGCTCGGTGCCTTCGACCGCTGGCGTACCAAATACCAAGCGAGTACCGATCTTCTGACCGGAAAAAGCCTCGGTCAGTGCAGGGAACAATTGCGTGTCACCCTGCAAGATCGTCTGAGGTTCGCCCTTTTCATACGTGCTGAACGTCTGCTCACCGGTCAGGCCGCTGAACTGCACAAAGTTGACCTTCATGAGCTCACCGTCCTCAACAACACGGCCGGTTCCCTCGGTGAGGATCTCGGCGGTAGCGTTTTCAAGAGTCAAGTTGGTGTCAAACTCGACCTTTGAAGGCGCTTCATTTGGGGTGTCAGCGGTGACCTGAACCGAATTCATGAACTTGGCATCATCCGCCGTGGTGGCGGGGGCCGAGCTCGAGTCAGGGGTTTTTGGGTCGTTCTTGTCACCGCTTGATCCACACCCGGAAAGCACCAGGGCAGCGGCGATTGTTACTGCGGCAAGACCGCGAAATTTGCGGAAGTTCACTCAAGAGTCCTTCATACGTAGTTTCCCCGCGTGGGGGTGAAGCACCGAAACTAACCAATTTAGGAGTCCCGCGTACTTGCGCGTGAGAAGCGTGCAGGTCAACTCTAACGGGGTTTTCTGAGAACACTCTGTGCGTTTTGCTCACAACGTAAACTCCCGCCGGTTCATTCGCAAAGTTTTCGCGTCCCGGGCACAATGGTGCCATGGCTTCTTCACGTCGCTCGAGCAAGCGCCCCTACAACGATCCGCATCCGGAACTCAATATGGACCGGATTTTTGGAGGACGCCGCACGATTGAGCGCGCCGGGGAAGACTGGACGGTTCAGAAAATCAAGTCCAGTGACAAGATTTACAGGTGTCCGGGATGCAATCACGATATTCCGGCGGGCGTTTCCCATGTCGTTGCGTGGGCAAATGACTCGCTCTTTGGGCGCGAAGCCGCGCTGTCTGCGCGCCGTCACTGGCACGTTCGTTGTTGGCAAACTCAGGAGTGATAATGGCAAAGAAGCTGCACGTTCACGAGTACCAGCCGGGGCAGGCTGATGGTCCCACGTTGGTGTTGCTACACGGGTTCCCGGTGGACCACCGGATGTTTGACCGGATGGCCACCTACTTGACGCCGCGTGCGCGGGTGCTCGGGGTTGATCTGCCAGGGCTCGGCGAATCGCGCAAGTTCTTGCCCGACAACGCCAGCATGCGGGCTAGTGCGCGCGCCGTTATGGAGAGCTTGGAGATTCCTGCCGCAAGCCCGTTGATCGTGGCGGGGCTTTCGATGGGCGGCTACGTGGCCCAAGCGATTGCTGCGGAGTTTGGCGACCGCCTAGCCGGATTGATCTTGCTTGACACTCGCATGACCGCCGATGCCCCAGCGGCCCGGGAGAATCGCCTCAAGGTGGCAGCAACGGCACTTGAGCAGGGCTCAAGCGAGATTGTCGCTGGCATGGCACTTGCCACGCTTGGCGCGGAAAGCCGAGGCAACCGCCCCGAGCTCGTTGAGTTCATGCAGGATCTCATTGCGGACCAGACCGGCGCAGGAGTGGCTTGGAGCCAGCGGGCAATGGCTGACCGAGTCGATCAGACCACTACGATCTCAAACTTCCCGGGGGAGATGCTCGTGATCGCGGGAGACCAAGACGAGATCTCGCCTCCGGACGTTATGGCTGAGATTGCGCGGGCGGCGCGCCATGGATTATTTGAAATAGTTGCCGATGCCGGCCACATGACCCCGGTCGAACAACCGGCCGCGGTTGCTCACCTGATAAATACCTACCTGGACAGGGTTGCGCCAAGCAGCGCCTGAGGCGCGTTGCAAATGGCGCTACCAAGTACCGCGGTCAGTAACGCTCGGGGTGCAGAATACGGTCGATTGCCTCGGTCAGGTCGAGAGTTTCACCATCGCGTCCGCCCTTGCCTAACACTAGTGGGGGAGGACTGGGGGTAAGTTGCGCGCCAGAGATCCTATTGCGCAGGGAGCTTTCTACGGTCAAGATGTAAAAGTTTGCGGAGGCGTCCACGGCCAGTGACTCGTTCATCTTGAGGTACCAACCCTGAACGTTGGTGCGGTACCGTGAACGCCCGTTATAACTACGCGCGTGCAGGGTTACCGGAGCAATGCCCTTGGCAATCGCCTCGGCAACAAAATCCTTCAGCAGCGCGGTTGCCTGCTCGGACTCCCGGCGTTGCCGTCTAGCCAATTCATCCGCCAAGTGGCGGGCGTTCGCTGAACGCTCCGCCCGCCACTGTGCGTTGGAGTCAAGCCCTACGTTTGAGTCAAGCCTTGTATTTTGGGCAGGCTGCGCGATTGGACCAGGGGGTTTATTTGGACCTGGCTGCGCGGTTGACTCAGGCTGTGCAGTTGATTCAGACTGCGCGGTTGACTCAGGGGTCACTTACTTGCGGCCTTTAGCTTTGTTGTCGAACTTAGCTATGTTAAAACCTGCAGCCGCGCTCATGGGAGCGGGACGGCCCTTAGCCTTGGCGTTCTGAGCCTCGCCCTTTGCAGCCTCGGCCTCTTCCGCCAGAATTTCGTCATCGAGCGCCGCGTCTTCCGCTGCCTCGAGGGCGTCTAGTTCCGGGTCGGTTTCAGCGGCTGCCTCGTCGTTTGCTGCGCCACCGTTTGCTGACTCGTCGCTTGCTGAATCGTCGCTTGCCGAACCGGCACTTGCAGCTGCTGCATCCGCAGATTCCTCTTCGGTGTCCGTGGACTGGGCTGCAGCGTCTTGTGACTCTGAAACATCCTCGGCTACGTCAGCAGAACTCTCTTCGCCAGCAGCCTCTTCGACCTCTGACTCTGCGGTGTCTGGGTCGTCAGCGTCCTGTGCAAAATCGGCTGATGCAGCGGTCTGATCGTCCTCATCCAATGACTCAGCCTCGTCGGCATCATCTTGACCGGTTTGGCTAACCTGAGCGAATCCGGCAGCCTGTTCGTTGCCTTCTGCGCGGGCCTCTTGCTGAGCGGACTCGAAGGTCTCTTCAACCGCAGCAACCTTTTGCAAGGTGGCAACGCTTGGGATTGCCTCGGCGGCCAGGATCGACCGCAACTCGTCAAGGTAGGTCGTGATGGACTCACGCTGGCGGTTGAGCTCATCAACGGTCGACTTCGCATTGGCAATCTGACGGCTGGCCTCACTTTGTGCGGCATCGACAAGTTCGTCCGCCTGATCGTGGGCGTCCGCCAAGATCTGCTCGGAAGTGATCCGAGCACGCTCGGTGGTTTCCTTTGCATAGCTATCGGTGTCACGGCGAATCTGCTCAAACTTGCTCAGAGCTTCAGCGGCGCGTTCCTCAGCCTCAGCCGCGTGTAGCTCGGCCTCGCCAATGAGACGGTCGGTCTCTTCCTTGGTCTTGGCGTGCAACTCGGTGTCAGCGATCTGGGCCTGCTCATACCGCTGGGCAATATCGAGCTCTGCCTGTGACAGGACCTTGCGTGAGTCATCAAGCATAGCGGTCGACTCAGCGCGGGCGCTGGTCAACAGATCGTTGGCGGCACGCTGTGCATCGGCGGTGACTCGCTCGGACTCGGTGCGGGCCTGCTCAAGGATTTCCGCTGCTTCGCGCTTGGAACGAGCTAGCAGTTCGCTGGTCTCCCGCTCGGTCGTAGCAATCAACTCAGTGGTTTCTTGGCTGGCGCTTTCACGCAGGTGCGATGCCTCAAGCTGAGCGGCCTCGAGGGCAACGTTTGCGTCCCGCTCGGTTTCGCGGCGGAGCGCTTCAAGGCTTTGAGCTGAGCGCGCCTTATCAGCTGTAATCTGATTCTCGGTTTCCAACCGCAGAGCTGTCAGCTCTTCTTCGAGTTGTGCGCGGCGGGCATCCGCTTCGGATTGGACCGCTGCACGCAGGGCCGCAGCGTCAGTCTCAGTTGTCTGGCGTAGCTGAGAGGTCTCCCGCTCGGTTGTGGAGCGCAAGTTGGCTACGTATGACTCGGTTTCGCTGCGCAGCGCTGCCGTTTCTGCTTCAGTGCGGTGACGCAGGGAAGTTGTCTCGGCATCGGTGGTCTGCCGCAGCGAGGTTGCGTAGATGTCAGTTTCTTCACGCAGCGCGGTGGTCTCTTCGACCGTCCGGTTGCGCAATTCCTCAGCTTCACGCTGGGCTTGGACACGTAGCTCGGTGATCTCACGTTCCACGGTTGCCTGCTGTGTGCTCAGCTGGCGCTCAAGCGAGGTGCGACGTTCTGTCTCTTCGGTTGAGATAGCGGTCGCAATTCTGGTGGCTTCGCGCTCAGCAGAACCAACTAGCTCTTCTGCGCGTCGCTCGGCGGACACCAACGTGGTTTCCGCTTCGTTGGCAGCGGCTAACCGGACCTCTTTAGATTCGCGACGAGCAGCACCGAGGAGTTCCGCGGCCTCGCTCTCGGCACGATTACGCAACTGGCTTGCTGCCAACTCGGCACGGCGGGTGAGCTCTTCGGACTGGGTGCGCGCCTGGGACAAAACATCAGTGGATTGTTCCTCTGCGGAACGCATGAGCTGCTCAATGCGTGAGCCTAGGCCCGAGTATGAGGGGCGCTCGGTCTCTTCAAGCTTGTGCTGCAAATTTGCAATTGTTTCCTGCAATTGCGCCGAGTGCTGCTCAACGCTGGCAACGCGGGCGAATGCCTCTTGCAGTGCTTGGTCAAGGGAACTAATGCGGCTATCAACTTGGGCGCGGTCATATCCGCGCATGACTACGGGGAAAGTCGGACGATCGTCAGACACTTAAGAGCCTCCAGGCGAGAATACGGGGCAGCTACACACAACCTTCACAACATGGTGTCCGTGACAACAGGTCTGGATTGGAGCAGCCAATCGTGGCAGTAAATCAGTGTTCAGGGTATAGCCTAACCGCTTTAATTGTGGCGTGTATGGGGTGAAGACCATTCAACAAGATTGTGCAGGGACGTGCAGCCTGCGGTATTCCGGGCCTGAGCCGGTTAGGCTTAGATGGTCTGCTGAAAGGGCAAACGGTGCGCAAGAAAATAATCTCAATAATTTTGATACTGCTTGGTCTAGTTGCGTTGGGCCTTGGCATAGGTTCCGGAACCATTTGGAAGCCGGAAACCTCGGTGACCCTGAAAACGGGAACGCTCGATAAATCCGTTTTGGTTGCCACGAATCCCGGTGTTGTCCACCAAGTCAACGATGCAGTAAAGATCCAAGTAACTGACCCCAAGGGGGGCAAGGTCGCGCTTGTGACCGGCCGGTCCCGTGATGTGGTCGGATGGATCGGCACGGATGCGCACTGGCAGATCACAGGCGCCACAACCTGGGACGCTCTTGATGCAAAGTTTGTAGCCGGACAGGAACAGCCCGCTGACCCTGAGCAGGATCCCGCCACCGAACCCGAGGCCCCTGCCGAGGGTGAAGAAGCTGGGCCGCAGGAGTCGCCGGCCGCAAGCCTGATTGACTCCGACATGTGGCTGGACGTCTACGAGGGGGAAGGCAGCATTTCCATTGACGTGGAAAAGGTGCCGGACTCGGTTATCTTCTTAGCTGCGTCACTTGAACCGGGGGCAACTGAAGCTCCGCAGGTTTCCTTCACTTGGGACCGTGAGGTCGCCACCCCGCTCGTACTGCCCGGCATTTTGGTTGGTGCACTGCTCATTGCAATAGGTGCCCTGCTGCTTATCGATTCATTGCGCCGCACACCTAACTGGGTCGAACTGGACGAGCAGGCAAAACTGGCCGTAGCCGCCAAGACCAAGTCTGCGGACCTAAAACTTGCTGAACCGGAGACGGACGCGGCCGATAATACGACCGAACTTGAATCCGAAGGCACTGCCAAGACGTTAACGGAAGCTGACCGGTTTGGCGCTGGCAATATCGCGGCGCTCAATCCAGTGGTTGATCCACTCGTGGACAGCGACACCACAGCAGAAGCAGTGACTAGCAGCTTGCACGGCTCCGAGTCCAGGACCGAATCTACAGATTCGACTGACAGCACGCCTGACCTTGAGGAACTGCCCGGCTCCGACCGGGAGCGAAGTGCCTTTGCACCCCCAATACCTGGCCTTGGACAGACCGATGAGTCAAACAACGCCAACTCGGACGCTGGTTCCCAAGCGCAGGAACCCAGCTCTGAAACCGACACTGCAGAGCTTGCCGCTGCCCAATCCGTTGCCGGCGCGGCAGATAATGCGGACGCATCGATTGCAGCCGATCAAATCGAGCTGGACAAATTTGCGCCCACCGGCACGGAATCAGCCGGCTCCGAACAGGCCGAGCCAATTGCAGATCAGCCAGCTGTGGACCAAACCGGGGCGGAGCAAACTGGAGTTCTTGCTGCAAACGGAGCTGCGGCATCGGCAGACGATGACCAGCCCGACGTTGCCCTGAACTTTGACCCGGTCAACGCACCGGCTCAAAGCCCGCCCAAGCGTTCTTGGCTGGGCCAGCTATTTGGCAAGAAGAGGAAGAACGACCAGGCAGCTGTTGCGGCGGGTCCAATCCCGCTGCCAGCGGATGCAATTGGATCGATCCACTCCGGAACCGGGGCGGTAGGAGACACACCGGCGCCAGCGCTAGAGGGCGCCGCAGAGCAAGGTTCGCCGAGCGCACCAATTGCTCGGCCAACCCCGGTTGCCCCGGGCACCCCAAGCGCTAACCACGCGTTTGCTCCAGTTGCCCCAAGCGCTAATGTCACGGGCGAGGACCAGCCGCAATCGCAGCAGGCAGCCCTTGAAGCCTTCGCAGCGATGGATGAACCGGATGTTACTACCGGAGCCCTCCAAGCGGCCGGTCTTACCCGGCGCCAGTTGCGTGAGATGCGTGAGCGTAAGGAAGCCGCTGAACAGCGCAACATCCCAACGACAACGGGGTCCCTTGAATTTGGTGCACCTGTCGTTGATCCTGGCCTACAAACGGCCAGCGGCAGCGCCCAGGCGGAAGCGCCACTCGAACGCCCATCGTGGCTGCCGCAAGGAGCGGACACAACGACCGCCTCAAATTGGCGGGCAGCGTGGGGAGTTCGCAAGGACCTACCCGAGCAACCAACCCAACCTGTTCCGGTTCCACCCAGCCAAGCGGGGGAAAACTCCGCACCCGGCCAGGAGCCACAGACCACTGCAGCGACGTCAGCTCAGGCGGTGCCTGGCACTTCCGCACCACAACCGGCTGCAACAGATCAGCACAACAGCACCGTGGCCCCTGCGGCACCGAGTACCCGCCGGGCGCTGTATGGCGCCTACCGGGCCGCAGCAGAGGTTATTGCGAACCAAGATGCTGATGAGGAGCAACCAAAATGAAAAACGCTATGATCCACCGAAAGTGGGCAGCAGCGACCGCGGCCGTAGTTGCCGTGTCATTCTTGGCCGCCTGCACCCCAGACATACCGACCGTTGACGTCGATAATGAGGTGGCCCAGGCCCCCGGACCGGTCCTGCACGAAGACCAAAGCCTGCAGATTTCCGAGGAAATCGGCCAAGTCTTAGCGGAAGCGGACAAGGCAATGGACCCGGCCACCCTCGAGAGCCGCATCACCGGACCCGCCCTTGCGATCCGCAAGGCGGAGTACCAGATTGCCAAGTTCCAAAAGAAGCCCGAGACCATGACCGAGTTGCCAACGCAACTGCAGTCCGTGTTCATGACAACAACGGAAACGTGGCCGCGCACCTTCTTTGCTGTGACCGAACGGCCAGAGAATCTTGAGGCCGAACGCTTCGTTGTCTTGAACCAAGAAGACGCCCGGGCAGATTACAAGCTCTGGGCTTGGTTCACCTTGTTCCCCGGTGTCACTGTCCCGGTCTTTCCCGCTGCGGACTCGGGAACCCCCGACCTCAGCGCGGTAGATGAGTCATTGATTTTGACCCCCAAGGACGCGCTTGAGCAGTACGCGGACGTGTTGAAAACGGGAGAAAAGTCGAAATTTAAGGACGTCTTCCACATCGAAGGCGACAGCTTCATCAAGGAAATTGCAGACCGTCGCAAGACCCTCGAAGATGCGGCCAAGGTTGCCAAGGGAACCTACACGGAAACCTTCGCGGTTGGTGAAGACGTCAAGACCCTGCGCACCCTCGATGGGGGAGCGGTGATTGTAGGAACGATCACCACCTCCGGAACGCTCAAGGGTGAAAAGGGCGCGATCATCACGCCGTCTGAGATTGAAAAGGCATTCTTACCCAAGGATGCCAAGCCCAATAACGCCTTGACGGTGCAACGCACCGCAATCGTAGGAATTTACGTACCGGCAAAGGGTGAGGACGCTAAGCCTGCCGCCATTGGTCGAACCATTCGAACCACCGGTGCGGAAATCCCCAAAGAGTAACCACCAAATTGACTGAAAGAAGCACCATGAGTGTACCTGGACCAAATGCTCCTGATTTCAATGTGCGCGGAGCCGTTGATTTATCCGCGCTGAACCGTCCCGTCGCGCCACCACCCGGACAAGAGGGTGGCGCCCCGGCCGCTGGCGGATTCGTAGTCGACCTAACCGAGGAGAGCTTTGCGGCCGTTGTAGAACGGTCCGCACAGGTGCCTGTAGTGATGCTGCTGTGGGTGCCCACCGACGCCGCCTCTAGCCAGTTAGCCACGAGCCTAGGTTCGTTGGCCGAACTGTATGAGGGTAAGTTCCTGATGGCCCGGGTGGATGTGGAAGCTTGGCCACGGATCGCTGCGGCATTCCAGATCCAAGACTACCCAACCGTAGTTGGTGTGATTGGTCAGCAACCGGTTCCGCTGTTTCAGGGCAACCACGAGGCGGCAGCCATTCAACAAGTGATCGATCAGTTCTTGGCAGCGGCCGAGGCAAACGGTGTCACCGGTGTGCTGGCCCGCCAAGATGGCGAGGCAAGCCAACCAGAACAGGCCCCACAAGAACCGGCCGAGGAACCGTTGCCGCCACTGCACCAAAAAGCCTATGACGCGATTGGGGCCAACGACCTCGCCGCCGCAATCGCCGCCTACGAGCAGGCGCTGCGAGAAGACCCGCGAGATCACATGGCCTCAGCCGGTCTAGCACAAACAAAACTCCTGCAGCGCACCGAGAACGCTGACCTTGCCGCCGTGCGCAAGGCTGCGGCCGACGCCCCCTCGGAGGTCACAGCGCAGATGGCAGTTGCGGACTTGGACGTGCTTGGCGGTCAGGTTGAAGATGCTTTTGGGCGGCTGCTAGAACTCTTGCCGGCTGCCGAGGACCGCGATCTGATTCGCAAGCGCCTGGTGGAGTACTTTGAGATCCTGGGCCCAACCGACCCTCGTGTGGGGCCGGCCCGCAGGTCCCTGGCCAGCGCGCTGTACTAGAACGCGTGCCATTTATCCGGCTTTCTTAACAAGAAACGGCTGGTGTTACTCACCACTGAGGTGGGCAACACCAGCCGTTTTTTGTTGGCCGGATCTTGACGTAAGTTACTGGGTTTTCACTTCAAAGAAGACCACGCTCAGGGCCGGGAGTCGGATTGCTGCCGAGTAGGAGCAGCCCGCCCAACTAATCTCTTGGGCAAGGACTGGGCCGGTGTTGAGCACGCCAGAGCCACCGTATTGTTCATCGTCGGTGTTGAGCAGCTCCGTCCAGATCCCGCCGCTAGGCAGGGATACCCGGTAGTCTTCGTATGCGGTTCCAGAGAAGTTAGCGACTACCACGAGTGCGGTGCCCTTGGCGTTGTAGCGCACAAAGCTGACGGTGTTGTGGTCCGCGTCCCCGTACTCAAGCCAGGTGAAACCCTCGTGAGTGAAATCGAGTTCCCACAGTGCGGGCCTGGATTGGTACAGGTGGTTGAGGTCAGCAACGAGTCGTTGGATGCCGCGGTGGGCGGGGTGCTCGGCAACCGCCCAATCGAGTGACCCGGCTTCTTTCCATTCCTCGCGTTGGGCAAACTCGGATCCCATAAACATGAGCTGTTTGCCTGGGTGGGCCCACTGGTATGCAAAGAGGGAACGGACCCCGGCAAACTTCTGCCAGTCGTCTCCGGGCATTTTGCCAAAGATGGAACCCTTGCCGTGAACAACCTCGTCGTGGCTGAGCGGCAGCAGGTACTGCTCGGAGAACGCATAGTTGATGGTGTTGGTGAGAACCCCGTGGTGCCACTTGCGGTTGACCGGGGCTTCTTCAACGTAACGCAGGGTGTCGTTCATCCATCCCATGTTCCATTTCAAACCAAAACCTAACCCGCCCGTGTCGGTCGGTGCGGTCACGCCGGGGAAGGCGGTGGATTCCTCGGCGATCATGATGATGCCCGGGTTACGCCGGTATGCAGTGGCGTTGGCTTCCTGCATGAACGCTATTGCCTCGAGGTTTTCGCGGCCGCCGTACTTGTTGGGTTGCCACGTGCCAGCGTCGCGGGAGTAGTCCAGGTACAGCATCGAAGCTACTGCGTCCACGCGCAGGCCATCGATATGGAACTCCTCCAACCAGAACGTTGCGTTTGCTACTAAAAAGTTGCGAACCTCGTTGCGCCCAAAGTTGAAGATCAACGTGCCCCAGTCGGGGTGCTCGCCCAGCTGCGGGTTGGGGTGCTCGTACAGGTGGGTGCCATCAAACTCGGCGAGTGCCCAAGCATCCTTGGGAAAGTGTGCCGGGACCCAGTCCAATAGCACACCGATTCCGGCTTGGTGCAGAACATCGATGAGGTAGCGCAGGTCATCTGGGCTCCCAAACCGCGAGGTCGGCGCGTAGTAGGACGTCACTTGGTAGCCCCAAGAACCACCGTAGGGGTGCTCGGCAAGCGGCATGAACTCCACGTGGGTGAACCCCATGGAAGCCACGTATTTGGCCAGCTGGTCGGCCGCTTCGCGGTAACCTAGCCCGCGGCGCCAAGAACCCAAATGGAGCTCGTAGACGGACATGGGACCGTTATGCGGGTCGGTCTGTGCCCGCTTGGTCATCCAGTCTTGGTCGCCCCACACATACGTGGATTGGGTAACAATACTTGCGGTTGCCGGGGGCACCTCGGTTGCCTTGGCCATTGGGTCGGCCTTACGCAACCAGTTTCCATCCGCGCTTAAGATCTCGTATTTGTATGTGGTTCCGGTGCCAACCGCTGGGATAAAGAGTTCCCAAACCCCGGAACTACCCAGGGCACGCATAGCGTGGGCCCGCCCGTCCCACCCGTTGAAGTCGCCAATGACTCGCACCGCTTGGGCGGTCGGCGCCCAAACGGCGAACGACGTTCCAAGTACGGCGCCCAGTGCGCTCTCATACTCGTGCAAGTTTGCCCCGAGCACGCGCCATAGTTCCTCGTGCCGGCCCTCTTTGATGAGGTGCTGGTCCAAAGACCCAAGGGTTGGCAAGAACCGGTAGCCATCATCGGATGTGAAAACGGAACCATCCTCGTAAACGGTTTCTACCTGGTAGTCCGGGGCCACACCGCCAACCGTGGCAATGACCGTGACCCAAACCCCCTCATGCTCGTGTTGACACTCATAACGGCCGGAGGGGGTAACAACGGTGACGGTCTTAGCTAGGGGACGCTGGACCCGCACGGTTGCCCATTGGGGGAGACTGCCCGGCTCGAGTAAGCCCTGGGGAGCCATGTGGTGGGGGCCAAGGACCGCGTGTGGTTCATGGTAGGTACCGTGCGCAATTTTGGTCAGTAAATCGCCAGCGACCGTGATGTGGGTGGGTCGAATGGAATCTGAGTGAGAACCGGATGAACCGGTTAAATCCGAAGTCATTGCTTACCTACTTTGTTGAAGTTCTAAATCACAAGGTGTCACTGGATACTGCGGTACGGCTTGGGGTGCGGGACAAGGATCTTGGCGCCGCAGGCTTTACCCGGGTGGTTGGGAACCGCGGCACCCGGGTAAAGCCTGCGGCGAGCCCACGTGTTAGGGCCGGTTAGCCGTGAGGATGTTCCGGAACGGGCAACATGGTAAGCCAGTAAAAGTCCCGCGACCCAAGCGTGAGCGTGAGCTCGCCTGCGTTGTTGATCTGCCCCATGACGGCGCCACCAAACAGGTCCACAACGGTGTAGTTGTTGTAGCCGTCAATCTTGAGGGTGGCCGACCGGGCGGTTGCGGCGAAGTTAGCCACGCACAGCAGGGTCTCTTCCTCGGTGGTGCGGGTGTAGGCCAAGATTGACTCGTTATCCGCCTCAATGTTCTCGTACACGCCAATGCCAAAGGCCGGGTGGCGCTTGCGGACCGCCAACATCCCTCTGGTCCAGTGCAGCAGGGACGTGGGCTGGGCCCACTGTGCCTCAACGTTGATGTTGGAGTAGTGGTACACGAGCGACTGGACTACGGGCAGGGTGAGCTTACCCGGGTCCGCGGATGAGAAACCGGCGTTGCGGTCGGGAGTCCACTGCATGGGGGTGCGCACCGAGTCGCGGTCATTGAGCCAAATGTTGTCGCCCATCCCAATCTCGTCCCCGTAGTACAGGCAGGGGCTGCCCGGCAGCGATAGGAGGAGGGCGTTCGCCAGTTCGATTTCCTTGCGCGAGTTATCGAGCAGGGGTGCCAACCGGCGCCGGATGCCCACGTTGGCGCGCATCCGCGGGTCGGGGGCAAACCACCCGTACATCGAGGCACGTTCCTCGGTTGACACCATTTCGAGGGTGAGCTCGTCGTGGTTACGCAGGAACGTACCCCACTGTTGGGTTCCGGTCAGGGCTGGAGTATCGGCCAAAATATCGATGATCTGCTTGGCACGGCCGTCCTTGATGGCGTAGAAGATCCGCGGCATGACGGGGAAGTGGAAGCACATGTGGCATTCGGGCTCGTCGTCAGTCCCAAAGTAGTGCACCACATCGTCCGGCCACTGGTTTGCCTCGGCCAGCATGATCCGGCCGGGGAATTCGGTGTCGATCATGGCACGTAGGCGGGCCAAGAACGCATGGGTCTCTGGCAGGTTTTCCCCGTTGGTTCCCTCCGCCTCAAACAGGTAGGGGACCGCGTCTAAACGGAATCCGTCAACGCCCTGTCCCAACCAGAACCTGGCCACCTCAACCATGGCGTCGGCGACCACCGGGTTATCAAAGTTCAAATCCGGTTGGTGGGAGAAAAAGCGGTGCCAAAAATATTGGCGGCGTACGGGGTCAAAGGTCCAGTTCGAGGTTTCGGTGTCGGTGAAGATAATCCGGGCCTCGGAGTACTTTGTGTCGTCATCCGACCACACATAGAAGTCCCCATACGGTCCCTCGGGATCATTTCTCGATGCCTGAAACCACGGGTGCTGATCACTGGTGTGGTTCATCACCAGGTCGATGATGATCCGGATTCCGCGCTGGTGGGCCTGGGAGATGAGCTCCTGGAAGTCGTCCATCGAGCCCAACTGGGGCGCGATCGAGGTGTAGTCGGCTACGTCGTAGCCTCCGTCGCGCAACGGCGATGGATAAAAGGGCGGCAGCCACAGACAATCCACGCCGAGCCAGCGCAGATAGTCCAGGCGGCCAATCAAACCGCGGAGGTCTCCGGTTCCGGTTCCGGTTGAATCCGCAAAGGAGCGCACGTAGGCCTCGTAGAACACGGCCTTCTTATACCAGTCCGGATCGTTGGTTAGCCCGGAGGTTTCTCCGGGCACGCCGGGAAACTGGGTTGCTGCGGATAGGTGATGGTCACCGCTGCCACCCGGGTGCGGGGTGGGGGATAAGAACTCAGGAAGTGTTGTCACAGTGGCCTCACGTGGATGATGTGTGCGCAGTTGGCAATTGGATCGAGACGGACAAACGGGGTTGCGCCCCAAACAAAGGACTGTTCGGAAAGCAGATCATAGGCGGTGAACGCCGGATCATGTGGCTGGGCGGGTTCCGGCACCCCAAGCGCGGACAAGTCTAACCAGACGGTTGCATCACGGGTGTTGTGCGGATCCAAGTTCACCACCGTGATGATGGTGTCATCCTGACCGGTTTGGCTGAACTTGGCCGGCAGGTGGGAAGAGAACGCCAAGATGCTGTCGTTACTCGTGGGGTGGACCGTGACATTGCGTAATTGACGCAGCGCCGGGTGGTGGTTACGGATCGCGTTGAGCTTTGTTAGCAGCGGGGTAATCCCGGTCTCAAAGCCCTTTGACCAGTCCCGATCCTTGTACTGGTACTTCTCATTATCGATTTGTTCTTCCGCACCCGGGCGCGGCACCCGCTCGGCCAACTCATAGCCGGAGTAGATCCCCCACAGCGGTGAGGACGTTGCCGCAATGACCGCCCGCAACGCAAACGCTGGAATTCCTCCGTGCTGCAAGAACGGCGGCAGGATGTCGTGGGTGGTGGGCCAAAAGCTCGGGCGCATGTAGGAGCCCGATGGGCCCGTAACCTCTTGGATGTAGGACTCGAGCTCTTCTTTGGTGTTGCGCCAGGTGAAGTAGGTGTAGGACTGGTGGAACCCAATCTTGGCCAGTGTGTGCATCATGGCGGGCTTAGTAAAGGCCTCCGCCAAGAAGATCACCTCGGGGTTGGTCGCACGTACCTGGGTCAGCAGTCGCTCCCAAAAGTCCAGGTTCTTGGTGTGCGGGTTATCCACGCGGAATGCCGTTACGCCAAGGTCAACCCAGACCATGACAACCCGCAAGATCTCTTGATAAATACCCTCGGGGTCATTATCGAAGTTCAGCGGGTAGATGTCTTGGTATTTCTTAGGAGGGTTCTCCGCATACGCAATGGTGCCGTCTAGCTGGGTGGTGAACCACTCGGGATGCTCGGTCACCCAAGGGTGGTCTGGCGAACACTGCAGGGCAATATCTAGGGCTACATCCATCCCCAAGGCTTGGGCGTGAGCTACGAATACCTTGAAGTCATCAACGGTTCCCAAGTCCGGGTGGATGGCGTCGTGGCCACCGTCGGCTGACCCAATTGCGTACGGCGATCCGGGGTCCGCGGGCAGCGCCTCAAGCGTATTGTTGCGGCCCTTGCGGTTGGTCGTTCCAATGGGGTGGATTGGGGTCAAGTAAATGGTGTCAAAGCCCATGGCGGCGATGTCTGGCAGGCGGGCACCGGCGCTCGCAAAGTTCCCGCTCGTCCATTTTCCGGTTGCGGGATCTTGTTTGGCCCCCTCGGTGCGCGGGAAAAACTCGTACCACGAGGCCGCCATGGCACGGGTGCGGGACACAAACATGGGGTAGGTGGCACTCGGGGTAACAAACTTGCGGACGGGGTTGACCTCGGTGAGGTAGTGACGCACCTTGGGTGTCAAGGCAGCGGCCAACCGGTCCGCTGGAATCTTAGACGCATCAAGTAGGCCGGTCACGGCAGTTTGCAGGAGTTTGATGTCGGCCGGTTGCTGCCCCTTACGGCTCAGCGCCTCCTCAAGCAACTCAACCCCTTGGGCCAGCATGAGCTCTTCATCGATGTTGGCCGCGATCTTGATCTCGGCGTTGTGCACCCACGTGGCGTACGGGTCAGACCAGCCTTCTACGCGAAGTCCCCAGGCCCCCTCGGTGGTTGGCGCCAAAAATCCTTCAAAGTGGTCCAAACCGGGGGCAACGTCGTACATGCGCGCGCTGACTTCTTGGCCGTCGGGGCCCACGAGTACGGCGGTAGCCGCCACGGCGTCATGTCCCTCACGGAAGACGGTTGCGGTGATCGGAACCATTTCACCGACCACGGCCTTTGTCGCCCACCGCCCCTCGCTAATGACGGGTGAAACGTCCAGCACGGGGATCCGGCCAATGAGCGTATGCGGCATGGGCGCGGGTGGGGCAGCAACGGCAGGCACGCTTGGCGCCGCCGCGGCCGGCGCCGTGGTGGCGGGTCTCTTGCCTGCGGCCTTGGCCTTCACCGCTTTTGGCTGAGCCGGTGCCGCTTTCTTTGCGGACGCCTTGACGGCCAACTTCGCAGGTTTTTTGGCTGCGGTCGTGGCTTTTTGGCTAGCCGCAGTCACCGGTTTTTTGGAGCCGGCGCCGGTGGCATTCGAGGCGCGGAAAGCGGGCGTTTTGGAGGCAGAGGAATCAGTCACAGGTCAACGCTACCTAATGAACACCCTAATGTGAGCATTGCCACCCCGGTCGGAGTGCAACGTTACCCAGTTGCAAGGCGGAAGCGCATAACTACGCGGCTAGGCGCATATCCAACCGCCTAGCCTGCGGGCTGGGTTTTACCCCGGCCCGCAGACTCTTAGGGCACTGTGCCCGTGGCTAAATCATGCTCGGTGTTGCCAAGAAATCAGTGGCTACGCGGTTGGCTGCGACCCGGCGTCCCATACCGGAAACCTGCTCAGGAGGTCTGCCCGGTTGCCTCGACCGGGGCGGCCACGTAAATCTGCACGCTGAGAGCCTCGAGAGCCACGGCCGACCCTCCGCTGAGCCGGTCCAAGTTGGGGACTTCTTGAGCCCCGTGACTTTCCGATGCCGGTGCGGCTTTCTCGAGCAGGTCCGGTCCACCCTCGGCCGGCACGGGCAGGTGCGCGAGCAAGAGATTGGCCGGGTTGACCTGGACGTCTTGATACGGGTTTTCCCACTGCGAATCCCACACGAGCGCCCAGGTACGAACCGAGTTGTCATCCCCGGGCAAAACCACGGTGCAGTCGTCGAGGGTTCCGTTGGCAACCATCAGCACGTGTGCGTTACCCCGGTGGGTGGTCGCGTTCTTGCGTGAGCGCCTAAACATTTGGAAAATCCGCGTGTTTGGGTCGTGCCACTCATCGTGGGTGATCTTGGACCCCTGGTCGTTGTACCACGCGAGGTCTGGCTGGTGGTCTTCATCATGAGGCATTGGCTGACCGGAGAAGAAGTCTTCAACGCGCAGCGCCGGGTAGGTGCGGCGCAGCTCAAGGAGGAACCGGGTGGTCTCATACAGGTCTTGGCGCCACCTGGATCTGTCCCAGGGCAACCAGGAAATATCGTTGTCCTGACAGTACGGATTGTTGTTGCCGTTTTGGGTCCGGCCAAACTCGTCTCCCGCGCTGAGCATGGGGGTGCCGGCGGACAAGATGAGGGTGGCCAACAGGTTGCGCATGGATCTGCGGCGCAGGGGAGCGATCACCTGCCACATGTCATCACCCGAGAGGCTCCCCTCAACCCCGTGGTTCCAAGACTTGTTGTCGTTGGTGCCGTCACGGGACTCTTCCCCGTTGGCCTCGTTATGCTTGTGGTTATACGCCACCAGGTCATGCAGGGTGAACCCATCGTGGGCGGTGACAAAGTTGATCGAGGCAACCGGTCCCCGCATCAGGGGAGGATCGGAGTGCCCAAAAAGGTCGACGCTTCCGGACAACCGGGTAGCCAACTCCCTAATGCCGGAACCGGAGCGACCATGGGAAGCTGCTGCGGCATCGGAAAGCCAAAAATCGCGCACAGAGTTGCGGTACCGGTCATTCCATTCCGAGAACGGCGCTGGGAAGCGCCCGGTTTGCCAACCGCCGGGCCCCACGTCCCAGGGCTCGGCAATGAGCTTGGCCTGGTTAATAACCGGGTCAGTCTGCAACGCCATCAGGAACGGGTGCTCGGGGGTGAAACCTTCCGAGTCACGGCCCAGCGTCACGGCGAGGTCAAAGCGGAAACCGTCAACCCCAATGTCCTGGACCCAGTACCGCAGGGAATCAAGAGCCATCTGAATCACCCGAGGGTGCCTAAAGTCAAGGGTGTTGCCGCATCCGGTGACATCCCCAAAGTTTGCCGGGCTGGCCCCGTCGTGCATGTAATAGCCCAAATTATCCAGGCCGCGCCAGCTCAGCTGGGGGCCGTCATTGCCACCCTCACACGTGTGGTTATAGACAACGTCCAAGATGACTTCGATCCCGGCCTCATGCAACAGCTGAACCATGCCGCGGACCTCATCGACCACGGCACCCGGGCCGGCTGCCTGGGCGCTCGCGGTAGCGTACGCCTCATGGGGCGCAAAGAATCCTAGGGTGTTGTAACCCCAGTAGTTGGTGAGCCCTTTTTCAGCCAAGTGCGGCTCGGAAACGAATGCGTGGATGGGCAGCAACTCAAGGGTGGTGATCCCCAAATCCTTAAGGTGCGCGATGGTCGCCGGGTGGGCAGCCCCCGCATAGGTGCCGCGCAGATGCTCGGGCACCTCCATTAAGTTCTTGGTCAGTCCCTTGACGTGCGCCTCGTAGATGACGGTGTCCCGCCACGGCACGTGCGGGCGGCTCGCTACCGGTTGCGGGCGCGGACCCACCACGCGGGAGTGCGGCACAAACGGCATGGAGTCGCGGGAGTCGGCCGGACCGTACATGTCCACGGGTGGCAGCGGTGCGTCGCCTTCCTTGGGATCCGGGGCGAACAATGTGTCCCCGGGCCGGGCGTACCCGTAAATCTGGGGTACGTAAGACAGTTCACCACTGATGCCGCGCGCGTAAGGGTCAACCAGGAGCTTTGTTGGATTGTGCCGCAGCCCGCGGCGCGGCTCCCACTCGCCCATGATTCGAAACCCGTAACGCTGGCCCTCTTCGATGTTCGGAACAAAGTCGTGCCAAACCCCGTAGGTGTGGTTGGAGAGCGTAACGCGACGCTCTTTGTAGGTGACCGGCTCAGATCCCGGAACCTCGTCAAGCAGGCAGAACTCAACTCCCGTGGCTTGGGAAGCAAAGACAGCGACTTGGACTCCGCCCGGAACAACGTGCACGCCGAGGGGTGGGATTGGGGCATGAGAGGAACCATTGGTGAAGAAAGCCATACGAGTATTGTTGCAAGAATTTTGGCTAAGCGTTTGTCTAGCGGCCATTTAGGCCGAGTTTGCGTAAAAACACGGCCAGTGCCACGGACATTTTGCCCAAGTGCCGGGTGAAATCACGGTACCCTTAAGACAAACAGTATTGGTTCAAAGAAAGAGTTGCCTGCAATGAGGATCGTGGTTCCCGTAAAGCACGTCCCCGATATTCATTCCGTTCGAACTTTTACGCCGGAAGGGCGCATTACCCGCTCCGCCGAAGACGGCACCCTCAATGAATTAGATGAGAATGCTATTGAGACGGCCCTGCAAATTATTGAGGCCCTCGGTGCTGACCAGCGCGAGGCCCATGAAGTAATCGCACTAACAATTGGGCCGGACGTTGCCGATGGCGCAATCCGTAAGGCATTTCAGCTTGGGGTAGACACCGGGATTCGGGTAACTGACCCGGCTCTGGTGGGATCCGATGTGTTTGGAACCGCAACTGCAATCACGGCGGCGATTCGGCGCATCGAACAAGACGGCCCCATTGACCTGGTTATTACCGGGATGGCCGCGCTCGATGGTTTGGGATCGGTGATTCCAGCCCTGTTGGCCGCCCAACTGCAGCTGCCACAGGTGACCTTGGCAACCAAGCTGACCGTGGATAACGGTGTTATTGAGGCCACCCGCGAGTTGGACGGGGTGACCGAGGTTGTTGCCGCGTCCCTACCGGCGGTTGTGAGCGTCACCGACCACATCAATACCCCGCGTTACCCAAACTTTAAACTCATCATGGCCGCGCGCACCAAAGAAATTACTGCGTGGGACCTGACCGATCTTGGTATTGACGCACACGTTGTTGGTGACACCGGGGCCCGCACCCACGTGACCAAGAGCGTGGAACGCCCGCCGCGCCAGCTCACCGAGTTAGTCACGGATAAGGGCCAGGGCGGCCTTGCCTTAGCCCAGTACCTCATTGATAACGACCTAGTCTGAGCGTGGGGGAGTTAGACACCATGGAGCAAGACAACTTGAACACTGATGCCGCAAATAATGTGGTGGTGCTGATTGATACCCCAATGCCGGCGTTGCGCTCGGCCGCGGCGGAGCTGTTGACCTTAGCCAACCAGATTGGCACCCCTGTTGCGGTCGCCCTTGAGCCGTTGCCCGCCGAGGTTGTCACCGAGTTGGGACAGTACGGTGTTGAGCGCGTACTCATTGCCAACGTGACCACCGATGCCAGCCCATACCTGACACCGGTTGCCGCGGAGGCACTTTCCGTCGCTGTGCGCCGGACCAACGCGCGCGCGGTATTGGCCGCACCAACGTTCCAGAACAAGGAACTGACGGCCCGCTTGGCCTATGAGCTCGACGCAGGTCTGGTCGTTGACACCGTCACGGTAGGCCTGGAAAACGGTAACTTCATTGGGTACAAGCGAGTATTTGCCGGCGCCTGGGACGTGAGTTGCGAGGTGGTTACCCCAATCGCGGTTGCCACCGTGCGCGCCAACGCAGTGGTCCCGGTAAAGCCGGAGCACGCTGCTGCAACGACCGTTGTAGAGAGCTTTGACGTTACCCCTTCAGACCTTGCCTCAAGCGTGGTCATGGTCTCCCGTACGGAACACCCGCCCATCGCGGGCGCTGCCGGACGGCCAAAGCTGGCGGAGGCCGCGCACGTGGTGGCCGGTGGCCGCGGCACCGAGGGTGACTTCAGCGCAGTTGAAGAACTTGCCGATGCCCTTGGTGGCGCAATCGGGGCAACCCGGGACGCCGTTGACGAGGGCTGGATTGAGCACGACGCCCAGATTGGTCAGACCGGGGTTACCGTGGCGCCGCGCGTCTACATCGGTGCCGGTATTTCCGGTGCGCCGCACCACCGCGGTGGCATGCAGGCATCGGGAGTGATCGTTGCGGTGAACTCGGACCCGGATGCGCCAATCTTTGAGATCTGTGACTTTGCCGTGATCGGGGAACTGGCCGATGTGCTACCTCAGGCCGCCGAGGCGATCCGGGAATACAAGGCTTCGCTCTAGGCCTGTCCAAGATTGGGCCTAGCCGCCCTGCTCGATTTCCATACCTAGCCGCCCTGCTCGTCGAGATTGGCGGATCACACCCGAGGTTGGTAGAAGAAACTACCTACCTCGGGTGCGTTTAACCAATCTCGACTGGGTGGGATTCGACGGTCTCAGTTCTTGGTTGGTGGCCAGGGCACTACCGGACCCAGTAGCGCGTTGGCCCATGAACTGTGCACCGACTCGTCGTCGGACGGGTGGAAGATTCCGGCCAAGACATCGCGGTAGAGCCGGGAAATCTCCGAGCGGTTGTAATACGACGAGCCGCCAGAAACCCGCACCGCCTTGTCTACGGTGTCCTTAGCTACCTCGGTAGCGCGAGTCTTCACGGCGGAAAGCTGCGGCATCCACAGATCGCCGCGGTCCACCTGATTATCAACGTCCTGGGCAATGAGTTTGATCTGCGGGTAGATGCCGTCGAGCGCAATTGCAGCATCGGCAAGACGCCAGCGGATTGCCGGATCGTTTGCATACGGCGCACCCGCATTGGCCTTGGACGTGCGCTTGTGCACCGTGGCAACCGCAACATCGAGGGCACGTTGCGCAATACCGGTGTAAACCGCGGCAAGCAGAATCTCAAAGTTGGCAAAGATCCCAAAGATGAACGGGTCCGTAGACATGCCGGGCGCAATGTTGCGAACAATGCGGTTGACCGGAGCGGGAGCCTCGGTCAATACCGTGGTGCAGGACTGCGAGGCCCGCATGCCCATGGTGTCCCAGTCGTCCTTGATTTGGACCCCGCCACCGTCACGCGTGATGAAACCCCAAATGGAACGCGGATCATCCGGGTCGGTGTTGTCCTGGCCAAACGTTCCCAGCCGGGTCCAACCGGGGGAGTTTGACGTAAAAATCTTGGTGCCGGTGAACGTGTAGCTGCCATCGCCCTGGGGCGCGGCAACCGAGTTGGAACCAAACAGGACCAGATCGTTGCCGGCCTCGGAGACACCAAAGGCAAACACCTCGCCATTCATTGCCTCTTCAAACATGAAGTCACAGGACGAGTCACCGCGGTCATGAACCGTCTTAGCGACGCCCAGCCACACGTGGTGCATGTTGATTGCCAGGGCGGTTGACGGAGCAGCGCCGGCCAGCCGCATCTGCTCCCGGGTCAGCTCCTCGAGGGTGAGCCCCGGGCCACCTAATTCTTTGGGCACCAGGGCCGTCAGGTAACCCGCCGCCTTGAGGTCACTCAAGTCCTGGGTGAAGAAGGAGTTCTCGCGGTCGTGCTCGGCGGCCCGGCTGCGGATGGTGGACAGAAGTTCTTCCGTCAAAATCATGGCTGTAAACCCACCTTTTGGATGTTGGTGTTTGGTTGCCTAAAAGCCTAGTGGGTTGTCACGGGTTTTGGGCGGAGCCGCAGATTGCTGGACAGGCACGTTGGGGGAGCCGGAAGACGCGCACGGGTAAAGAGGTGGGACTCACGTGGGGTTGAGGTTGGTCTCACATGGATTTGGCGGATATTGACCGTAAACTAGGTTGCGTGAACCTTTCAGCCACCGCGTATCTTGATCACGCAGCCACCACCCCCATGTTGCCGGACGCCATTAGTGCTGCGGCCGCGCAGATGGCAATTGTTGGTAACCCCTCCTCGTTGCACGGGGCGGGACGGGCCGCGCGGCGCGTAGTTGAGGAATCTCGGGAGCAGATTGGCAAGTTGCTAGATTGCCGCCCGTCCGAGGTCGTGTTCACCGGTGGGGGCACCGAGGCGAATAACCTTGCTATTAAGGGCCTGTTTTGGGCCCGTCGCAATGATGCGCCGCAGCGTCGTCGCATTCTGATTTCCTCGGTTGAGCACCATGCGGTGTTGGACCCGGCATTTTGGATGGCCGAGCATGCGGGCGCCGAGATTGTGCTGCTTGGCGTTGACGCGGACGGCATGGTTGACGTCGCCGCGCTCAAGCAGGAGCTCGCCGCAAACGGTGATGAGGTTGCCCTGATCTCGATCATGTGGGCAAATAACGAGGTTGGCACCATCCAGCCCATCGAACAGATCGTTGCGGCCGCACGGGCATATGACATTCCCGTGCACAGCGACGCGGTTCAGGCCGTGGGCCACATTTCGGTCAGCTTTACGCAAAGCGGTCTCGATGCCATGACGGTTTCCGCCCACAAGCTTGGCGGCCCAGTTGGCGTGGGAGCGCTCATTGCAAAGCGGGGTTTGAACCTGACGCCCGTGCTCCACGGCGGTGGGCAGGAACGTTCGATCCGCTCGGGCACGCTGGATACCGTTGGGATCCGGTCTTTCGCGGTGGCACTAAAGCAAACGTTGGCGGGGCTTGACGCGGAAACCGCGCGCCTAACAGCGCTGCGCAATGACCTGGTCACCCGGGTCCTAGAAATCTGTGACACGGCAACGCTGCGCGGACCGGGGATCGACAGTGATCACCGGCTGCCTGCAAACGCGCACTTCACCTTTGCCAACTGCGAGGGTGACTCGCTCATTTATTTACTTGACTCACACGGTGTCCAGGCCTCGACGGGCTCGGCCTGCCAAGCCGGGGTACCCCAGCCGTCGCACGTTCTGCTTGCGATGGGACTTGAGGAAACCGTGGCGCGCGGCGCCCTACGGTTTACCCTTGGGAACACAACGAGTGCGTCCGATGTTGAGTTATTGCTAGAAGTTTTACCCACCGTGGTGCAGCGGGCTAGCGCGGCCGGTTTAGCCGCAACAGGAATTATTAACTAGCCGCGCTCGCGGTTTGTAAGGGAGGAAACATGCGGGTTCTTGCCGCAATGTCCGGGGGAGTCGATTCCGCGGTTGCAGCAGCTTTGGCCGTTGAGGCCGGGCATGACGTCGTTGGCGTGCACATGGCGCTGTCGCGTAACCGGAACCAGTTCCGCACCGGCTCACGCGGGTGCTGCTCAATTGAGGACGCTTCCGATGCCCAACGTGCGGCAGACATTTTAGGGATCCCGTATTACGTGTGGGACCTTTCCGAGAAGTTTGAAGAGACCGTGGTTGCGGACTTTATCTCGGAGTATGAGGCCGGGCGTACGCCCAACCCGTGCGTGCGCTGCAACGAGCACATCAAATTTGAGGCGTTGCTAGATAAGGCCGTGGCATTGGGCTTTGATGCCGTGGCAACCGGGCACTATGCCCAAACGTTTGAGCGTGAGTACACCGCGCCAGACGGGCAGGTCCACACCCTTAAGGAACTGCACCGCTCACCCAACGACGCCAAGGATCAGTCCTACGTCCTGGCCGTGATGGGACCGCAGCGCCTTGCAAAAGCGTTCTTCCCACTCGGCCACTACGCCACCAAAGATGAGGTGCGAGCCGAGGCTGACCGCCGTGGTCTGAGCGTCTCAAACAAGCCGGATTCCTATGACATTTGCTTCGTAGCCGACGGTGACACCAAGGGGTTCTTGAAGGAGCGCCTTGGAACCGTGCCGGGGGACATTGTTGACGTTGATGGCAACAAACTGGGCGACCACGAGGGGGCGTACTCCTACACGGTTGGTCAGCGTAAGGGGCTAGCCATTGGCACCCCGGCGGATGACGGCAAGCCACGCTACGTTTTGGACGTCAACCCCAAGGACAACGTGGTTGTTGTGGGGCCGGCCGAGTTGTTGACCGTGAACCGCATCTTTGGTCACAAGGCCGTCTGGTTCGCTGATGATGTCTTGGCCCAGGCAAACCTAGGAGCAGATGGCACCGACTGGTTTGACGTTGATATTCAGGTGCGTGCCCACGGTGTTCCCGTTGCGGGACGTGCCCGTGCGGTGGCCCTTGAGCGTGCCGAGTCCATGCTGGGGCAGGGCCGGGAACACCTGGCGCAGGAGTGCACTCTCGATGGTGCAGCCGATCCCAAGGACAGCAACCGGGGTCTGCTGGAAGTTGAGTTGACCGCGGGAACCATGAGAGGCATCGCCCCTGGGCAGTCCCTCGTGGTGTACCAGGGCACCCGGGTACTGGGGCAGGCCACCGTGGTGGCCTCGGACCGCCGGGCAACCATGGTCACCGAGCACAATGGAGCCAGCCAAGGTTTGTCACTCGGGCTAAGCAAATCTCTGTCCCACCAGGCATGACGGGTGTAGCTGGCCAGGCTATTTGGCCTGGTCACAACCCTTTGGCCGCGCAGTTGCAAGCGCTCGATGGGCTTGGCGACCCACCATTTGGGGTCACCGCGTACCCAAGTTTTGTGCAGCTTCCGGGCCGCGGCCCGGGGGCGGACCTCCTTGGCCGGACCCTAGCCCTGCTCGAAGGCATGCCAACCGAGTTGGGTTTGCATGGCTGGAAAATGGCCCAGCACAGGGGAATCGATCTTGAGCGGGAGCAAACGTTTTTGGCCCAAGACCTTGAGGCAATCAGTATTGCCGGAGCGGGGTATTCGGGAGAGCTTACCCTCGGGCTGATCGGGCCGTGGACGCTTGCGGCGACCCTGTACCTCAATACCGGTGACCGGATCTTGACGGACCCGGGCGCGGTGCGCGAGCTGAGCCAGGCGCTCAGCGACGCCGCCCAAACCCACATTGCCCAGGTGCACGAGCGCGTGCCCGGAGCAACACTCACCGTGCAATTTGATGAGACCCTCATTGGGCAAGTTGCCGCCGGCGTCATTCCAACATTTTCCGGCTACTCCCGGATCAGGTCCGTAACCGGGATCACGCTCGTAGAGCGGTTGAAACCGGTAATTGCCGCATCTAAGGCTGCCGGCGCACAAACGGTTGTCCACGTTGGTCAGGCATTCAGCGGGATTGCCCCGGTGGTGCACGCCAAGGCGGATAGCTTTGGTATGGACTTTGTTCCCGGAGCCTCTTGGAATGAGCCCGGTTGGGAACTCATTGCGCGCGCACTCGAGAAAGACATGGGACTGTGGGCAAACTTGCCGGCGCCGGTGTTTTCTCGGTGCAGCGGTCCCGATCTGAAGCAGCTCATTGACCTGGTCATGGTGGGTTGGTCGCGGATTGGGATTGCGGACAAAGACCTGAACAAACTGATTGTCGCCCAATCAAAGGCTGGGGCCCGCCAGGCCTTCCAAGGTGGCGAAGACGCGATTTCCGGTAGCACCGAAACATTGATGAAGGTGGCTGAACACCTAGCCGAAAGGGCCGCGCAGTAAGTAGCGCATGACATGGCAAGCTTGTTGGTAGATATTACCCCGCTGCGTGAGTCAAGGGATTTCACTCGCCTGTGGTGGGGGCTTGGCGTAGCAAACTTTGGGGCCCAGCTGACGGTAGTTGCGGTGGGCCTTGAGGTGTATTCGATTACCCGGGACACCTTCATGGTGGGCCTGTTGGGCCTTGCGGCCCTCATCCCATTGATTGTTCTGGGGTTGTACGGCGGCGCGCTGGTTGACCACTATGACCGGCGCAAGGTGGCGCTTGCCGCCTCAACCGTTGCTTGGGTGGTGACAACCGCGCTTGCGGTTCAGGCTTGGTTGGGCGTGCAAAACGTTTGGGTGCTGTACGGCCTAGTCGCGTTGCAATCGGCCGCATTTGCCGTGAATAACCCGGCAAGACAGGCGATTTTGCCCATGCTTGTCAAGCCTCAGCATATGGCTGCGGCTAACTCGCTCATGGCGATTACCTGGAACCTTGCGCTGACGGGTGGCCCACTTGCCGCCGCGATCCTTGTTGGCCAACTCGGTTACGGCGCCGCCTATACGGTCGATGCCGTGCTCTTCTTGGTTGCCCTGTGGGCGCTGTTCAAACTGCCGGCAATGCTGCCGGCGGATCTGGTTGAACACAATTTGGCAGCCCAAAACGGCGCCGTCATGGAACGCAAGCGCGTGGGGCTTGCCTCCGTGCTTGACGGCCTGAGGTACCTGAACACCCAGCCCAACGTGCGCATGACATTCTTGGTGGACCTTGCGGCGATGGTGTTGGCAATGCCGCGGGTGTTATTCCCGGCAATCGGCATGGTCGTCCTTGGTGGTGGTGAGTTCACCGTCGGCGTGCTGACCGCGGCCTTCGCCGTGGGCGGGATCCTTGCCGGCCTGCTATCTGGCGGGTTGACCCGCCTGACCAAACAGGGCGCGATCATCGCCGGCGCAATCACTTGTTGGGGATTGTCGATCGTTGCGTTTGGCATGGTGATCATGGCCGCTGGCCAAACCTCACCGGATGAAACAAACATGCCCCTACTGATCTGGGCGTCGGTGACCCTGGTCCTGGCGGGCGGCAGCGACGCCATTAGCGCGGTGTTCCGCCAAACCATTTTGCAAACCGCAACCCCGGACCGCATGCGCGGCCGCCTCCAGGGCGTGTTCATCGTTGTGGTGGCCGGTGGGCCACGCCTGGGTGAGCTCTGGATCGGGGCGCAATCAACCTGGTTCACCGAGGGCGGGGCCGCAATCATTGGTGGTCTGACCTGCATTGCGGTGCTTTGGGGCCTATTGAAGTGGCAGCCGAGCTTCCTCAAATACGATTCCCGTAACCCGGTTCCATAACTTGCTGTGCCGTCATGAGTACAGGCCTAGGTTTTAGTCGTGTAAGGCTCGTGATGAGTTCTATAGGTAATTGCAGGTCATACGCAAGCCCTTAGACCGGCCCACTAATCCTGCCCTCGAATTTGATGTCCTAGAAGGCCAGTGAATGCCGACTGAGGAGTTCAGGGCGAAGTCTTCAACTCTTCAGACGCAACATCTTGCAAGGGATCCTGCGTTTCTTCGGACTCTGCTTCATTGCTTTGCCCAAAATCCAATTCGGTTGGAATGATCCGAGGCTGAACTCCAAGTACCGCCAAGTAGTCAGCAAGGGTGCTGAGCCTAAGGTTTCCGTTTCCACGCAGCACCTGGTTGACCGCACCCTTACGGATACCCAGAGCCTTGGCAAGATCGACTTGGGTCATGCCGGAAGCTTCAAGAGCATCGTGAATGAGATTCAAAGCATCTCGGTGCAAGCGTGCGCGAGAATAGCTTCGACTTCCTTCAATATCTTGAGTAATAAACGTGCTCATCTTATTCCTTTGTCAATCGCTGCAATTGCGTGTGCTTTATTCACCTGCGCAGCCGGTGCCGCTTGGCCCGTCTTTGTAAATCCATTTGTTAGTCGAACAATTGTCTTTTCTGGACTCTGGACGCAAGTAGCTTCATAGAACGCAATACGTAAATTCTTACACTTAAACTCTTGTACCCGCAGGGAATTACGTGTACCCAAATCGCCAATCTCATGTGGTCTGAGCCTCTTGCCAAGCATAAAGTCTTGCATCAACACAAGCAGCGCTGCTTTGGTTTCCTTCAGGACGCCTGCCAAGCACTTTTTCTCTCAGAACACCGACTGGTTTCCTAGGCATCGAAGCTATGTACTCGAGTGCGCTGTGCAGTTTTTGGTTATCAAAGGCGAATTCAATGACAACCTTGGTACGTTCACCGATCAACTTCTGGCGCGAACAGCACGAACAACTAGACCAGTCTTTATTTGTCATCCATAACCCCCACCATACTCGCGGTTCAGTTAAAACTGAACCCTCAAGTGTCGGACCCTCAACAGTGAGTGACCATGGTACGAGTAACCAAGCAATCATCACGCGTAGGAGGCGATCCGCTGTTCCACCAGTGCCTCTGCATGAAGACACAAGGAGTGTGGATAACTTGGTGGGATTGAAGGAATTTACCTAGCCACGGACGGAAGTTCCTTCTGCTACGGCAAGTGGCAAGATGATGTCCTGAAACAGGGGAGCAGCTTTGATAGCGGCTGCGGCGGTTGGCGTGAACCAAGTGGCCTCGGCAATTTCAGCTGCGGCCTTTGATTGGGTTTCCTCGCCCTTTACCAAGCGGACCCGGACACACTGAGCCACGATGCTAAACCCGGGTTCATTGGCAGCGGCTGCAATATGCTCCCCGATTACTTCAAATCTGTCCGTCGAGATAACCAAACCGGTTTCCTCGACCAGTTCGCGGGCCGCCGTGGTCAAGGTGTCCTCGCCGGGCTCGGGTTTTCCACCCGGCTGGATGAAAGTATCGGTTCCCTTCTTACGAACCAGTAAGATCTTGTCTGCGTGGTCTTGCACCAATACCGCAACCACATGAATTACGCGTGCTTGGGGGCGGTTAGGCAAACTTTCTTCTCCACGTTCGTTGCTGGACCGGGCATTATCGCCTTGGCCTTTCGCAAACTGATTTGAGTCGGTGGCACGTACAGACAACGAACCGGGCGCAGTGAGATCAGGGGTATTCACCCACTTACCTTACTGCGCCCGGTTACCGTTCAGAACTTGGGTCCGGCTACTTGCCCGCTAGCCGTTCCCATAAGAACCGGTAGGCAAGCGCGGACATGAACGCGGACTGCTTATTATCTGCGGCCCCGCCGTGCCCACCCTCGATGTTCTCGTAGTAGGTCACGTCCTTGCCGGCCGCAATCATCTTGGCGGCAAGTTTGCGGGCGTGGGCGGGGTGCACCCGGTCATCGCGGGTTGAGGTGGTGAACAGAACCGGTGGGTATTCGGTGTCCGCATCGAACAGGTGATACGGGGAGAACATCTTGATGAACTCCCACTGCTGCGGGTCATCCGGGTCGCCGTACTCGGCCATCCAGGAGGCTCCGGCCAACAGGTGTGAGTACCGCTTCATGTCGAGCAGGGGAACCTGAATCACCACGGCCCCAAACAGGTCCGGGTACTGGGTCAACATGTTCCCGGTGAGTAACCCACCGTTGGAACCGCCTTGGACTCCCAAGTGCTTGGGACTGGTGACGCCGCGAGCAATGAGGTCCTTGGCCACGGAGGAGAAATCCTCATACGCCTTGTGCCGGTTTTTGGTCAGGGCGGCCTGGTGCCAGGCTGGTCCGTACTCGCCACCACCGCGAATATTGGCCACCGCGTATGCTCCGCCTTGCTCGAGCCACGCGGTTCCTAACCCACCCGAGTACCCGGGGGTTAGTGAGATCTCGAACCCGCCGTACCCGTACAACAGGGTGGGGGTGGTGCCGTCGAGCGCAATGTCGGAGCGGCGCACCAGGAAGTATGGCACCCGGGTGCCATCGTCTGAGGTAGCAAAGTGCTGCTCAATGACCAGACCCTCGGAGTCAAAGAACGTGGGCATGGTCTTGAGTACGCGCGGTGTGCCAAGCGCGGCTAGATCGGCAATTGCCAGTGTGCTCGGTGTCAGATAGTCGGTTGTGACCACCCAAATATCGTTGGAATCAATCCGGTCAACCGCCCCTACACTCGTGGTGCCCAAGGCCGGAACTCCGGCAAGCGGGGTGGACTCCCAAACGTCACCGTTAGTGTCCCCTGCTGGGGGAGTGAGGCGGAACAGCTCGTTCTTGACATCGTTGAGTACGTTCAAGACTAAGTAGTCACGCGTCCAGCTCGCACCAGCCAGTGAGGTGGTTGCGGATGGGGTAAACAGCGTGGTGAACTCGCGATCCCCGGCAAGGAAGGCATCGAAGTTGATCACGAGCAAGGCGCCGGAAGGGTACACAACGGACTCAACTGCCCAGTCATCGCGCAGCTCAACCAGCATCCACTGCCGGCTGACACCAATCTCCGCGGAATTTGGCACATCGATCTTTGTCAGCTGGTCGCCGTCGCCAACCAAGTAGGTCTCGGAGTTGTAGAACGCGATCGAGCGGGACACAAAGTCGCGCTCAAAACCGGGCATGAAGTGGTGAGAAGCGGAGATGTACATGTCCTGATCGGTTCCCGCATACACCACGGTTGCCTCATCAAAACTCTGGCCGCGCTGCAAGCGCTTTACTACCCGCGGGTAACCGGAAGGCGTCAGCGTGGACTGACCTGAGGCATCGGGCCCAAAATCGGTGAACACGTAAACCGTGTCGCGGTCAATCCAACTCAGGGCCCCCTTGGACTCGGGGCGGTAAAAGCCGCCCTCTTGCGGGGTAATAAACGACTTGGTTGTTAGGTCAAACTCGCGGGTCTCATCCGCGTCCGAGCCACCCCGGGACAAATCAATCAGCGCGCGAGTAAAATCCGGACGCAACAAGGACGCGCCGTGGAACACCCAGTTGACGTCCTCGGCCTCGCACAGGGCGTCAACGTCCAGCAGGATTTCCCACTGGGGCTCCGCTAACTCGTACTGCTCGGGAGTGGTGCGGCGCCACAGCCCGCGCTTGTGCTGGGAGTCGCGCCAAAAGTTGTAGTAGTAACCGTCGGCTTGGGAGACCATCGGAATTTTGGCATCGGAATCGAGCACTGCCAAAATATTCTCAGCGGTCTTGGTGAACGCGGCACTCGCACCAAGCGTCCCGGTCGTCTCCTCGTTACGCTCACGCACCCAATCAAGCGCGCGCTCGCCCGTTACTTCTTCTAACCATGCGTAGGTATCAACTTCTTGCGTCATGGCTCATAACCCTACGCAACATGCCAACCCGCCGTCATGCGTGTGGGGCCCGGTACGCTCAGGGCCAACTTCGGAACATATCGAATCTGTCGTTCCTACTGGCCTCCATGATCTCGGCGTGGATTGGCAACCAGAACCAACTTCGGTAGTTGAAATGGCGTAATTGGGGATGACTAAGTTGAGGGTGCAACACCGGTGAAACTTGAAAGACCCTCTGGAATGCTGAAAATCTGACATTGTTGAAATGGCTGAATGACTCGCAAACTGGATTGGATGATTTTTGCAATCGCCCTTTTAGCCAGCGTATCGAATTGCGCATCGCAAGGGGAGTCGCATCTGGGAATCGAATGACGCATCGCATTAGGTGTTGTGAAACGACAAACGAGGACCTTTTAATTCTGGAATTGTCAGTGGGCGCCTAAGCAATACTTAGAACATGAAAACGCAGATAGAGCCAACTGAGGTTGGAACCATAAATAGTTTGCGAGCAAAAGCCACACCGCAAGAAACTCGGCAAGAAATGCTCCGTCTTTCCGCAAGGGGATATGTGCAGATTAGGCAAATTTTGGTCCAATTGCCTGATCGGGAGAAAGAGAGATCGTCTGTAATTTCCCCAATTGTCTCCCAACGCAAACATCGTGCCCTAATTCTCTACTTGCTATTACTAACCTGCTGGCCGTGGCTGGCAGAGCGGAAATTGCCACTGCAGAGTGAAGTATGGATCCGCGCACTATCAACAGACAGAGGGCTTACTTGGACAGGACCTACGTTATCGAGGGCTTGGCAAGATTTAGAAATGCTCGGATTGGTTACTAGGGAGAGAGAAGAGAGGTTGCTTCGCGTTAAACCTCGGCGTGAAGACGGTTGTGAGGAATACGACCCACCTGCCGGTCGACGGGATCGATGGAACACGTACTTCATTATTCCGGACCGGTTTTGGACGGATGAACTATTTGCTACTTTGAGTCTTCCTGCGTTGGTAATGCTGCTAGTGGTTGCAAAGGAGACAAATAAGAATGCTGAATGTTGGTTGACCTATGACAACTGTGAAGAATGGTATGGACTGAAGTCTCAAACTGTCCGAAAAGGGGTGAAAGAACTTGAGGAAAAGGAGCTACTGCATAGACGTCCAGAGAGCGTTGTTGCACCCCTATCACCTACTGGTATGACGACACGCATGTGGTATTCGCTTACTGGTGATTTTGGCTCAGAGTCGCGCAGGGCTCTACGGAATAAAGCTGTTTCGGAGATGGGTATCCGATTGAACAAAAAGAGCGTGCGTGGGAAAGAGGTGTCAGTCTGATGTCTATCTCAAGGATGATCTATGTCGATGACTCCGGATCTGTCGAAAGTGGTCTCATCATTTTTGGGTGGATTGAGTGCACTCCAGATCGCTGGCGTTATGGGTTGAGAAAAATACTAGAACTGCGAAAAAGTCTCTTTCGTGAGTACTCGGTACCTCCATCACAGGAGCTGCATTCCACCAAGTACATCAATGGGCGAAGTCGGATCTCGACCGAGGCTGAAATTTCTGATGTCACTGAGTGGAAGACGTTGGGAAGGGCAGTAGCACTTGAATGCTTGAACCTAGTCAAGACCTGCGACGATTTCCGTATAGGAGTGGTCTACCGGCGAACGAACTTGAAAGGGTCTAGTTACCACGCGGAAAAAGCTAGAGTTTATGAGGGTCTCTTGAATCAGCTAAATGAACAACACCGTCAACAGAATTCCTACGTATTTGTTTGTATGGATGGTAACGGAACTGATCCTATTTATGTCAACGCGCACCGCGGACTCGCCCTCGATGATCGTCATGTTATTGAAGACCCTATGTTTCATGATTCAAGCAAGTCTCAATGGATGCAAATGGCGGATCTTATAGCATATGTAACGTTTTGCCATCTTAATTGGCATGCAGGAAATAGATTTGCTTGGGATTGGTACCAAAATTATTTGGCGCCTAAGAATTGCCAGCAGGATCCACAGGAGATCTAACTGCTAAACAGCAAGACCCGCCAATCCACGAGTGTGGGGCGGGTCCGCTCCTCAAGTATACTCCATTTGGGTGGTCAACCTAAAGTGACGGCATCATTGCAGTGTAGGTAATCATAATGTTGATGATGACATGTTTTCAGGTTCATGACTCAAAATCGGTCTTTCTTCCGCAAGATGTGCGTATGGCGAAATAAACATGGAGAATGTATCAGTGACGAACCAGCCTGAACAGTCTTCCTTGTTCCCCGCAGACACCGATGCCCCGGTTTCCGGTGCGCAAAGCCTTCTCGATGCCTGGGCCGCGTTGGCCCGTGCGGTCGAGCAATTCCAGTACCAGTACTACATGGAAGGCGCCTCATCAATCCCGGACGCCAACTTTGACCGGTTGTTTACGGACCTTCAAGAACTTGAAGCCGAAATGACCGAGCAGGGAGTGCCTGTTCCGGCGAACTCGCCAACCCAGCGGGTGGGTGGCACGTTCTCAACCGAGTTCAACTCGGTTAACCACGTCCAGCAGATGCTGAGCCTGGAGAATGCGTTTTCCGTCGAGGAAGTCGCCGAGTGGGCCGACCGCGTCCACAAGGACCTGGGAGACTCGAGCGTCTCCTATCTGTGTGAGGTCAAGATTGATGGCCTAGCTATTTCGCTCGTGTATGAGCGGGGGTACCTGACCCGTGCGATCACGCGCGGGGACGGCACCACGGGTGAGGACGTCACGCTCAACGTGCGCACTATCTCGACCATCCCAATGCAACTTGCCGGAGATCCGGCAACCCACCCGGAGCTCATTGAGATCCGCGGCGAGGTCTTCATGCTGGTGGACCAGTTTGGGGCCCTGAATGAGGCTCAGCGTGCTGCCGGTAAGAAAGAATTTGCTAACCCGCGTAATGCGGCGGCCGGATCGCTGCGCCAGAAGGACCCGCGTATTACTGCGAGCCGTCCGCTGCGCATGTATGCCCACGGTATTGGGGCACTGGTTTGGGGCCCCGGACATGACCAACACCTATCCCGTCAAAGTGATGCCTACGACCTGTTCAAGACCTGGGGTGTTCCAGTTTCTGAGCACAACCGCGTGGTCCAAGGCCTCGATCAGGTCCGCGAGCTCATTGACTACTACGAGGAACACCGCCACGACATCGAGCATGAACTCGATGGGTTCGTGGTCAAGGTTGATGAGATCGCTGCCCAGCGCCAGCTCGGTGCGACAAGCCGAGTGCCAAGGTGGGCCATTGCATTTAAGTATCCGCCGGAGGAAGTCACCACCAAGCTGCTGGATATTGCGGTCAATGTTGGCCGCACCGGCCGCGTGACCCCGTATGGTGTGATGGAACCGGTTTTGGTTGCCGGGTCCACGGTTGAGTTTGCAACCCTGCACAACTTCTTTGAAGTTAACCGCAAGGACGTGCGCCCGGGGGACACCATCATCTTGCGCAAGGCCGGTGACGTTATCCCAGAGATCTTGGGGGCCGTTGAAGCGCTGCGCCCCGAGGGGCTGCCCAAGTGGGAAGCACCGACCGTCTGCCCGTCCTGTGGCACTCCCATTGGTCCAATTAAAGAAGGCGACCAAGATTTTCGGTGCCCCAACCAGCAATCCTGCCCCTCGCAGTTGCGTGAGCGGATCCACCACATTGGCTCCCGCGGGGCCTTTGATATTGACGCCCTAGGTTGGGAAGCGGCCGTTGCGCTTGCCGACCCCGAGCACAACCGCCCGGAAGACGTTACGACCGAGCGCCAGACACCGGTACTTCAGACCGAGGCCGATCTGTTCAAACTGGCCGATCCAGACTCCGATCTTTCCAAGTCCCTGGAGCACGTGCGCGTGTGGCGGGAGCAGAAAGTGCGGGACAAGGAGGCAAAGGTTTGGGTATTTACCGGGGAGTACAAGCTGGAGCCGTACTTCTGGACCAAGTCAGCACCGCACAAGCCCAATGCAACCACGATCAAACTCCATGAGACCCTCGAGGTCGCCAAGAGCCAACCGCTGTGGCGCGTCATCGTTGCCCTATCTATTAGGCACGTGGGCCCAACCGCGGCCCGCGCATTGGCCGCTCACTTTGGGTCGATCGATAAAATCGCGGCAGCCTCGGTTGAGGAACTTGCCTCAGTAGATGGCGTTGGCGGGATTATTGCCGAGTCGGTTAAGGAATGGCTCGGTAATGATGACGGCACACGTGTTCCTGAATCTGACTGGCGCCTCAACATCATTGAGCAGTGGCGCAGCGCCGGGGTAACCATGGAAGACGTACCCGATGAAGAAACCGAGCAAACCCTTGCAGGACTGACCATCGTGGTGACCGGGGGACTCGAAGACTTCAGCCGTGATGGCGCCAAGGAAGCAATCCTGTCCCGTGGCGGCAAAGCGTCCGGATCTGTTTCCAAGAAGACTGACTTCGTAGTAGTTGGAGAGAACGCCGGATCTAAAGAAACCAAGGCGCGGGAACTGGGGCTAACCATTTTGGATGAGGACGGTTTCAAAGCCTTAATCGCCGGTGGACCCCACGCGCTGCAAGTTTGAGATCTGGGCCTCAATCACCGTTACCATTTTGTAATAATAGAGGTTCGGTAGTAATACTTGAGACATGGATTTTAGAAAGAATGTTCTGTCGAAGTTGGTGGCCGCAGGTGGCATTGCGGCTCTGAGCTTAAGCCTTGTAGCATGTGGTTCTTCCGGTCCACAGGAACAGTCGGTGCCAACGCCCACGGTTGCGCAAACTGAACCGCAACCAGAAGTGAGCGAGGAAGATACAAACCTTGGCGCCGAGTCAGAGGGGGACGTGAACCCGCAGGCACCGGAGTCCGAGGAAGGTGAGCAAGATGGACAGGCTGCCACCGAGCGCCAAGTAGTCATTAATATTTCTGGCGCAAAATCCTCTGCTCTTGTGAAGACCTTGGTCATTACAAATGACGGCAAAGAACAGGGCGGCAAGATGATCACTCAGAGCTTGCCGTTCACCCAGGAAGTAGCCTTAGCCACGGATAACTCATTCACCAAGATTTTGGTGATCGCTAAGTACAAGGACGGCCAGACTGGCACTCTGGATTGCAGCATTGAGATCGATGGCGAAGTAGCCGCTACGGATAGCACTACGAGCCACCGGCCAGCCGAATGCTTGGTCATTGAAAAGTAGTTTCCTATAGTCCCAGTTAGTGAGTATTGGCCGTCCACCTGAATTTCGGTAGGGCGGCCAAACTGTTTTCTAGGGGATGTGCTGTCAAAATCGTTGGTATTTAGCAGTTTCTAGGGTGTGTGCGTGGGGTCACGTGGTTTTCGTTTTGTATTTGCTTGCTGTTCCCGTATTGTTTTCTACGGCCCGCTTTACGGGGTTGGAGTTAGCGAGTATCGCCCGAATAGCCGGTTTGCATAACTGGGAATTCATGCGGTAGAGTTAGTCTCCGGCCTACCGAGTAGGTCGAAATCTTCTTCAGACGTTTTGGTTCTGATTCCCGCTGGTTTCCAATGTTTTGGTTTTGTTCAAAACACGGGGTTTGCAAGTTGGGATTGGTTCTGGTAAGTTTGAGAGGTTGCCCCGGATGAGGTTCAAGCCGAGTTGGTTTGGGTTTTTGATGGTGTGTGGTTGTTGTTTGATATCTCAATAGTGTGTTTGATTGTTTATGCCAATGTTTTAATGTTTTTGGTAATGAATCAATAATTTCTGAAATTATGTCAGTTGTTGTTGTTTTTTGCCGGATTCAAATTTTAGGTTGTAGCGAGGCCGGGTTTTCCCCTGGTAGTAGTTGTGACCGTGTTTAAGATTGCAATCAGCTTGCTCCTTTATTGGGGTTGTTGGTTGTGTTTTTCTTTTATGGAGAGTTTGATCCTGGCTCAGGACGAACGCTGGCGGCGTGCTTAACACATGCAAGTCGAACGATGATGCTCCAGCTTGCTGGAGTGGATTAGTGGCGAACGGGTGAGTAACACGTGAGTAACCTGCCCCTTACTTCGGGATAACCATTGGAAACGGTGGCTAATACTGGATATGAGACGCGGCCGCATGGTCTGTGTTTGGAAAGATTTATCGGTAAGGGATGGACTCGCGGCCTATCAGCTTGTTGGTGGGGTAATGGCCTACCAAGGCGTTGACGGGTAGCCGGCCTGAGAGGGCGACCGGCCACACTGGGACTGAGATACGGCCCAGACTCCTACGGGAGGCAGCAGTGGGGAATATTGCACAATGGGCGAAAGCCTGATGCAGCGACGCCGCGTGGGGGATGAAGGCCTTCGGGTTGTAAACTCCTTTTAGTAGGGAAGAAGCCGTAAGGTGACGGTACCTGCAGAAAAAGCGCCGGCTAACTACGTGCCAGCAGCCGCGGTAATACGTAGGGCGCAAGCGTTGTCCGGAATTATTGGGCGTAAAGAGCTCGTAGGCGGTTTGTCACGTCTGCTGTGAAATCCCAACGCTTAACGTTGGGCGTGCAGTGGGTACGGGCAGGCTAGAGTGCGGTAGGGGTGACTGGAATTCCTGGTGTAGCGGTGGAATGCGCAGATATCAGGAGGAACACCGATGGCGAAGGCAGGTCACTGGGCCGCAACTGACGCTGAGGAGCGAAAGCATGGGGAGCGAACAGGATTAGATACCCTGGTAGTCCATGCCGTAAACGGTGGGCACTAGATGTGGGGAACATTCCACGTTTTCCGCGTCGTAGCTAACGCATTAAGTGCCCCGCCTGGGGAGTACGGCCGCAAGGCTAAAACTCAAAGGAATTGACGGGGGCCCGCACAAGCGGCGGAGCATGCGGATTAATTCGATGCAACGCGAAGAACCTTACCAAGGCTTGACATACACCGGACGCATCCAGAGATGGGTGTTCCTCTTTGAGGTCGGTGTACAGGTGGTGCATGGTTGTCGTCAGCTCGTGTCGTGAGATGTTGGGTTAAGTCCCGCAACGAGCGCAACCCTTGTTCTATGTTGCCAGCACGTGATGGTGGGGACTCATAGGAGACTGCCGGGGTCAACTCGGAGGAAGGTGGGGACGACGTCAAATCATCATGCCCCTTATGTCTTGGGCTTCACGCATGCTACAATGGCCGGTACAATGGGCTGCGATACCGTAAGGTGGAGCGAATCCCAAAAAGCCGGTCTCAGTTCGGATTGGGGTCTGCAACTCGACCCCATGAAGTCGGAGTCGCTAGTAATCGCAGATCAGCAACGCTGCGGTGAATACGTTCCCGGGCCTTGTACACACCGCCCGTCAAGTCACGAAAGTTGGTAACACCCGAAGCTCATGGCCTAACCAGTTTACTGGGGGGAGTGATCGAAGGTGGGATCGGCGATTGGGACTAAGTCGTAACAAGGTAGCCGTACCGGAAGGTGCGGCTGGATCACCTCCTTTCTAAGGAGCATATAGCCGCGCACTGGTCGAACGTATCAGTGGTGGTGCTCATGGGTGGAATCATAAACAAGAAGAACTGTTGCTTGGTCATGATGGCTTTAGTACCTACATGTTTACGTGTGGTGGAACGAGGTGTTGTGGTTGGGGGATGGTTTGCAAACACACTATTGGGTTATGAAACAACCAACCATGGTTTGTGGTTCGTTTGTTTTATTGCCAGGTCATCACAGACCAGTCCTTTAAGACGATGTTGATCATTGTTTGGGGTTGGTGTGGGTGGGTTTGGTCGTTGTTTGAGAACTGGATAGTGGACGCGAGCATCTTTATTAAAAGTTTTTGGTCCACACGCGCAATATTTCACTGATCGTTTTGTGGTTGGTGTGTTGTGTGTGTGGTTTTCTTAACTGTTGATGAATTGTTTTTTTGTGTGTTGTTGTAAGTTTTTAAGAGCACATGGTGGATGCCTTGGCATTAGGAGCCGATGAAGGACGTTGTAGCCTGCGTTAAGCCTCGGGGAGTTGGCAAACAAGCTGTGATCCGAGGGTGTCCGAATGGGGAAACCCACCTGGAGTTATGTCCAGGTACCATCACCTGAATATATAGGGTGTTTGGGGGGAACGTCGGGAAGTGAAACATCTTAGTACCGACAGGAAGAGATATTCCGTGAGTATTGGCGAGAGAAAGCGGATGAGGCTAAACCGGTTGCGTGTGATACCCGGCAGGGGTTGCGTGATCGGGGTTGTGGGACCAGATGGAAGGATCTGCCGGTTCTTCAAGGAGTTACAAAATTATGGTGTAGGTGAAGTCCTTGGGAAAGGACGGCGTAGAGGGTGAGACCCCCGTAACCGAAATGTCATGATCTCCTGTGTGGTATCCCAAGTAGCACGGGGCCCGAGAAATCCCGTGTGAATCAGTCAAGACCACTTGATAAGCCTAAATACTACCTAGTGACCGATAGCGGATAGTACCGTGAGGGAATGGTGAAAAGTAGCCCGGGAGGGCAGTGAAATAGTACCTGAAACCATGTGCTTACAATCCGTCGGAGCCTCCTTAGTAGGGGTGACGGCGTGCCTTTGGAAGAATGAGCCTGCGAGTTAGTGCTCAGTGGCAAGGTTAACCCGTGTGGGGCAGCCGTAGCGAAAGCGAGTCTCAATAGGGCGTATGAGTCGCTGGGTCTAGACCCGAAGCGAAGTGATCTACCCATGGGCAGGTTGAAGCGCGGGTAAGACCGCGTGGAGGACCGAACCCACCTAGGTTGAAAACTGGGGGGATGACCTGTGGGTAGGGGTGAAAGGCCAATCAAACTTCGTGATAGCTGGTTCTCCCCGAAATGCATTTAGGTGCAGCGTCGCGTGTTGCTTGTTGGAGGTAGAGCTACTGGATAGCCGATGGGCCTTACCGGGTTACTGACGTTAGCCAAACTCCGAATGCCAATAAGTATAAGCGCGGCAGTGAGACTGCGGGGGATAAGCTCCGTAGTCGAGAGGGAAACAGCCCAGACCATCAGCTAAGGCCCCTAAGCGTGTGCTAAGTGGGAAAGGATGTGGAGTTGCTTAGACAACCAGGAGGTTGGCTTAGAAGCAGCCACCCTTGAAAGAGTGCGTAATAGCTCACTGGTCAAGTGATTCCGCGCCGACAATGTAGCGGGGCTCAAGTACACCGCCGAAGCTGTGGTATTCATATGTTAGACAAGCCTTTGTGGTTCAGTTATATGGATAGGTAGGGGAGCGTCGTGTGGACGGTGAAGCCGCAGAGTGATCTAGTGGTGGAGACTACACGAGTGAGAATGCAGGCATGAGTAGCGAAAGACGGGTGAGAAACCCGTCCGCCGAATGATCAAGGGTTCCAGGGTCAAGTTAATCTGCCCTGGGTTAGTCGGGACCTAAGGCGAGGCCGACAGGCGTAGTCGATGGATAACTAGTTGATATTCTAGTACCGGCGAAGCACCGCCCAACATGAAGCATGACAAGATACCTCCCACACAATGCTGTAAACGGCCTTCGGGTTGTTTGTGGTTGCGTGTGCTGGGTGTGGCGTGGTGTGGAGTGAGCGTGTTAACAGGGGTGACGCAGGAAGGTAGCCAAACCGTAGCGATGGTTGTCTACGGCCAAGGATGTAGGGCGAGTGTTAGGCAAATCCGGCACTCATAAAGGCCTGAGATCTGATGGGGTTAAGTTGGTGATCCTATGCTGTCAAGAAAAACCTCGGCGCGAGGTGTTAGCCGCCCGTACCCGAAACCGACACAGGTGATCAGGTAGAGAATACTAAGGCGATCGAGAGAATCATGGTTAAGGAACTCGGCAAAATGCCCCCGTAACTTCGGGAGAAGGGGGGCCTCCAGCGTGATCCGTACTTGCTATGGGGAGCGTGGTGGGGCCGCAGAGACCAGGGAGAAGCGACTGTTTACTAAAAACACAGGTCCGTGCGAAGTCGCAAGACGATGTATACGGACTGACGCCTGCCCGGTGCTGGAAGGTTAAGAGGACCGGTTAGCTCAACTTGTTGAGCGAAGCTGAGAATTTAAGCCCCAGTAAACGGCGGTGGTAACTATAACCATCCTAAGGTAGCGAAATTCCTTGTCGGGTAAGTTCCGACCTGCACGAATGGCGTAACGACTTCTCCGCTGTCTCAACCGTGAACTCGGCGAAATTGCATTACGAGTAAAGATGCTCGTTACGCGCAGCAGGACGGAAAGACCCCGGGACCTTTACTATAGCTTGGTATTGGTGTTCGGTGTGATTTGTGTAGGATAGGTGGGAGACTGTGAAACTGGCGCGCTAGCGTTGGTGGAGTCGCCGTTGAAATACCACTCTGATCATAACGGACACCTTAACCTCGGACCCTGATCGGGTTCAGGGACAGTGCCTGGTGGGTAGTTTAACTGGGGCGGTTGCCTCCTAAAATGTAACGGAGGCGCTCAAAGGTTCCCTCAGCCTGGTTGGTAATCAGGTGTTGAGTGTAAGTGCACAAGGGAGCTTGACTGTGAGACTGACAGGTCGAGCAGGGACGAAAGTCGGAACTAGTGATCCGGCCATGGCTTGTGGAAGCGTGGTCGCTCAACGGATAAAAGGTACCCCGGGGATAACAGGCTGATCTTGCCCAAGAGTCCATATCGACGGCATGGTTTGGCACCTCGATGTCGGCTCGTCGCATCCTGGGGCTGGAGTAGGTCCCAAGGGTTGGGCTGTTCGCCCATTAAAGCGGTACGCGAGCTGGGTTTAGAACGTCGTGAGACAGTTCGGTCCCTATCCGCTGCGCGCGCAGGAAACTTGAGAAGACCTGTCCCTAGTACGAGAGGACCGGGACGGACGAACCTCTGGTGTGCCAGTTGTACCGCCAGGTGCATGGCTGGTTGGCTACGTTCGGAAGGGATAACCGCTGAAAGCATCTAAGCGGGAAGCCTGCTTCAAGATGAGGTTTCCATCCCCTTTTGGGGGTGAAGGTGCCCAGGAGACTACTGGGTTGATAGGCCGGATGTGGAAGCAAGGACTAACGACTTGTGGAGCTGACCGGTACTAATACACCAACAACTTATAACACTTACCAAACACTGTTTGGTCACCAAAAAGCATTTGATTGCACGCGTCCACTATCCGGTTCTAAAACCACGACCACCCCAGTTCAACCATTTGGTTGAACAGGCGGGGTTGGCATGGTTAACAAGATGTTACGGCTGTCATAGCGGTAAGGAAACGCCCGGTCCCATTTCGAACCCGGAAGCTAAGCTCACCTGCGCCGATGGTACTGCCCTGGGAACGGGGTGGGAGAGTAGGACGCAGCCGGACTACCATTATACAGGAAGGCCCCCACACAATCGTGTGGGGGCCTTCCTGCATCCCCAAAACCAAACACCAGTGCACCGCAACACCCAGCACCGCAACATCCAGCACCGCGACACTACACAGTGTCCTTCTCGGCCCCGGACCAACCCTGACACGGTCACCCACGGGGCCTCTACCATACCCAAAGCCAGGGCCAGACTGCCTACCTATGAACACGGCAAGAGGCCGCAGGGTAGCGGTTAAAGAGCCGCTGGGGATGGGCAATGACCTGCTACGTTGGGCTTAGAATATGGTCCGTGTTCAGATCATCCGCGCCCAGTTCTATTTGCCACGATGGTATGCCTCGGTCTAATGGTTGATCCATCGATGATGGTGATTGCCGTTTGGCTCTTGGTTAAAGAATGCTGCTGCAATGGCAACCATCTCAGGCTCATCGTCTGGGCACGTAACCAGACGGTCCAGTCGCGGCTTGAGACCTGGCACAGGTCGGGTGGTAGCGCTTGGCGGTTTGACTACCATTCAGCTACCTACGTCCCCAATGGCCTAGTTGGTATAGGCAGGTGCGGAGCTTTACCGGCAGAGTGTCCGTGCGAGTCCACTGCCCAGTCGACTTGTACCATTGCTCAGTCAACTTTCATCAACGCTGAAGGCCTTCGCCACGGTCGAGAGTGTGTCGCCCCACGGCTGATGGCCTCCGACAAGGTCGCTAGTGTGGACCGTTCGAGTAACGCAGCCGTAAACGCGTCATAGCACTGAGAAACGTAAACAAAAGGGTGGCCAGAGCATTGCTCTGGCCACCCTTATTACTTGCGAGAAGTTAGAACTTGAATACGCGTACATCCCGGTTTAGCGCCTGAGCTTGTGACGAGAGTTGCTCGATCGTGCGGTCCATCTCCGCAATGGCGGACGTCGATTCTTCAACCACTGCTGCTACGCCGTTGATGTTGGCGGCGATCTCGGAGGATCCGGTTGCAGCCTCCGCCGCAGAACGACTCATCTCGTTGGTAGTCGCCGTTTGCTCCTCGACAGCGGAAGCAATGGTGAGCTGATAGTTATTGATTGTGCTGATGATTTCTGAGATCTGTCCGATCGCGCCGATGGCTGAGTCGGTGTCGCTCTGAATAGCTTTGACGCGGCGCGCTACATCCTCTGCGGCACGTGCTGACTCCGCTGCGAGATCCTTAACCTCGGAAGCGACGACGGCAAAGCCCTTGCCCGCCTCGCCTGCGCGTGCAGCCTCGATGGTTGCGTTGAGGGCCAAGAGATTGGTCTGCTCGGCAATCGAGGTGATGGTCTTGATGACATCACCGATTTCTTTAGAGGACTCGTCAAGGCGGGAGATCGTGATGTTTGTGGAATCGGCTGTAGTCGCTGCGGTCTGGGCGACTGCGGTGGCTTCCTGAGCGTTCTGGGCGATTTCTCGGATCGACGCGCTCATCTGCTCAGCACCGGCCGCAACCGTCTGAACGTTCCCGGACACCTGCTCTGCAGCCGTGGCAACGACTGCTGCCTGGGCCGAGGTCTCGGCGGATGACGCCGCAACTTGTGACGACGCAGCCGAGAGGATCTCTGACTTATGAACTGCCGCGTCTGCTGTTTGCGTGACACCACGGAGCATTTCACGCAGTGAGTGCTGAGCGATCTTAAGTTGCTCGGCCATGTCGCCCAACTCATCTTGGGTAGTCACGTGCGGCGTAGCGGTCAGGTCCCCTTGGGAAAGCGCCTCGATCGAGTCATTCAAAACGCCGATATTGCGGCGAATACGTGAGGCAATGAACATGCTCAGCATGACGGTCAGGGTGATGCCAATACCGGCTATGACGATCGTGGCAACGAAGGCCTTCTGCACGGCGGACCCGCTGTCGGCAGCGATCCTGGCGGCCTCGGTATTGGTGTGCTCGTTAATTGATCCAACAATAACCAGTAGTTCTTCCGCGGCTGGCGTGACAGTATCGGCCCGGGTCTGCTCAGCTGCAGTGATGTCTCCGGTCAGAACTGTTGGCAAGAATACGTTCCTAACAGCGTCTTCGTACTGCTCTAGAGCGCCCTTGAGGTCGGAGTTGAGATCAATTTGGTACGTCTCTTTGAAAGCCGCAAAACTTGAATAGACATCCAAGAATTCACTCTCGATCTCAGCGATTTTTGCGGTGTTGATCTCGACGCTATCCTCCGCAAAGGTCAAAGCCACATCGAGGCGCAACGCCCAGATATCCGTAGTCAGTGAAGTAAATGAATGGATTACTTCGGTGATTCCACGCTCAAGGTCTTCAGTACTACTCTGCACGGTGTTCAGCGTTGACAGCGCAAAACCGGTGATTGCTAAAGCGGTGACCGCCCCAACAATGGAGTTGAGTAGCAACTTGGTACGGATCTTTGCGCGGTTGATAAAGCTGGCCTTGGGTTGTACCGGGGGGCGTGCCGGCCCGGAGCCAGAACTGTAGTCCGGTGCGGGGGCAGCTAATCTCTGCTCGTCAATTGTCGATGTCATTTGTACCTTCATGGCTTTGGGCGGAAGACGAGCCCTCCTGGCTCGCCTATAAGGCTTCTCACACCTGCTGATCGGCGCGTGGCACCCAAAGATAAGAACAATTCGGCGATACGCGCAGGCGCAGGGCAGACACTAATGAACCGGGTGTCTTGGCCGATTAGATACCTGAACTATGTTGTGTTTTGACCGTGTTGTGCTACGAGGTGTGAGGAAACTTAGTGGATCTGAGAGCAACCCATCACCTTCCGGGTGACAGTGTGCCGGCGGCAGGGGTAACCATCCCACGATGGATCGAAATCAAGGATCGCCGGGACCAACCACAGGCCACGAGCGCACAGCGGTCAAGTTTTTATGTGGTGAGTCCAGAATGCACCCTGGATGACGCCCGCATCTTCGCCCACCTGTACGGTCAGCGAGACCGTATGGAGCGGACTTATCAGCTGCTGTCGAAGACTCAAACCTCCTTTGTCTTAGCTACCGTGATAGGCGTTATCTTGATTGTCATGAGCCAAGCGTCTGCCTGGTGGTTCTTAGTTCCGGCCGGCTTGATCGCAGGGCACCAGGCGATACTGAGGGACGCAGCAACCGAGATTATTAAACCCTTTAACGCGGCCACGATAGCGGAGATTACAAAGAGCCCCATGCTGCTTAGCGTTTCCAAGGCAGAATACTTAGTCGTTTCGCGGTTTGCCGCTAAGTACCCAAAACGCGCGAGTGAGGTGCACCGGATGATGTGGCGAGTGCGCGCCCTCGAAAAACTCTACGGTGACGCCGAGCAGGCGGTCGGGAAATTGAACAAACGTAGCGGCGTCAGCCCTGCTGGTTTGGTGCAGACGAGGGCACGCTTGGCAGCGTTGCACAAGCTGATTCACGATGCCAGAACCTCCCTTCACGCTTTGGTCAACCCACCTAGGGTGGTCAACCCGTTGCAGCGAGGAAATCTCTTGGAATTGGTGCATGAGATCAATTCGGTTCTGCGCCTCGGCTTGGATGACCTAGTCCCACGAATCGATTCCCAGACACAACAGCTACATGAGCGGATTCTGCCGGACCAACCTGATGAGCAAACACCGAAATTGCCGTAAATTCCGGCGGGGCAATGGTCCTAGCCACCCGTGCTGTGGAAATGGCCGAGCAAAAAAGCGGTGATGACAAATTCATCACCGCTTTTGCAATGGCATCGCCGAGCAGAGGCCTTGACTGATAACCGCGCCAGTAGCTACGGGTTAGGAAACCATGAGTGGGGTACGAACAGAATACTGTTCGTCTTCAAGAACAACCTGAATGCAGTTGCCAGTGCCTGGATTGACCAGAATTGGGGCAGACAGATTTGCTGTGTGCTCGGCCAGATTGTCCCCGAGTGTGAGCACCACAAACATCTGGGCCTGTGCTTCGCCCGTTGCTGGGGCGCACGGCAGACCAAGATCGGTCGTGGCCGCTCCAGAAATCTTGGGCGAGAAGGTTGGGAAAAAGGTTTCCGGAGTCACAACAAAGAGTTGCGGTCCACCAACAGTCAAACTGGTGAGGGTAAATAACACACCGGTGTGGTCAAACGGCGCCAATACAAACTTGGATAGCCCGGGAAGTCCTGCGAGCGGCCGTACAAAATTCAGTTCCTGTGCTGCGGTCGTAGGCTGTGTGACCGATCCAGAGATTGATGGTGCTGACACGAGTGCATGGGATTCTTGCGGCGGTGTAGCATCTGCGACTGCTATTGCAATGGATGTCATCAGCGCAGGTAGTCCAGAAGTGTTGGTTGCAGGACTCGTGCCGACGCGTTCAAGGACGCGGTGTACGCAACCTCTTGAAGCTTCAGGTCCATGATGGTTTGCGCCAGATCAATGTTTTCGATCCCGGCTACATCGTTCTTGAGGGTCGCGGTGTTGTTGGTCGCTGTCTCGAGAGCTCGTTCGATCTGGTTAGTACGAGCACCAACGGCGGCCGCCTGGGTTGTCATCTGAGCGTGACGGGTATCAATTTTATTCAGGGCATGCTGAGGATCGTTGCCCGCGCGCAAGTCATTGGAAATATCTTCCATCAACTTGAACACCGAGTAGCTCGGGTCATTGGGGTCTGTGGTGTTCGAACCAAACACCGATGCGCCATCGGTGTCTACACGTATGGTCACGGCGTTAGAGGTGCGCCGCTCAACGGATGCTCCGGGCACCCCGGAGAAAGTGTAGTCCGTGCCGTCGAATGCTGAATCTGTCCCTGAGGTTCCGGCAAAAATGGACCGCCCAAGGTACTTCGTGTTGGCCTGGTCTAGGAGTGCGGACTTGATTCCGTCAATCTCTGCGGCCAACGCTTCGCGGGCAGCTGAGTTCATGGTTCCGGTGTTGGAACCTTGGACTACGAGATCACGGGCCCGCAGCAGCAAGCCTGAAGTTGTAGCCAATGCTGAATCCGCAAGGTTCAACCAGGACCTGCCGTCCTCGGCGTTACGCACAAATTGTTCATTAGCCTTTTGGTCGCGGCGCATGGTGAGAGCGTCGGACGCCTTGGCAGGGTCATCCGAGACCTTACCAATGAGCTTGCCGCTTGAGCCTTGCTCCTGGAGCTTGACCATGGCGGAGAGATTATTTTGCATGTTGGCTAGCACGTTGCGCTGGGCGGACATGTGAGTAACGCGTGTAATCATCGGCCAACAACTCCGGTTCTGTTGATGAGTTGGTCGAGCATCTCATCAATGGTGGTGAGAACTCGAGAAGCGGCTTGGTACCCGCGCTGGAACGCGAGCATATTGACCGTCTCTTCATCTACATCGACACTGGTAGCGGAAAGTTGAAGATTTTCAGCCGATGCCCGGGCGGCCTCGGCGACGGCGTACGAGCCGATAGCAGATTTGGCCGCAACACCAATTGAGACCACGGAAGTCTGCCACAGGGCCGATGGCCCTTCGAGAGCTTGGCCCAGCTGTCCAATCTTGTCCGCGATAGAGCCGTCATACTCGCCAAGGGCAGGGTCACCCGAGACGATCTTAGATGGGTCGGTGATCGCGACGGAGATCTGCTTTGCGGCTTGGCCGGTTCCAATCTGAAACAGCGGCTCGCCGTGCAACTCGAGAAGCCCGTTAACTTGCTCCGCAAGCGCGGTGGCAACCTTATTGAAGTTGTCTGCCGCGGAGGCCAAGATCCCGCCCTGGCTGGCAGGGGCAAGCGCACTGAGTTTTCCTGCAATCTCGCCACCGGTCATGATGACCTGTGGGTCACCCGGGCGGTCCCACACCACGGAAACAGGCGCCTGACCGTCCATGATCGCGTCGAGATTTGTGGTGCCCTGAAGCTTGAGCGTTTGTGCCGACGTGCCGGAAACTATCAGGTTGCCGCCAATAGCAATGTCAGCGGTACCGTCTGGCATGAACCGCGCTGTTGCTCCGGTTAAAGCGGAAAGCTCGGTGATCAACAGGTTCCGCTGATCGATGAGCTCGTTGGCGGTGTTGCCGTTCACTTCACGCTGGCGGATTTCTGCATTGAGTTTGGCAACTAACGTTGCCGTGGTGTTGACCTGCGTAACCTTGGCGTCAACCTCCGTGCGGTGCTGAGACCACTGCGTCTCGAGGGAAGCGTAAGAAGAATTGAGGGCGCCGGCAACAGAGTTAGCACGATCCATGACAACCTGCTTGGTAGCCAGCGTCTGCGGTGACTTAGCAACATCCTGAAAACCGGCCCACAGATCGCCCATCAAGGAACTCAAACCAGTGTCCGAGGGCTCATTGATTGTGGATTCCAAGCGCGTGTAGGAGTCAGCCCGAGCCGCCAAAAATGCTGCGGAAGCACCGGTGGTACGCACCCGGGCATCGATAAATATGTCCCCAAGGCGGTCAATGCTGGTAACCTTCACGCCGCTGCCAATACCGTGGCCGCCACCGTTGCGCATGGCGTTGACGGAGCCAATAGCCTCGAGGTTTGCGCGCTGACGCACATATCCGTTGGTATTGGCGTTGGCAATGTTTTGCCCCGATACCTCGAGCGCAAGGCGCTGGGAGTTCAGTGCAGACAGGGCATTGCCAAGTCCGGAAAAGGTGCTCATGGTTTCCTCATAAATCTTGGTCGATCAACCGGGGCTGTGCCTCGGCCGCCTGAGTTTCCCCGCTCGCGTCATACGTGGCAGGGTCATTGGCAACGGATGCGAGTGATTCTTGAACCGCGCGTTGCGACGCAGTTAGGAGTTCCCTTGCACCGGTGGTGAGTGCATCAATTTCCGTGGCGAGCTGCAAAAGTGCAGTTCTGTGAGCCCCAAGGAGTTCGCCCCAAGGCTCGGGAGAAAGTGTCACCAGGGCAGAAAGGGGAGCCTCCCCATCCAAGCCGAGTTGCTTTGCAACGGAATCAGACTCAACCGACCGAGCCAATTCAACTTCCGCGAGCTGGCTAATGAGCCGCTCGATCTCAGCTGTTGAATGCTGTAGCCACTTGCTCTTTCCGGAGGCGAGTAAAAGTTGCTCGACCTCAAGTTTAAATACGAGGAGCTCGAGAAGCTGGCGTTGATTCCACAGCGCACTGTTAAGCAACTGGTAACTCACGGGTTCCTCCAAAGGTTTGAGAGTGGCTGGCAAGGCCCAAGCTTTTCTTGAGTCTACAGTTTGATCGTTCAGGTCAGCCGGATAGTTAACGATTATGCGAGTGAACATTCAATGTCTTCACAGTGTCTGCGCAAGTGGGCGATTTGGTTCAGTTGATTGGGTTTATCCCAGAGGAGGCCACTACCATAAAAAGTTGGTGCTTCAAATCACATGGGCAGTTCTGGCCGGGTGAAATGTGTGTGCCATCAGCGAAAACACGCTATTTTATCCGGATGTTGGGACCATCGGGAAAATCCAAGTTTTCGAAACCCACAAGAGGTCCCATGTTCCTGAGTGCTACCTGTGTCAACCTTGAGCACATGAAACCCGTTTCTGCCGCTGCTAAGACTCTCATTGAGTCTCACTTACACATCGTTGGATACCACGTCTCCGAAATGCTGGTTCGAGTACCCGCGCAGGTCACCCGTGATGAACTGGCGTCTGCAGGGTACTTGGCACTCACACAAGCGGCAATCGGCTATGATCCCGAAACGGGAGTTCCATTTTCGCGATTCGCGGCAATCCGGATCAAGGGCGCGTTGATAGATGAGCTGCGCTCAATGGACTGGGTATCCCGGGGGACTAGGCGCAAGATCCGTGAATACACCAAGACCGTTGAGCAGATAACGTCAACGTTGCGCAGGGTGCCGTCCCGCAATGAGATTGCGACCGCGCTTGGAATCGATGTGAGCGAGGTTTCGGAGATAGCGGATCACGCAAGCGTCAAGGTGCTTTCAGTTGATGCCTATGATGGGTCGCTCGCCGACATCATGCCCTCAAGCGAACCAACCCCTGAGTCAAGCGCACTGCAATCTGAACGTTACACATATCTGCGCGGAGCGGTTGCTGCGCTGCCCGAACGGCTGCGGCACGTGGTGGAACAGGTATTTTTTCACGATGTCCCCGTGGCGCAAGTTGCTCAGGAAATGGGAGTTACGGCATCGAGAATCTCGCAACTGCGGTCCGAGGCAATGGTGCTTCTGCGCGATGGCATGAACACCCACCTAAATCCGGATCGGGTGCCAGCAGAACCCGCTAAGGGAGTGGTTGCGCGGCGCCGAGCGCATTACTTTGACGAGATTCAGCAACGCGTCACCAAGGTGTCCGGTTCCTCGGACCGGTCGATGCGAGAGTTGATCTACCGATCCTTTGTCTCTGACCTTGCCACGGGGCCCAGCTTAACCCCACCGGTGATAGCATCCGCTTCCGCACGGGAACATCGGTTAGAAACTACTTTCACCTAAACTCTAAATCCCCAGCGTGACCTGCCGAATGAACAGGTGAGCGGATGCCACGGATGGCGCCCGACACTCACCCAATTCATCACGGAGGATTTTTTAAATGGGTCTCTCAATTAACCAGAACATCGCGGCAGTTAACTCCTACCGCAACCTTTCCAACACCCAGAACGACCTTGCTAAGTCGCTTGAGAAGCTCTCGTCTGGTTTCCGCATCAACCGCGCAGCTGATGACGCAGCGGGCCTAGCAATTTCCGAGGGTCTGCGTTCACAAGTAGGTGGCCTCAAGGTCGCAGCACGCAACGCACAGGACGGTATCTCTGTAGTTCAGACCGCTGAAGGTGCATTGACCGAGGTGCACGCAATCCTCCAGCGCGTACGTGACCTTGCAGTTCAGGGCGCAAACGACTCGAACAACGAGAGGGCCCGCGAGAACATCAAGACCGAGTCTGACTCACTCGTTGCTGAGCTGGACCGTATTTCCAAGTCCACCAACTTCAACGGCACCAACCTGCTTGATGGATCCGCAGGCGGCGGCACCGGTGAACTGAACTTCCAGGTGGGCGCAGACGGCAACGCCGACTCGAAGATCACCGTTTCACTTGCCGGAGCTGACGTAACCGCAATTTCCAAGGCGCTTCAGGGCGGCGACCTGGGAGCTACGGGAACCAAGTTTGCAATCGCTGACATCGCTCTTGCCGGTGGCGCATTTGAGTTCACCTCGGTCAAGGATGGCGTAAGCAAGACCGTTACGACCGGCAACGTTGGAGCGGTTGGTTCATTCGACAGCGTTGACAAGCTGGCTGACGCACTGCGCGCTGACAAGGCATTCAACGAGAACTTCAGCGTTACCGTTGAGAAGGACGCCAATGGCGCCGGTAGCGGCATCATTGTCACCGCGAAGGACGGCGGTCAACTGACCACCGCTGGCAACCCAACCGCAGGAGCCGGCCTTGGTGCTGGTGCTGAAGGATCGGTTCTCACCGGAGGCCTCGACTTCTCATCAACAACGACCGCTCAGGCATCGATCACCCTGATTGACCGCCAGATCGAGTCTGTTTCAACCGCTCGTGCAGAGCTGGGTGCATACCAGAACCGCTTTGAGCACACCATCAAGAACGTAAACGTAGCCGTTGAGAACCTCTCGGCTTCCGAGAGCCGCATCCGCGACACGGACATGGCCTCAGAGATGGTGAGCTTCACCCGCGCCCAGATCCTGTCCCAGGCTGGAACCGCAATGCTGGCTCAGGCAAACCAGATCCCGCAGGGCGTTCTGTCCCTCCTGCGCTAGTCGCACAAGGTCCCAAGCGTTAGGGAACTAGCGCTAACGGCTAGCTTAAAAAAACGGCACCTCACCTTTTGGTGAGGTGCCGTTTTTCTTAACTTAAGGGCGTTGTGGCCGATCAGGTGAGGTAGATCCGGTATGCCCCAGTGTTTTAAGCGAAGGAAGTAAACCTGTGAACATGTCCATCGGCGGAATAGTGTCAGGTCTGGAGACAGACAAGATTATTGAATCGCTCTTGAAAGTTGAGGGTATTCCGCAGGCGATGCTGGTCAACAAGAAGACCAACACGGAATCCTTTGTCACGGCCCTGCAGGCGCTAAACACAAAGCTGGATTCCCTCAAAGACATGGCGGCAAAGGTTGCGCTGGGTAAGAGCTACGACGTTTGGAAGGGCAGTTCGTCCAACTCTTCCGTTTCCGTGGCAACCAAAGAGGGGGCTAGCGCAACTACGCTCGAGTTCAGAGTGGACAAACTCGCTACCGGTCGCAGCATCTTGAGTGGTGCTATGGCCGATGCCTCAGGCCTGTTGAACCCGGACGGTGCGTTTACATTCACCAACGGTGAGGGAGAAACCAAAGTGGTGTTTCCTGATTCTGAGTCGCTGGTAGATCTGGCAGCCGCTATCAACCAGGATAGTTCGTTAGGAATCAAGGCGACTCTGGTTACGACCAGTGAGGGCTCCCGCCTGCAACTTACGAGTGACGAGACTGGGGCACAAGAAGGCAACTTTGCCGTGACGTCTGGGCAAGGGGAAACGAACTTTACCCAAATCCGGCAGAGCGAAGATGCTCAACTTACGCTGTGGCCTGGACTAAACCTGCCGGGCAGCACGGTTACGAGCGCATCCAATACTTTTGAAGAAATCTCGCCGGGAATTGCCTTGACGGTGACCTCGATTTCTAAGGACACCGACGCGCCAATCGTGGTGAACGTGGTCAAGGACAAGGAAGCCATCACCAAACTCGGTGAAGACCTCGTAAGTCAGTTAAACCAGGTGCTTGAGGAAATCGCTTCACGGTCCAAGGTCACCACGGAAGTGGTTGACGGAAAGACGACGGTCAAGGCCGGTATCTTTGCCGGTGACTCTATGTCGCGTCAGATCACAACGCTTCTGCAAGAGGCGGGCCTCTACCCGGTCGATGGAAAGTCCCCAACTACAATCGGTATTTCCATGGATAAGGACGGCAAGTTCGCCTTTGACAAAGAAAGGTTTGCGGAGGCTTTGGATAAAGACCCAGCCGAGACTCAGCGTTTTCTGAGCCAACTGGCCGGCCGCGTTGAAAGCGTGGGCAAAACTATGTCGGACCCATACGAGGGGTCGCTGACCATGCGGATCCAGGGACAAAATAACCTGGTCACGGAGTACGGTAAGCAGATTGAGAACTGGGACATTCGCCTGGCTCAGCGCCGCCAAACACTCGTCAAGATGTACACGGCTATGGAGGTCGCTTTGTCTAATCTGCAAGCCCAGTCTTCGCGCTTGGGTAGCCAGCTTGGTGCTATGAATGGGCAGGGGAACTAGAACATGACAGCCACTCAATCTCGGGACCAGTACTTACAAAATGCAGTTCTCAGTGCCAGCCCTGCGCGGCTACTGGTGATGCTGATGGACCGGCTCTATCTTGACATGCAGCGAGCGGAGCACGCCATCGCTGGTGGCAACGCCATGGCTGCGGGCGAACACTTGCTGCACGCGCAAGACATTGTTACCGAGCTGACTGCCACGCTCAAGGTTGAGGTGTGGGAAGGTGCCCGCCATGTGCAGGCGCTGTACCTCTTCCTCTACTCGGAGTTAGTGAACGCAAATGTTTCTAAGGATCTGAGCGACGTTTACGAGTGCAAGGAATTGGTCTCCGAACTCCGGCAGACTTGGACGCAGGCCGCTCAAGTCACCGCAGAAGACCAGGGGTTGCAGGCATCACAGCGGGCCGCGACCCGTCCCCAAAGCGGGCCTGTGCGCGCAGCATCAAAAGGATTGGGGGAGCTGGGCGTTGGCTGATCTGGAATCTGAGGAAACACCCGATATGGATTGTCCTTTAACTGTTTGGCGGGATTACCTTGACCGTCAATCTCTTGGATTAGCGCAGGTGGATGCCATCTTGGGGAATCTCCCTCAGGGAACCCCAACGGAACTGGACTTAGCCCGCGTCACTGAGTTGACGGTGCTGACTGCGCTGAGCCAGCCGGATTGTGATCTGCCCGCTGAGTTAGAACGCGAGGCGAGCGTGGTGCATGGACACATGCTTAACACCCAAGGCCAACTTGACCTTCAACGCCTAGTAATGGCACAGCAACTAGATCAACTGCGCCCCCGGGCCCTGACCCAGGACCAAGGTCCCATATTTTTGGATACTAGCGGATAAACCCCTCAATAATTAGAAACTAACGGGGACTAGTCCCCGGTTTCCCTAATGGGGTTTGTGGGCGGGCCGATCAGGTGTGGTGTGGCAACGGATTGCCCTTTTACCGGTAGCCAAGGATTGGCCTAAGCCCACAACTCATTGGGATCTTCTTGTTTGACTCTGTTTCATATGTGGCGCTGAATAGTGCCCTTGATGGTCTTGCGCTACGCCAAAAAGCGATCGCGAACAATATTGCGAACATCAACACGCCCAACTATTTAGCTAAACGGGTGCGGTTTGAAGACGAATTGGCGCGGCAGGTCGCTCGCGGCAACGGCCAGGTAACGGCCCAACGCGTGGTGTCTCTTGAACCCACGCGCCTTGACGGCAATAACGTCAACCTCGATACCGAGACTCTGTCCAACATCGATACCGCCCTGCGCTATCAGGTAGCCCTGCGCGCCGTCGACGGTAACTTCTCTTCGCTCCGTACTGCCATGAGGACCAACTAATGACTTTTGACGCAATTGGCATTGCCAGCACCGGTATGACAGTGAACCGTAAGTGGATTGATGCGGTCTCAGACAACATTGCCAACATCAATACTGTCCGCCCCACAAATGAGGATGCATTTGCGGCCCGTTACGTTGTGGCCCGTGCAATGGGGACAGAAAATGACCCGCAAGGTGTTCAGGTGGCTGGCATTGAACTTGGCGACACCCAGGGACGAATGGTGTTTGAACCGGAACACCCACTTGCGGATGAAGAGGGCTACGTGCGCTACCCCGAAATTGATATGTCGTCTCAGATGACCCAACTGATCATGGCACAGCGCGGTTACCAAGCCAACGCAGCCGTGGTAGACCGGGCCCGTGCCAGCTATGAGCAGGCAATCGCGATTGGACAGAACTAATGCCTATGAGTGCGATCAGTGCGGTAAGCGCCGCGGGCGTTCAACTGCCTCACGGTGCGGTTACGGGTTCAACCTACATTCCTGGTGTTGCGGGGATTGGCAGTGTTGGCACTTCCCAAGTGCCAACAGCACAGGGGACCGCTTTTGGTGAAATTCTTACGGGGGCGGTGACCGGGCTGCAATCTAGGCAGGATCGTTCCAGTAACCTGGCGGTACGTGCGGTAACCGGAGATCTTGACGACGTCCACGACTACACCGTGGCGGCGTCCGAGGCAAAGGTGGCTCTTGAGCTGACCGTAGCTGTTCGTAACAAGGCCGTTGAAGCGTTCAACGAAGTCATGAGGATGCAGGCCTGATGCCACAGCAACTTACTACGGCCTTTGGCAAGTTGCTTGCTGCGATCAAGCAGTTCAGCCTTGCCCAGCGCACTCTTGCGTTGCTTGGGGTCGCCATCTTGTTGGTTGGTATTATTGCCCTGGGGGCGTGGGTAGCCAAACCGCAAATGCGGGCGCTATACACGGACCTTGCACCCGCCGATGCCTCACCAATTGTTGAGATGCTGGCCGGCGAGGGGGTGCCTTATGAGTTAACAAATGGCGGTGGCACCATCATGATCCCCGCTGACCAGGTGTACTCTCAGCGCCTCAAGGTGGCGTCCTCGGGAATTACCCCGGTTTCTAAATCGGGTTACTCCCTGCTGGACAACATGGGTATGACCACGTCCGTCTTTCAACAGAACGTGACGTACAAACGCGCACTCGAGGGCGAACTAGCTGACACACTCGGTGCCATGACCGGCGTGGAGATGGCCACCGTGCAACTTGCGTTGCCGGAAGACTCCGTGTTTGTTTCCCAGAAACAAGATCCATCCGCTTCAGTGTTTATCAAACCTGTAGCAGGCACGACCTTTACGGACGATCAGGTCCAGGCCATGGTGCAATTTGTGTCCTCTTCGATTGAGGGGCTCAAACCCAAAGATGTTTCAGTGATCGACGCTGCCGGTACGGTCCTGACTACGCCAGAAACCGCGGGCGGTTCGCAGTCGAGCAACAAGGCAACCTCTGAGTATGAGGCGCGCGTGACGCGCAACGTGCAGGACATGCTTGATCGAATTGTAGGGACCGGCATGGCCGTGGTTTCTGTAACCGCAGAATTGGACTACGACTCGACCGAGCGCACAAGCGAGAGTTTTAGCTCCAACGAGGACGTTGAACCGCTGACTGAGCGAACCACAACGGAGCAATTCAACGGTTCCAACAATGCGACGGGGGTGCTTGGCCCGGACAATATTGCCGTACCCAATGGACAAGAAGACGGCCTCTACACCAACACCAGCGAAGAACGTAACAACGCGGTCGACAAAGTCACCGAACACACGGTGACCGCACCTGGAACCGTCCGTAAACAGTCGATCTCCGTAGCCGTCGATCAGGAAGCGGCAGGCGGTTTGAACATGATCGACCTGTCCAAGATGGTTGCTAGTGCTGCGGGAATTGATGAGGAACGCGGCGACGTAGTTTCCGTGTCACGGCTACGTTTTGACCAATCGGCAGCCAAGACCGCCCAAGCCGCGATTGCTCAGGCCGAGGCAGAACTCGAGAGCGCCGAACGCCACGAACTTTACCGGATGCTCATCACGGCAGCCGTCATTGTCGTTGCCCTGATTGTGCTAGCAATCTTGTTGGGTCGCAGGCGCAAGCGTGAGATCGAAGAAATCGAGGAACCGATCGAGGAGGGTACTTACTTTGACCAAGAACCACCTTCGAGTGGCGCGGTGGGCCAACTCCTAGACGAGTTGGATGAGACCCCATCCATGGCCTTACTGCCACCGTTCCTTGATGAAGCAGGCATAGCGGCGGATCAACGGCGTCAGGATGTTATTTCTCTCGCTGATGAAGAACCCGAAGAAGTTGCTAATGTTCTGCGCGAGCTCATGAATACAAGGAGCAGTTGATGACCACGGCGGTAGCGCTCAGTGGCACCCAGAAGGCAGCCATAGTTTTGATGCAGTTGGGCCGTGAACGTGCGGCCAAGGTGTTGGGCCTGTTAGGCGAAACCGAAATCGAGGAACTGACTTCCGAGATCGTGCGTATGGGCCGGGTAGACCGAGAAACGGCGGATCAGGCGATGCAGGAGTTCCACGCAATCGCCACAGGCAACTCGAACTTCCTTGGCGCAGGCGGAGCGGGCTTTGCCCAGCAACTTCTTGAATCCTCAATCGGTGTTGACCGCGCGGGGGAAATGCTTGAACGCTTGGCCTCGTCCATGGCCGGGCAGCCTTTTGAGTTCTTGCAGCAGGCCGATGCCCGTCAAGTATTAGCACTACTCAACGGGGAACACCCGCAAACCATGGCGTTGGTCCTTGCACACCTTCGCCCCGAGCACGCGTCCGCCATCATGGCCGGGTTCCCACCGGCTCTACAGGCGGAAGTGGCTCACCGCATTGCCCTCATGGAACGCGCGGCACCGGACGTGGTCGCAGTCGTTGCGGAATCACTGAGCAAGAAGGCCACCACGGTGCTGACCCTGCGGGAGACCTCGGCCGTTGGCGGCGTCCAGCCCCTTGTCGAGATTATTAACCGTGCCGATCCAGGCACCGAGAAGCTCATCTTGACCGGACTGACCGACCGTGACCCAGAGCTTGCTGATGAGGTGCGCTCGCGGATGTTCATCTTTGCGGACATCATCTTGCTTGAAGACCGGGCATTGCAGTTGGTGCTGCGCAAGGTGGAAGTTCCACGTCTTGCACTCGCACTCAAGGGTGCGGGGGAGGCGGAACGCAGTGCCGTCATGCGTAACCTCTCCGAGCGTGCGCGTGCGGACCTGATGGAAGAGATTGTGCTGCTTGGGGCGGTGCGTGTCTCTCAGATTGAGGAGGCCCGCGCCGAGGTTGTTCAGATTATTCGCAGGCTCGAGGAGTCGGGTCAGATCACCATTAGGCGGGAGGGCGAGGATGAGTACGTTTCCTAAAGCATTTGCCGCCTTGCCGTTCAAGGTCCTTGCTGACGAGCGAGTTTCTGCCGCCCAGGATGAGGCCCGCGCACTCGGATTCAGTGCCGGGTATGCGGCGGGAGCGCGGGTTGCTGCCCAGGAGTTGGACCAGCAGCGGGCGGATCTCATGCATGAACATTTGCAGCGTCAAGCCCAGGACCGCGAGTACCTGAACCAGGCTATTGCGTCGTTTGCGCAAGCAGCTGAGGCGGCCCGGTCCAGGGAACTTCCGATGCTCGATGAAGCCCGCAGCACCCTGTGCACGTTGGCCCTTGAGCTAGCCCGGGCAGTGGTGGGAACGACTGACCGGCAGGATAGTTCCGTTGCCGGGGTTTCCAGCGGCGCACTCGGTGCACTGCTGCGTGCGGTTGCGGCGAGCGGCCAGACGGCTGCCTTATCTATTGCGATGGCACCCGAGCAGGCTCAACAGATCAACCAACACTGGGACCAGGTGGTAACGGTCCTTGGAGACGCGGTGGTCAGCGTGGTACCGGATGCGAGCATCCATGCGGGCGGTGCCGTTGCCACCTATCCGAACGGGCACGTGGACGCCACCTTGGAAACGGCGTTCAGCCGCGCGAAACTGGCGCTTGAAAACGCCCTGCAACTGGCCCACCTACAACCTGCGGTGGCACCGTGACGGTAACGGCTCCGGCAATTGATGATATTTGGGCGTCGGTCAAGGCCGCCGCTGCTCCCTTTCCTGAGGGCCAGGTCCTGCGGGTCGTTGGCCTCTCGGTCGACGTGGCCGGGCTCAGCTGCGCGGTTGGCGATGTCCTGAGCGTTGCACACCACGGCACCGAACATGGCCTACTTGAGGTCGTTGCCGTTGCCGATGCGGTAGCCAGGTGCATGCCTCTGACGCCGATTACGGGCTTGAAACAAGGTTTGGCGGTCCGCTCGACGGGCGGTCCGCTGCAAGTCCCCTCCGGTCCCGGCCTCTTGGGTCGGGTCCTGGATGGCCTGGGGCGTCCCATGGACGGTTTGGGTCCCCTAGCCCAAACCTCCTGGGCCCCCTTTGGAACAGGAATTCCCCATGCGCTGACCCGGCGCAGGGTCAGCGACACCATGTCCGTTGGGGTGCGCACGCTTGATACGTTGACCACCATGGGCAAGGGGCAGCGTATGGGCCTGTTTGCCGGGTCTGGCGTGGGAAAGTCGACGCTCTTGTCTATGGTTGCGCGCGGCACCGAGGCGCCCGTGAGCGTGATTGCTCTGGTTGGGGAGCGCGGCCGTGAGGTCCGTGAATTCCTCGAAGATGATTTGGGATCTCAGGGTTTGGCTCGTTCCGTGGTGGTCGTTGCAACGTCCGACCAACCGGCTTTGGCCCGCAAACAGGCCGCGTTTGTGGCTACCGCGATCGCCCAGGGGTTCCGTGATAGCGGCACCGATGTGCTGCTCATGATGGATTCGTTGACGCGGGTGGCCATGGCACAGCGTGAGATTGGGCTCTCAGTTGGGGAGCCACCGGCTACGCGTGGGTACCCGCCGTCTACGTTTGCGGTTCTTGCGGATCTGCTGGAGCGCGCGGGCGGTGGCGAGCACGGCTCGGTCACCGGTATCTATACCGTTCTGGTGGACGGCGATGATCACAATGAGCCAATCGCTGATGCGGCCCGGTCCATTCTTGACGGCCACGTAGTTTTGGCCCGCAAACTTGCGGTGCGCGGACACTATCCAGCTATTGACGCGCTCGGTTCGATTTCCCGGGTGGCCAGCAAGGTGTTGGCGAGTCAGGAACGAACCGACGCGACCGCGCTGCGCGCGTATTTAGCAGCAAAGGCCCAGGTTGCAGACCTGCTTGAGGTGGGGGCGTACGTCAAGGGCACAAACCCTCTTGCCGATGCCGCAATCGCGTTGGCACCGCAGATAGACGGTTTCTTGCGGCAAGCAACGTCCGAACACACAACAATGGCCGAGGCGTTTGCGCAGTTGCACCGGTTGGTTGGCCAACTCGATCAGATCAGTGGAGGACAGCGGTGAGCTCGTTTCGATTGGCTCGGCTCTTGCAATTGCGGCAGATGAGGGTTGATAAGGCGACCCACGCGTTGGCGTTGTCTCACCGCCGCGCAAACCAAGCAGAGGACAAGGTTGAGCGCGCGCAAAGTCATGTCCTTGGGGCGGATCTCGATGTCAGCCCCGCGGTTTGGCAAGCCGTTGTGGCTGCCCGCCTGACCAACATGGCGTTGGCTAAGGAGGCAGTAGCGGCGGCCCAGGTGGCGCGGGCGCAGACTGCGCAGGCTACCGAGACGTTGGATAGGGCCCGTCAGCAGGCTAAACCCATTGAGAAACTGCAGGAGAAGTTTTACCGGGACCAAGCTACCCAAGACCTCGCTGCCCAGGCCCTGATTCTGGATGAAGTTGGCCAGAACATGTTCCGGGTCGCCAGCCAATCTGGTGAAGGCGGCAACCGTGAGCTTTGATCTTGCTATCGCTCGAGTCAGTGAAATCCGAGACCACATTGCGACCCTGACCGCACAGGCGACGGCAGCGCCGTCCGCCCAGCATTCCAGAACCGGCAACGTCCCCATGGGTGGCCCCATCGAGGGACAAGGGCATGGAACAACCGAGCAAGTAAACGGTGGTGGGAGCCGGGGATGGTCCGGCATACAACCGAACACCACTTTGAACTTTGGCGATCTGCTGACCAAGGAACTTTCGAGGGTACTAGGCGCAACGAGTTTGGATCGCAGCCGTGCAGAGCAACCGGGCGTGGTAAACCCACCAGCCCACGTTGGGCAAGGTGAAGCGGTTTCTGGGCAATCCGCAAGTGCGGCCGGAGACCGGGTGGTCGCCGAGGCAAAGAGATGGATTGGGGTGCCCTATAAATGGGGCGGCAACACCCGTGCCGGAGTCGACTGCTCAGGGCTGACCAAGAACGTGTTTGCAAAATACGGTGTTGACTTGCACCGGGTTGCCCGCCAGCAAATGACACAGGGGACCGAGGTGCCCAGCCTCGACCAGGCCCGCCCCGGGGACCTGATTGTGTTCAAGAACGGTAAGCACATAGGGATCTATGCGGGTAACGGCCAAATGATCGATGCCCCACGCCCCGGCAAGAACGTGCAACTGCGTGACGTCTATGAAACCCCAACGACCATTAGGAGAGTGCTGTGATCCAAAACCTGATGGCCCGCGGGCCGCTGCCCGGTCAAGGTTTGGCTTCCAACCGCGCGACAGGAAGGCCCCCCGACGCCCCCAACTTTGAAGACTCACTTAGCAGTGCACAGACTCATCTTGACCGGGCCCAGACCGAACCGGGCGCCCAGGATGGCGCCCAGGGTGTAACGGATTTGGGTGGTGGACGAGTTCAGGACGGGCAAGAACACCAGGCCCCACCGGAGGGTGAACCGGTTCCGGCGTTTGCGCTGGCAGGTTCGGTTTCCAACTCCCCAGATCAGCCCGCCCAGCAACCGGTTCCACCCGAGCTTGCGCGCGACAGCGCGCACCACCAAGGTATAACCGAGCTGGCTGGCGGCGTGACGCCAAGTACAGACCAAACCGGTACTAACCAGTTCGGTGCTGACCAATTGGATACTGACCAAACCGGGGCACAGGCATCGGCCGCGAGCAACGGGGTAACCGCCAACGAAATGCCGGCCGGACCAGGCACATCCAGAACAGGTTTTGGCGCGGCTGAGGTAAGGGGCGCGGCAATTGGCCGCGCACCTAACATAACGGGTCAACCTACCGGGCAAGTACCGGCGCAAACCACGGCGTTCCAAAACCTCACCACGGGGGAACTTGCCGCGGGACAGAATCTTGGCGCGCACCAGGAATCTGACGGCGCAGTGCCCGCTCCCGGTGGCTCAGCGCTCACCCCAACTGGCGGTGATGTGGCCGGTAGCCCCGTAACCGGGGGGTCTTTGGCCCAAGGCAATCTGACCGGTCAAGACACGGGCGTGCTTCAGACAGACCCGAGTGGCCCCCGCACGGTGGGCGCGGAGGCTGTTGGCGCACCGGAGCCACAATCCGGGGTCACTGGGCCGCGTCACGCTAACCAAACCGCACACGTCAATCAGGGGGCCCCGCCCCCACTTGCCCAGCAGGTACGCGGGCCGATTGGCCAATTGCGTACCGCAGCGGCGGGCGACCACGTATTTTCTATTCGCATCACCCCAGAAAACCTAGGACCGGTCCAAGTGCGCGCCCACATTGGCGGCGACGGTATCCGGGTGGAACTCGTTGGGGCAAGCGATGCTGTGCGCGACCAGTTGCGCACCATGCTCTCAGACCTGCGCAGGGACCTGCAGTCCACGGGCATGACCGCACAGTTGAGCGTTTCCAACTCAGACGCCCCCGCCCATGACAAACTGCCCGGCCACGGATTCAAAGACCAACCGGACCGCGAGCACAACCCAAATGCTCAACAAAGTCGCGCTGACCGCACAGATTTAGGACCCGGCGCACTGACCATCCAAGCCGATTCCGGCGCACCACAATCACCGAACTACACCGCATCCGGTGTGGACATCTTGGCTTAGGGAGACAGCATGCCACTTGATGTAAATGCAGTAAGCGGAGCCGGGCTCTACACCAATAGCGGTGGAGTGCCAGAGGCCAAGAAGGAAATGGACTCCGAGACGTTTATGAAGCTCTTGCTAGCCCAACTTCGGTTCCAAGACCCCAGCACGCCCATGTCCACCAATGAAATGATGGCGCAAACCACCCAACTTGCGACGATGGAACAGTTGACCAACATCGCAACCACGGTCACCGAGGGGTTTGCCCTTGCCATGCGTGACACGGCAGCCAACCTCGTTGGGAAAACCGTCACCTACCAATTAGCCGATGGCGAGTTTGTGACCGGTCAGGTCCAATCCGTGCGGTATGACGGTGCCGTGCCATCGGTCAACGTCGATGGCACCGATATTCCATTGGACGCTGTGCTTGCCGTCCTCGGTGCTGCCCCAAGCACCACCCCGGATGAAGAAGCGCCGCACCCTGACGACCCTGACGCAACCGACCCTGCGCCAGATAATTCTTTGCCTGAAAACCCAGAAGCAGATGCGGCGTAACGCCGGAAACCCAAGTTAAGGAACTGAAAGTAATGCTACGTTCGTTGTTCTCCGGAATTTCCGGAATGCGCGCCCACCAAACCATGCTCGACGTGACGGGTAATAACATTGCCAACGTCAACACCACCGGATTCAAGGCCTCTCAAACCCAGTTCACGGACACCTTGAGCCAGGTACTCAATGCCACCGGTGCCCCTGGCCGTGGCGCTGGTGGAACCAACCCCGCACAAGTTGGTCTGGGAGTCCAGGTTGCCGCCGTGACCACCAACTTCTCCACGGGAGCGCGCCAAACCACCGGCCGCTCAACCGACATGATGATCTCCGGTGACGGTTTCTTCGTTGTACAAAAGGGCGGTCAGCAGGCCTACACCCGGGCGGGCTCATTCGACTTCGATGCCAACGGCAACCTAGTTTCCCCGGACGGCAGCTTTGTCATGGGCTGGGGCGCACAAAATGGGGTGGTCAACCCGAACTCAATCTTGGCGCCACTTAAGCTGCCAACCACCACGCTCTCCGGTGCGGCAGCCACGGGTAAGATCACGTTCGACGGCAACCTGCCATCTGACGCCGAAGCGGCTACGGAACTGACCCGCGATGTTGAAGTGTATGACAACCTGGGTGCGGCCCGCACCGTCACGCTGACCTTCACCAAGGTCGACACCCCCGAGGGTGACCCAGCGCAGTGGGAGGTAACAGCGAAAGATCCAAAAACTGGTGCGACCACAACCCAGACCCTCGCATTCGATGGGGACGGGCGCCTCACATCCGGGGGAAACCTCAACCTTGGCAACATGGACATTGACCTAAGTACGCTCACTGGGTTTGCCGACCTCAACACCATGGCGGTGGCCAGCCGCGACGGTCAGGCGGCCGGTGTGCTTGAGTCCTTCTCAATCACGGCAGACGGAACCATCTTGGGTGCGTTCTCCAACGGACGTAAGGAAGAAATTGGCCGGATCGCGTTGGCCAACTTTGACAACGCAAGCGGTTTAGAAAAGCTTGGTGGTTCCATGTATGGGGCTTCGGTCAACTCGGGAGATCCACAGATCGGTGGTGCCGGTGAGGGTGGGCGCGGCGACCTCGTGGGCAATGCCCTTGAAATGTCTAACGTGGACTTGTCTCAAGAATTTACCAACCTGATTGTGGCCCAGCGCGGGTTCCAAGCGAACTCACGCATCATCACCACATCTGACGAGGTCCTCCAGGAACTGGTCAACCTCAAGCGTTAACCATCAAAAGGCCCGCCACGGTGTAACCACCGTGGCGGGCTTCTTGGACTCTACTCAGCTCGAGAGCCCGCGTGTGTAAGAACCTAAAATCCAAGTCAAGTTGGCCGATCAGGTGGGGTGTAGGGCCCATGGAAGGGCCTAGATTCTTGTCAAGGATGGAACTGTGATTGTTGTTAGCAAGCTGAGCAAAGAGAAATTTGCTGTCAACCCGGATCTGATCCAACGTATTGACAGCTCCCCGGACACCATTTTGACCCTGGTTGATGGCACCAAGTACATCGTGCGTGAGTCAATGGCACAGGTTATTGACCTCATTGACGCCCACCGGGTCATGATCATCTCCCGCTCTCAGAACTTCGACCAGCCCCAAGACCCGGGCACTTCTGGCCGTCTTTCCCTGATTCACACAGAGGACTAAGCATGGATCCGGCAAGCATCGTTGGTCTGTTGGTTGCGGTTGGCGCAATCCTTTTAGCCATTTTCCTTGAGGGCTCCAGCCCCATGTCCATCCTGATCCCAGCTCCAATGATTCTGGTCTTTGTGGCCACTTTTGGGATCACCCTTGCGGGTGGGACACTGCGTGATTGTGTCGCCGCGTTCAAGGCTGTTCCTGGTGCGTTCACCGGTAAACCCAAGAGTGCAGCGCACTCGGTGGACATGATTGTGAGCTTGGCTGAGCAGGCCCGGCGTGATGGGCTCTTGGCTCTTGAGGAGTCCAGCCGAGAGATCGACAACGAGTTTTTGCGTGACGGCTTGCGTGCCGCTATCGATGGCGCTGACCCTGATGATCTGCGTGAGCTGCTCGAGGACAAGATTGATACCAAGCGCGCGTCAGACAAGATTGCGTATGGATTTTTCAATGATATGGGCGGATACGCACCCACCATTGGCATTGTGGGCACCGTGATTTCGCTTGTGCACGTGCTCGAAAACCTTGCGGACCCCGCCGAACTTGGGCATATGATTGCCGCCGCGTTTGTGGCAACCCTTTGGGGTATTGCCTCGGCGAACGTCATTTGGTTTCCAATCGCAAACCGACTCAAGCGTCTGTCCAACCTCGAATGTGAGGAGATGGAGATCATCTTGGAGGGCTTGTTAGCCGTGCAATCGGGTGCGAGTCCTCGTGCGGTCAATGAGCGGTTGCGCTCTTTGATTACCGACTCCTCACGGAGTACAGCTTCCGGGGACAAGGCGGCGGCGTGAGTGCACGTAGAAAGCGGCGCAATCGTGGTGGTGTGGAAGAAGAATCGTCCGCATCGGAGCGTTGGTTAGTCAGCTATGCGGACATGTTGACCGTTCTGGTTGGCCTCTTTATTGTCTTGTATGCCATGTCCCAGGTGGATCAGGCCAAGTTTGAACAGTTAGCGGCGTCGCTCGCGGTTGGGTTTGGTGGGGAATCGCAGTCCGTGCTCAGCAGTGGCAGCACTATCTTGGCCCAGACCGGCCCGGTTGTCCCGAACATTACGCCGAGCCTAGAAACACCAATGAATGGCCCCGGTGGTCAATCCCAAGAGGTCAACCCTGAGGCAATCGATCCGGAAGATTTGGCCGCTGCCCGGTCCGAACTCGAGAACTTGCAAGCGCTGGCGAAGGCTCTTGAAGCAGCTCTTGAGGCCAAGGATCTGGAAAGCAGCGTCACCTACCGCATTACTGAGCGTGGCTTGGTTGTGGGGCTGGTTTCCGACGAGTTATTTTTTGTGGCTGATACGGCTCAACTAACCGAGACCTCCAAACGGGTTGTTGACGTTCTCGCACCGGTTTTGGGTGTGCTGCCCAATCAGCTCTCGATAGAGGGCCATGCGAACAGCGTGCCGTCCGTGCGGTATCCCACGAACTGGGAGCTATCCGCCGACCGGTCCACCCAGGTGCTGCGGCGTTTTGTTGAGGAGGGCGAACTCAATTCCACGCGGATTGCGAGCGTTGGCTTTGGGGAATCCCGCCCTCTTATCGACAACACCACGACCGAGGGGCTGGCCGTTAATCGCCGGGTAGATGTGGTTATTTTGTCCGCTGAGCCCGAGCACATACGTGAACTTATTCCAGTGGTCCAGGAGACGCTGGCCGATAATGAGGAAAAATAATGCCAATCGAACAGCGAGTAGTTTCCGGTTCTGGCCCATTGGGCCAGACCTCCAAGATCACCCCGCGGCCAAGGGTAACTGAACCAGTTGAACCGCCGGCCCAAGAGTCGGGGTCGCGTAAAGTGAGCTTGAAAGCGGTCATCGTTTCCACCGTGCTCATTGTGGCATTGGTTCTGGGGGCGGTGTACTGGTTCGTGGTGCGGCCAGCCCTTGACGATGGTGCTCCGCCGCCGATCATTGCCGGTGCCGTGCATACGGTGGATTCAATCAACCTCAACCTCAGCGATGGTCACTATCTGCGCCTTGGCTTTGCTGTGCAACTTACCGATCAGGCACAAGAGGTTGACAGCGCGCAGATTCTCGATGCCGCAATTACGGTGTTTTCCGGCCAAAAGTACGACAATGCCTTAGACCCGGTGGTTCGTGAGGGGCTGCGCCAGCAGCTCGCGGCGCAATTAGACCGCGTATATGAGGGCGAAGTAATGGAGGTGTACTTCACCGATTATGTGGCGCAGTAAACCCTAAGGATTACCGCTATGCGGCCGATCTAAGCAATGTGAACACAAATACTGTGGCCCGGCCTCATAAACGTAAGACGGGTGGAGTACCTCAAAGTTATGACTTCCGCCGTCCAATGACGTTGGCGCGTGAGCACGCACGGATCCTGGAAATGGCATTCGAAACCTATGCCCGCCAGTGGTCCATGCAACTCACTTCGAGGCTGCGGCTGATCTCCACGATCGTGATGGAGAAAGTAGAATTGATCAGCTATGACGAGTACGTTAAGGGGCTTGATCAGCACACCGTTCTAGCTCTGGTGAGTCTGGACGATTCACGGGCATCGTCGGTGCTGCAAGTGCCCACCGCAACCGTAATGACTTGGATTGACCTCATGTTGGGTGGCCCAGGTCTGACCAATAACGTGCCTGACCGGGACCTGACAGAGATTGAAACGCACCTGATCACGGACTTGTTTGGGGCAACCTTGGCTGACCTACGGTATGCGTTTGCGTCCGTGCTCGATCTGAAGCCGGAGATCCGTGGGATCCAATACAGCCCACAGTTCGTTCAGGTCACCCCCGCCAACGAAGCGGTACTGGTAGCCAGATTCGAGATCGCAATGAACGATGCGACTGCGCATATGTCGATGATGATCCCCGCTGATCTGCTGGTTACTCCCATGCGTTTAGGGGAAGGCACGGACGCCCTGACAGTGGGTGAGGCCGCTGAGGCCAAGGCAGTCCAGGAACGTCTGAACCGCAATATGGAACAGGTTCCGTTAGACCTAGCGGTGGCCTTTAGAACGACCAAGATCCAATCCAAGGATCTATCCAGCCTCAGCGTGGGCCAGGTCATTCACCTCAACCACGCGGTTTCTAGGCCACTGGATCTATTGGTAGACGACCTCTTGGTGGGCCATGCAATGCCAGGAAGCGTTGGCAAGCAGTTGGCCGCGAAGGTGGTCTCTGCAAACCCCTCCCAGGGATTGAGCGGCTCCAACTTGGATGCCAGCCAGTGGGAACCGGAGCCAGCACGATGACCGTGTCATACAGCCTGTCAGATTATCAAGAGCTTGCCCGAGCAGTGACCGACTTGGTGCCCAGTGATGTTCCCTTGACACCGACCCTAGAGTCAGTGGCTCCAGACCTCAGTGCCCTGTCCAGTGAATTTGAGCTGGCCACCGTTCACTATGTAGGCGCCTGTGATGCTCGGTTACTGCTTGCGGTTACCGGGCAGACAATGGCTCCGCTGGGCCAATCAGGTTTGGATTTGGGAAGTTCCCGAGGCCCCCAAGTCTTACTGGACTCAGTTGCGCACAAGCTTGGCCAGGGTGTCATTGTGAGCCAGCGGGTCGCCTTGGAAGCATTTAACTCCGCGTCAACCGTCTATTTTTCCCTGCGAGCCGGAGTCACCCTGCACGGTTGGTTCGCACTGAACATTCAAGAGGTAGCCCCAATGTTTGATCAAAGCTCAAGCGGTGCAGTTTCAGAATCTGATGCTGGACTACGCACTCGTGCCACTGGACCTGCAACCGCGGATCCCAAGTCTATGCGGATGCTGTACGACGTTGAGATGACACTCACCGCAGAAATTGGCCGAGCTAAGCTCCCAGTGCGCCAGATCTTAGACCTGACGCCGGGGGTGATCGTGGAACTGGACCGAGTTGCCGGAAGCGCGGCCGACCTGATGGTAAATGGCCACCTGGTGGCACGCGGTGAAGTGGTAGTTGTTGATGAGGACTACGGTTTGCGTATCACCGAGATCATGGATGCTACCGAGGGTTTGGTATAGCTCTCAATGTTGGAACCAATACTGCGGGCGGTTGCCTCACTCATTGTTATTACCGGTCTGATCTTGTGGCTTGGTAAGTCCGCAAGTTCGGGCGGGGTAGTCGCACGCCTCCTTGCCAAAACCGGTGGCGGTGCACCTGCCCGCTTGGCCGGTAAGAGGGCCAAGAACACCGGACTGCAGTTGCCATTTTCGTTGCCTAACTGGGGGCGTAGGGACCAACCGGCCCCGGTCATGACGGTTGCGGCCCGCCAGATATTGATTGGGCGCACGGGTGTAGCGGTCGTTGATATTGACGGCCAGCGGTTGGTTCTTGGTGTTTCAGAGACTCAGGTCAGCCTGATCACGACCCTGACAACCCCAAGCCAAGATGATCCAACACCGGACGCTGAAGGGGCAGATGATATGCCGTCACCGGACGCAGCCGGCCTGGATTTTGACCAGATTTTGCGCGGGTCCCTGCAACAACACTTGTAATTGCACGGATGTAGTCAACCGGGGCGTGAACCCCGACAAGTTCTTCATACCCGGACAGACGGATCTGTCCGCTTATTAGTAGCTGCACGGAACCAGGATGGGTCACCGTAACGCACGTGCCGAGAATGCACTTTTGATTGGGACTGTGGGCCCGGTGTATTCTTTTCGATCTTGGCGGTCATCTTCTATGTTGCTTCGTTCCGTGCCGATCTGGCGAGCCAGACGGTGGCGTTTATTCGCCGTCTTTGTCCTCGTCTTCTTGGCAATCTTTGCTCTGGCTAACGGCGCACACGCTGTCCCCATTGATCCGGTTGAGCCGGTCGCCCCTGTTGATCCGGTTGAGATTGGCGGGCTGGTCAACGTTAATGTCGACGGCAACGCTAAACCGTCTTCCTCGATCATTGTCTTGCTCGGCATCACGCTCTTATCTGTCGCGCCGTCATTGCTGTTGATGATGACGAGTTTCACCAAGATTCTGATTGTTCTGTCAATCACTCGTAACGCCTTGGGATTGCAGGGCATCCCACCCAACCAAGTGCTCGCGGGGATCGCACTATTCTTGACCATGTTCATCATGGGGCCGATTCTGGGACAGATAAACACCGAGGCAGTTCAGCCATATATTGATGGCACCATCGATTTCACGCAGGCGCTGGATATTGGTGGCAGCCCCCTGCGGGAGTTCATGCTTGGACAAACCAGGGAGTCAGACATTGCCCTGTTAACCAGGGCCGCCGGGTTTGATAATCCGCAGACCACCGAAGACGTCAGCATGCTTACGTTAATCCCAGCTTTCTTGTTGTCTGAGATCCGGGCCGGATTTATCATCGGGTTTGTTATCTTTTTGCCATTCTTGATTATTGACCTGGTGACCTCGGCCGCGCTGATGTCGATGGGCATGATGATGCTGCCCCCGATCATGATTTCGCTTCCGTTCAAGATCTTATTGTTTGTATTAGTCGATGGTTGGTCACTGATAATCACCGCCCTCGTTGGCAGTTACGGGTAGGGGCAATTCATGGATACCACCGCTGTTCTAGATCTGGGCTTGCAAGCCATGCTGCTTGCGGCCAAACTATGCGCCCCCATCCTGCTGACCGCCCTGTGTGTGGGGTTCTTGGTTTCGCTGTTGCAGTCAATTACGCAGATTCAAGAGGTGACTTTGAGTTTTGTGCCCAAGGCTGCCGCGGTAGCGTTCGCGTTGTACCTGGCCGGGCACTGGATGATTGCCGAGGCAACCGCGTTCACACACATGTTATTTGAACGGTTGCCAACACTGATCGGTGTGCTGTGAACCTTGAGGCTTCGCTGGTTGGCTTGGAGTCCCTCATGCTTATCTCTGTTCGCATAGTTGCCTTCCTATTTACGGCACCGCCATTTTCTTACCGGTCCTTTCCAGGCTCGGTCCGGATCATACTTGCTATTGGTCTTGCCCTGACAATTTTTTCCGGTGTTGACCAACTGCCCGGGGAACTGAGCACCGCCGGGTATATCTTTGCCCTAGTCACCCAGGCGTTCACGGGGGTTGCCCTAGGGTTTTTGGTGTACTTGGTATTCGCGGCAATGCAAGTTGCGGGCGGATTAATTGACCAGATGGGCGGGTTTGCTATGGCCCAGGGGTTCGACCCGATGAACCAGGTCAACGCCGCCCTAATCGCCAGGATGTTTCAAATGACCTCGTTGGCGCTGCTGTTCGCATCCAACGCCCACCTGATCATCTTGGACGGCTTGTTCAAGACGTTCGATGTTGTGCCCCTGACTCTAGGACAGGGCTCGGTGGCGATTGGTTCGGTGGCCCAGACCGCAACAACACAACTCACCACCATGTTTGTTGCGGCCCTGCAGATTGCCGGTCCGCTCTTGGTGGTGTTACTGCTCGCTGATATTGGCTTGGGGCTGCTCACCAGAGTCGCCCCGGCACTGAACGCGTTTGCGATGGGCTTCCCCCTAAAAATCTACCTGACGTTGTCACTTGGATCATTGATCTATCTGACGTTCCCTGCAGTGGTTGAGTCCTTGACCGGAACCTCCATGCGCGCCCTATTTGAGGGGGTGTCATGAGCGAACAATCAGGCGAGGATCGTAGTGAAAAAGCCACCCCCAAGCGGATGAAGGAGGTGCGCAAGGATGGCTCGCTGCAAAAATCTCAGGATCTGTCCGCGTGGCTTGGTATAGGTGCCGCGGTAGTCATGTTGCCCATGGCATTTGGTCAAATTACCGATGCCGCGGTGAACGCAACCCAGCACCTAGCCACAATTGTGCGGTCTCCAGACCCTGCGTTGGCCATGACATTCTTGTCGCAGGCTTTGCAGTCGGTCCTTCCCGCGCTTGCACCCATGCTGGCCGCCGGGGTAATCGCCGCAATCGTGGCCAACGCGGCCACCGGTGGTATTCATATCTCCACCAAGAAACTCAAACCCACCTTCAAACAGTTCGACCTGCTCAAGGGGGTCAAACAGAAGTTTGGCACCCAGGCGCTTTGGCAGGGAGTCAAAGCACTCCTGAAAACAGTTGTAGTCGGTGCAGTACTTTACTCGGTCATTCAGCAGCTCATGCCCGTGCTCCTAAGCGCTGGCGGCCTACAACTGAGCGCGATCTTGGAAGCGGCAGGAAACGGCATCAACAAGTTGCTGTGGACGGCGATCGCGGCCGGGGTTGTGCTGGCAATTGTTGACGTGTTTGTGGTGATGCGCCGCAACCGCAAGAAGACCCGGATGACCAAGAAAGAGATCAAGGATGAGAACAAGAACACCGAGGGCGATCCACACGTAAAGGGCCAGATCAAATCGCGGCAGCTAGCGATGAGTCGCAATCGAATGATCTCAAATGTTGCTGACGCTGATGTTGTGGTGGTCAACCCAACCCACGTTGCAGTCGCCTTGAAATACGTAGCAGGCCAAGGTGCCCCCAAGCTCGTTGCTAAGGGCAAGGGACTCATCGCAGACAAGATCAGGTCCGAGGCTCAAAAGCATGGTGTCCCGATGGTCAGTGATATTCCGCTGGCCCGGGCACTGCACCAGCACTGCGAATTGGACAGGGAGGTGCCCGAGCAGCTCTTCAACGCGGTGGCTCAGGTGCTCGCTTTTGTCATGTTCTTGAAAAACGCGGTGCCACCGGCCCAACGGTCCACACCATGACGACCGGCACGGAAGTTCCCATAGACCTAGTTCCACCCGTAAAGGATGATCAGTGAAACTCTCAGACATAACAAAACTTGGTGTGCCGATCGGGGTGGTCGGCGTTGTCATCCTGCTCATTGTGCCGCTACCGGCCATGCTGTTGGACCTGCTCATTGTGGTCAACATCAGCCTTGGTTTGGTCATCCTGTTGACCGCCATGTACATCAAGAAGCCGCTTGAATTTGCGGTCTTTCCATCTATCTTGCTGATCTTGACGCTGTTCCGGCTGGGGTTGAACGTGGCGTCAACGCGGCTGGTCCTAGGTGATGGCTATGCGGGTGAGGTGATCAATGCTTTTGGCCATTTTGTCATTGGCGGCTCCTTGATCATTGGTCTTGTCATCTTCTTTATTTTGGTGGTCATCCAGTTCGTTGTGATTACCAACGGTGCCGGCCGCGTCGCTGAGGTTGGTGCTAGGTTCACCCTGGATGCAATGCCGGGTAAGCAGATGGCGATTGACGCCGACCTGAACGCCGGGTTGATCAGTGATTCCGATGCTAAGAAGCGCCGCGCCGAGGTTGCCGCGGAAGCTGACTTCTACGGTGCGATGGATGGTGCTTCAAAGTTTGTCAAGGGTGACGCCATTGCGGGCATCATCATTACGATCATTAACTTGATCGGTGGCATCTCAATCGGTTTGATTCAAAAGGGTCAGCCATTTGGCGAGGCCCTCGAGACCTATTCGCTTTTGACCATTGGCGATGGCCTGGTCACCCAAATCCCGGCACTGCTCATGTCCGTGTCCACGGGAATCATTGTGACTCGGTCTGCGACCGAGGAGGACTTGG